>CAMBRC010000050.1 GCA_945869965.1 Asaia bogorensis
TCAAACAGCGTGAAGGAATCAAACGAAAGACCATCGAGCATCGGCGATTGCAACACCGCAAGCTCGCCGCCTAACATCAGCCCCCAGACGAGGCCCACACTCCGAGAATCTACCCCGCGAGTTGCGCCAAATGTTCTGACGACGGACAATGCGCGAAGATGGCGCCGCCGGCCCGCCCAGCCACTGGCTGTCGAACATCTTCATCATCACCAAGCCTTAACCGTCAAAATACCCCCAGCGCCATCCCCGCCGCCAACCCCCCGCCCAGCTCCCGGCAGCGCCCCAAATCCTCCGCCCCGATCACCTTGGCGGCCTGGATAGCCTCGCTGGTCTGCGCATGGGTGCAAACCACCAACGGCGCCGCCACCGCCCGCAGCCGCCACCCCGTCACAATCCGCCCGATCTGCCGCACCGCCCCCTGCCCGTCGCTGCCGGCGCACACCATCGCCGCATACGGCCGCCCCGCCACCCGGTCCAGCACCGGGTAATAGCAACGATCGAAGAAATCCTTCATCACCCCCGCCAGGCTGCCCAGGTTCTCCGGCGCCGCGAACACATAGCCATCCGCCTCCAGCACATCCGCCGGCCCCGCCACCCCCGCGTGCAGCATCCGGCTCGCCACCCCCTCCTCGCCCAACGCCCCCGCCAGCGCCGCGCCCGCCATTTGCCGCGTCCCGCCAGTGGCCGAGTGGTATACGATCAGCAACGTCTGCACAGCACCTCCGCCAGGGCTAGCGCATCGCCGCCCATCGCTCCAAGATAGCCACAAAACCTGCTGCGGGAGAGTACGCCATGGACGTCGGCATTCAGATGATTTTCGCCACCTACGGTTGGGACAACATGCCCGACGATCAGGCATGGGACGAGGAAATCCGCCTCGCTCGCCTCGCCGACGAGCTCGGCTTCTCCTGCCTCTGGGCCGTCGAGCATCACTTCAACGACTACTCCTTCTGCCCCGACAACTTCCAGGTCCTCACCCACCTCGCCGCCCTCTGCCCAAACATCGACATCGGCACTGCCGCGGTGATCGTGCCATGGAACAACCCGCTGCGCGTCGCCGAGAAGGCCATCGTGCTCGACATGCTCTCGGGCGGCCGCCTGCGTCTCGGCATGGGCCGCGGCCTCGCCCGCCGCGAATTCCACGCCTTCAACCAGACCATGGACCAGTCGCGCGAACGCTTCGACGAAGCCACCGCCATGATCATCGACGCCGTCAAAACCGGCTGGATCGAGGGCGACGGCAAATACTACCCGCAACCCCGCGTCGAACTCCGCCCGCGCCCCAAATACGACATGTCGGACCGCATTTACGCCGTCGCCTCCTCCGACGACAGCCTCGCCTCCGCCGCCCGCCTCGGCGCCCGCATGGTGATGTTCGCCGACCGTCCGTGGCACCTGCGCATGCCCGCCATCCTGAAATACCGCGAGCTGTTCCAGGAAAACCACGCCCGCGTCGCCCCCCCCGAACTCATCGCCGATTTCTGCGTCTGCATCACCGGGCCCGACGCCGAGGAAATCTCCCGCCGCCACATGGGCTCCTTCGTCAAAAGCAACATCGAACACTATGAGCTGATGGGCGAGCACTTCTCCGAAGTTAAAGGCTACAACGCCTACGCTCAGAAATCCGCAATCGCCCGCGAAGCCGGCGTCGAAGGCATGATCGACGGCTTCATGAAGGCCGCCGTCTGGGGCCCGCCCGACCAGATCCTGCGCGCGCTGGAAGCCCGCCGCCAGACCATGGGCCACCTCGAACTCGCCACCTCCTTCCGCTTCGGCGGCATCCCCTACGAAATCGCCGAGGCCTCGATGCGCCTCTTCGCCAAGGAAGTCCTACCCGTCATCAAATCCTGGCAGCCCGTCCCAATGGCGGCAGCCGCACAATAGGAGCCTCCACCATGGCGCAGCCGACCTGGCTGTTCGAACGCAAGATCGCCCGCGGCGAAGTCCGCATCGGCATCACCGGCACCCGCTTCCACGC
The DNA here is from genome assembly GCA_945869965.1 of Asaia bogorensis. Taxonomy (GTDB): domain Bacteria; phylum Pseudomonadota; class Alphaproteobacteria; order Acetobacterales; family Acetobacteraceae; genus CAMDGX01. The sequence continues at coordinate 1,979 of CAMBRC010000050.1, forward strand.
CGAACTCAACGGCCGCCTGCTCAAACTCGCCAACAACGACGTGATAAAACTCGCCGACCTCGCCGCCTCGCGCCACACCGCCCACCTCGTCAAGCCCCTGCGCGACGGCGGCTACACCCATCTCCTCGGCGGCTCCATCGGCCTGCTGCCGGAGGAGGCCAGGATGCTGCTCCAGGTGGCCGTGAGCAGCACCGAAGGCCTGCACTTCCTCCGCGCCAAGCTGGTCGAGGCCCTCGACCGCGAACGCGCCGAACGCATCCACGAAACCCCGCGCCAGCAGGTCGACAGCGGCATCATCCATCACGACGAAGCCAGCGAATCCCAAGTCAGCGAGGCCCGCCAACGGCTCTACGACTTCGACGAGCGCCACCCGCGGATCCTCGCCGCGATCCAGGCCAAGGGAAGCTAGAAAGCAAGCGCTTCTTTTTGGAAAAAGAAGCAAAAACTTTTATCCGTAAGTAACAACGGCGTCATCCTGAGCGCAGCGAAGGACCCACGCTTACATACCTTGCCTTCCTATCCACCGCCCCGCACTGTAGGTAGGAATCCACTAGTTTGACGGGACACGCGTGTGTTACAACGCCACTGAAGTAGATTTCTCGAATGAACTGCGGGACACCGCACAAGACGGCGTCCGCAGGAGAGGAACCGATGGGGACGACGCCAATGACAACCGATCAGACCGCCACCCCTGCTCCAGCCGAGGACCATCCCAAGCGGGTGCCGGACACGCCGGCGCGGCCATTTCTCGATCCGGGCGAGCACGAGGCGCTCTATGCCGCCGGCTTCGCCCTGGGGGCGCCTCTGGTGCACGACCAGATCCAGCTGGGTCAACCCTACGCACTGCGCGACGAAAATAAGCGCTGGCTGATGATCCAGAACGGCCTGAACGGCGGCCAGCAATATGCGATGCTTGGCGACCTCGAGGGCCGGGCGCAGAACCTCTTTCCCATCACGATCGCGCAGGCGACGGGCCAGAAGGTTGCGTTCCAGCTGAGCCAAAAATCAACATCGGGGTCACTCTGGTTCCTGTGTGCCGAAGATCCGTCGTCGAGCACTATCACCCGTGCGATGTGGCGTCCCGTAACGAAGGATCGTCCGATGGTGGAGCTCGAGCTCGCTGTGCCGCAAGCAAGACGGACGTACGTCGTGAAATGGAGCAATCCGCAGAACAACGCGGAGATGTTCCTGACCAACTACGACGCCAACAATCCTCCCTATGCGGCGTTTCAGAATTCGAAACCGGCGCCAAGCGGTAGGGATATTGTCGAGGATACTGTCAAGGATTTTATCTTCGATTTTTTCCCTGTTTTTCTCAACAACAACTCCCTGGGCAACCTCATCAAGGCCGAGTGGCCGAAGGCAAGCGTCGATACGCAACTCTACGAGGATGACTACTATTTTGGCGTGAGCGACCAGCGCGCCAAAGATGTGTATGACAGTAGCGGCCTCGGAGGTTACAAATGGCGCGACAATGTATTCGACTGTGACGATTTTTGCTATGTCTACAAGGGGCAGTTATCGAAGGATGCCTATAGCCGGAACCTGCCAATGGGCTATGCGGCCGGCCTCGTCTTCGGTGAGAAAGTTGCACAAAGTGGTATAAAAGAAGCGCATGCCTGCATCATCTACTTCGATCCCGAATGGAACGTCCGGATTCTGGAACCGCAGACGGGAGAAGTCTGCAACGGTAAGGATTGGGACCACACTCCTTATTTCATCCTGATGTAGAGCGCCCGCCCGGGCCATGCCGCGCCCCGCGCCGTCTCGGGGGGGGGCGGGCCGCATAGGCGCGAGGATAGCGATTTCGCCGTGGAGCGACAACGGCATCTATCCGCTGGAAATCAAGCTTTTGCAATGCCAAGGCGCCAAGGAAGATAGAGAAGGTCGCCAGTTATGCCTCTCCTTCTTGCCTTGTCCTTCTTGGCGTCTTGGCGGTGAAAATCGGCAATCTCCGATGGACACACCCGGTCGTCGAGCGGCGCTGAAATCGCTAAAGTCGTGCATATGAGGGCCGCCCCACCAGCCCACTCCACCAGCCCACCCCGGAGCCCCCCATGCCCGTCGCCGCCCCGCCCGCCGAGACCGCCTGGCTGCTGGCCGAGATCGTCGGCTTCACCGCCATGGACCAGCCCGACATCGCCGCCATCCTGGAAGAATCTACCCGCACCGCCGAGGGCATCCTCGCCCCGCTCGACGCCCCCGGCGACCGCACCGGCGCCAAGCTCACGAACGGCGCCGTCCAGATGCCCAACGGTTTCGCCGAGGCCTTCCGCGCCTATGCCGAAGCCGGCTGGATCGGCATCGCCGCCGACCCCGCCCATGGCGGCCAGGGCCTGCCCGACGTCCTCGCCCTCGCCGCCTTCGAACCCGTGTCGAGCGCCAACATGGCCTTCGGCCTCTGCCCCATGCTCACCCAGGACGCCATCAAGGTCCTCTCCGTCCACGGCACCCCGGACCAGCAATCCCGCCTGCTCCGCCCGATGATCGAAGGCCGCTGGACCGGCACCATGTGCCTCACCGAACCACAATCCGGCTCCGACCTCTCCGGCGTCCGCACCAAGGCAGAACCCGACGCCAACGGCCAACACCGCATCACCGGCCAAAAGATCTACATCACCTACGGCGAACACCCGTACACCGACAACATCCTCCACCTCGTCCTCGCCCGCCTGCCCGACGCACCCCCCGGCAGCGCCGGCATCTCCCTCTTCGCCGTGCCTAAGATGAACCCGGACGGCACGCCCAACGCCGTCCGCTGCCTCTCCATCGAACACAAGCTCGGCATCCACGCCTCGCCCACCTGCGTCATGGGCTTCGAAGGGGCGCTGGGCGAAATGGTCGGCGCCCCGCATCGCGGCCTGCCCGCCATGTTCGCCATGATGAACGCCGCCCGCCTCGGCGTCGCCATGCAGGGCGTCGCTGTCGCCGAACGCGCCTTCCGCCGCGCCGTCGATTACGCGGCCCAGCGCCCCCAGGGCGGCGCCACCATCGACCAGCACCCCGACGTCCGCCGCATGCTCCTGACCATGCGCGCCCTCGCCCTCGGCGGCCGTCTCCTGACGCTTTACGCCGCCACCATCGACGGCACCCGCGGCGACCTGCTCATCCCCGTGGCCAAATCCTGGTGCACCGATGCCGGCCTCGAAGCCGCCTCCACCGGCGTCCAAATCCATGGCGGCATGGGCTTCATCGAGGAAACCGGCGCCGCCCAGCACCTGCGCGACGCCCGCATCCTGCCGATCTACGAGGGCACCAACGGCATCCAGGCCCTCACCCTGCTCCGCCGCGGCCTGCTGCGCGACCAGGGTGCCGCCGTCCAATCCCTCCTCGACGAAATCGCCCTCACCCCATCCCTCGCAGCGTCCGCCAACACCGCCACCGAAGCCGCCGCATGGCTCCGCCAGGCCGACCCCCGCGCCGCCGAATCCGGCGCCACCGCCTTCCTCACCATCCTCGGCACCCTCACCGCCGCCTGGCTCTGCGCCCGCATCCTCGCCCACCAAGACGCCCCGCCCGACACACGCCGCGCCGCCCAGGTCTTCCTCGACCAGATCCTCCCCCGCATCGAAACCGCCGCCACCACCATCAAGCGCCCCAGCGCCGCCATGCTGGACACCGCCGCCATCGCCTGAGCCCCCCTCCGGAGCCCGCGCCATGCCCCCCTCCATGGACGTAATCGAGGCGATCCACACCCGCCGCTCCATCCGCGCCTACCAAGCCAAACCCGTCGACCCCGACCTGATCGAACAGATCATCCTCGACGCCGCCCAGGCCCCGCCCCCCACAGCCGCCCAGCCCCCGCTCACCTTCAACGTGATCCTCGGCGCCGACCGCATCGCGGCCTACGGCGAAACCGCCATGTCCCACGCCCGCGACAACCACCCCCCGGGCCCCGGCTGGTCCTGGCTCGACCGGCCAGGCTTCAAGGTCTTCTGGAACGCCCCGGCCGTCATCATCATCTCCGGCCCCCCCGATGACTGCATCCGCGCCGGCCAGAACCTGATGCTCTCCTCCCACGCCCGCGGCCTCGGCACCTGCTGGGTCGGCGCCCCCATGCTCTGGCTGCGCACCCCAGCCGCGAAAACCGAACTCGCCATCCCCGCCGCACTGAAACCAGCGGTCGCGATGTGCCTCGGCTATGCCCAAATCATCCCCGAACCTCCCGCGCGCGGAGTGCCCGTCATCATCTGGCGCAGCTAAATCCTGTTAGCTTCAAAGGACAGGAAGTCTTCTTTTTGTGAACAAAAAGAAGCAAAAAAACTTTATCCATTTGCTCCAACGCCGCCCGGTGGCGACCTTCGATATCATTCCCGTTAAACGCACCGCCCGGGCAGATGCGTGCGCCACGCCAGCCTCAACCAGCCGCTTGGAAAGCGTCGCCCCCCGAAACCGCCGGGGCCCCGGCCGACGTCACCTCGAGCGACACCGCACCGGCCTCAGTGAACTTGATCGCGCTGCCGATCAGATTGAGCAGTACTTGATGCAGCCGGGTTGGATCGCCAATCAGACCCGCGGTCACATCGGCAGCGACCGTGCATGACATCGCAAGCCCCTTTTCTGCCGGCGGATGGTGGCAGCGGCAGGTTCGGAAACGACTGATACTTTCGCGCGGCCCGGCAGCGTTCTGATAAATATTTCCTCTAGATAGAAATTTTACCTTGCCATCGGTACTCCAGTTAGTTAGAATGCGGTGAATGGAAAAACCGACCTCCCCTTTGGCCCACCAGCTTGCTGGTTTACGTGCCACCACCCAATCTACCCATCACGGCACAATGCTGCCCGCAGCACTGCACGCCTTCATCATGGCGTGCCTCGCTCGTGTTTTTGCCCGTCTGGAACAGATCTTCCTCCTCTGGCAATCCGGCCAGCTCGCGCTCGCCCCGATCCGCCCCGCGCGTAACGCAACGCAGCACCCGCTCTCGACGTCCTCGTCCCGCAATCCCGCGCCCGCGGCGCACCGCAATCCCCAGCGCCGCCCCTCCCTCCGCGAGGCCACGCCGGTCATCAACCGCCACCACTCCGCGCCACCCATCCATGCCGCGCAGGCCGCTCGCCCCTGGCCGATCCCCCCTGGCACCACCATCGTACGCCGCCTGCACCCGCACGCCGCGCGCGCCCCCCCGAACCCTCGCCGAAGCCGGTTCCAACGCCCCGACCACGCGCACGCTCAAATTGTTACGATATCGTATTAATAATCCACACCGCCGAATTCCCGCGGTTCCAAACCTCCCCCCGCCCCGCTAGTGTGCCCCGGTCGCCGCCCTGCCCGGAGTATCCCCGATGTCCCGCCGCCTATCCGCCCTCGCAGCCCTCCTGGCCATCGGCGTGCTCGCCTCCGGCTGCCAGACCGTCAAGGAGAACACCACCTGCCCCACTCTCCCGGCCCTGCGCCCCGAAAGCCGGCCAAAGCCCCCGGTGATGGAAGCCGAGCAGATCTGGCAGCCCGGCCACTGGGACTGGAACGGCACCAGCTACCACTGGCGCGACGGCGTCTGGATCAAGCGCGAGGGCCGCAGCAATCTGTGGATGGACGGACTCTGGGTCCGCGACCAAACCATCGGCCCCTGCCGCTGGGCACCCGCCCATTGGGTGAATTAGCATGCCCCCCCTTAACATGAACGACATCGTCGAACTCGGCACCGGCGCCCACCGCTACCGCTACGAACGCAACTGGGCCAAACTGCCGCGCGGCTGGTCCTTCGGCTCCGCCAACCCCGCCGACCGTCCCCCGCGCACCGCGCTCAAGGGGGCGGTTGCCGCGAATGGCGAAGTCTATGTCGTCTCGCGCAGCGCCCATCCGGTCATGGTGTTCTCCCCTGACGGGAACTTCATCACCGCCTGGGGCGAGGGCCGCTTTTCCGACTTCGTCCACGCCATCGCCATCGCCCCGGACGGCACAGTCTACATCACCGATTCCGGCCTGCACGCGATCTTCCATCACCAGCCGGACGGCACCCTGCTCCGCACCCTCGGCACCCCCGGCATGCCCTCGCCGACCTGGCAGGGCAACCCGTTCAACATGCCCACCCACATCGCCTTCCACCCCAACGGCGACGCCTATGTCTCGGACGGCTACGGCAACAAGCGCGTGCATCGCTTCGCCATGGACGGCACCCTGAAACACTCCTGGGGCAGCCCAGGCGAAGGCCCCGGCCAGTTCTCCCTGGTCCACTTCATCGCCATAGACGCGGCGGGCACGATCTACATCACCGACCGCGAGATCGACCGCATCCAACTCTTCGACCCCGACGGCACCTGGCTGGCCGACTGGCACGGCTTCGACAAACCAAGCGACCTCGCCATCGGCCGCGACGCCATCTATGTCGGCGGCCGCGACGGCCTTTCGATCTGGACCCACGACCGCCAGGAAATCATCCGCTGGGCCGCCGACGCCCCCTACCAAGGCGCCTTCAACATCCACGGCATCTGGCTCGACGCCGGCGAGAACATCTACCTCGCCCATTTCGACCAGGCCGTCAGCAAGCTGACCAGGATCTGAACCCCGCATGGAACGCTTGATCGAAGGCTACCGCCGCTTCCGCGCCCATGGCTGGCAGGAGCGCCGCCAACGGTTCGAACAACTCGCCGAGCTCGGCCAAAATCCCCAGACGCTGGTCATCGGCTGCGTCGACAGCCGCGTCGATCCGGGCATGATCCTGGACGCCGAACCCGGCGAATTGCTGGTGCTGCGCAATGTCGCCAACCTGGTGCCGCCCTATGCCCCGGACGGCGCCCATCACGCCACCAGTGCGGCGCTGGAATTCGCTGTGCGGGTGATGCTGGTGCGCGACATCCTGGTGATCGGCCACGGCATGTGCGGCGGCATCGCCGCCCTGATGAACGGTGCGCCAGCGGTGGCCACCGACTTCCTGGTGCCATGGATCAACATCGCGGCGAAAGCGCGCGCCCAGGTGCTGGCCTGTGACGACGGCGGCGATATGCAACTGGCCTGCGAACACGCCGCGGTGGCACTCTCGATCGAAAATCTGCGCGGCTATCCCTGGATCGCCGAACGCCTGATCGACGGCACCCTGGCGCTGCACGGCGGGCATTTCGATATCCGCCACGGCGTATTGAACATCATGGCGCCGGACGGGGTGTTCCGTCCGGTGTAATCATGGGGGCGTAATCAGGGGGGCGTAGCCAAAGCCGCAAGCTGGCCGAGAAACCCCGCCTCGTCCTCCAGGCACCGGAGATCGAGCACCACCGCCCCACGCTCGATCCGCCCGATCACCGGGATCGGCAAGCCACGCAGGGCGGCAAGCAAAGCCGGCGCATTGCCGCCGTTCAGCGACAGCCCGGCGCTGGGGATCGATTCCAGCGGCAACGCCCCGGAGCCGATTTGACTGGCGCATTCAACCACCGTCACCTGCCATCCCGCCTTGAGCCGGTCTGCCAGCGGCGGTAGAATGCGCTCCGCCAACGCCCGCACCTCATCCTGCTTACGGGTCAACAGCCGCAGCGTCGGCAAGGTCGCGGCCAGCCGGTCGGGATCACGATACAGCCGCAACGTGGCCTCCAACGCCGCCAGCCGGATCTTGTCCAACCGCATCGCCCGCTTGATCGGGTTCTTCGCACACGCCGCCACCAGGTCCGCCCGCCCGACAATGAACCCGGCCTGCGGCCCGCCCAACAGCTTGTCGCCGGAAAACGCCACGAGATCGGCCCCGTCCGCCAAGGCATCGCGCACCGTCCGCTCCCGCCGCAGACCGTAGACCGACAGATCGACCAACGTGCCGGACCCGAGATCGTCGATCACCGGCAGCCCATGTGCCCGGCCGATGGCGGCAACATCCTTGGTCGAAACCTCGCTCACAAAACCTTGGATCAGATAGTTCGATGTATGCACCTTCATCAGCAACGCCGTCTGCGCCCCGATGGCGCCCTCGTAGTCACGCGCATGGGTGCGGTTGGTGGTGCCGATCTCGCGCAGCACCACCCCGGCCCGGGCCATGATATCGGGCATACGAAACGCCCCGCCGATCTCGATCAGCTCACCGCGTGAGACCACCGCCTCGCGGCCCGCGCCCAGCGTGTTCAGCATCAGGAACACCGCGGCGGCGGCATTGTTGACCAGGCAGCAATCCTCCGCCCCGGTCAGCTCCTGGACCAGCCCACGCACGGCATCGTCGCGCTCGCCTCGACCGCCTGTCGCCAGATCGAATTCCAATGCCGCCGGCTGGCGCATCACCGCGACCGCCGCCGCAATTGCTGCTTCAGGCAACACGGCACGGCCGAGATTGGTATGCAGCACCGTCCCGGTCAGATTGAACACCGGCCGCAACCGCGGCACCTCGTCACGCGCCAGGGCTTCCAACGCCAGCCGGCCGGCGCCTTCGGCCAGCGTTGCCCGATCCGGCAACGCCGCATCGTCGCGCAGCTTGGCGCGGGCCGTGTCGAGTGCTACCCGAACCGCCGCCAGGGTCGCCGCCCGGCCATGGCGCGCCACCGCAAGCTGCCCGGTGGGGCCGCGCAAAACCTCGTCGACGGATGGCAGGCCAGTTTTGGCCATTCTCAGGCGTTGGCGGACCACACCTGGCGGTACAGGGCGATGATCTCTGCCTTGTCCGGCACGCGCGGATTGTTGGCCGGGCTACCGGAGGCGAGTGCCTGGTCGGCCATCAGGTCGAGCTTGGCGTCCCAAACCGCGGGATCGATGCCGAAGCCGGCCGGGGTGGGAACGGAGAGTTCGGTGTTCCAGCGGGCGAGGCCCTCGGCGAGGCGGTTGGCGGCGAGTTCGTCATTGTCGGTGGCGGCCGCGAAGCCGATGCGCCGGCCTGCCTCGGCGTAGCGCACCAGGGCGGATTGCAGACCGAAGCGGGTGACCGCCGGCAGCAGCATGGCGTTGGACAGGCCGTGCGGGACGTGGAAATGCGCGCCGATCGGGCGGGACATGCCGTGGACTAGGGCGACCGAGGCGTTGGAGAAGGCGATGCCGGCCTGCATCGCGCCGAGCATCATCGCCTCACGGGCGGCGGAGTTGTCCGGTTGGTGATAGGCGCGTTCGAGGTTGGCGCCGATCTGGGCCATGGCGGCGACGGCGAGGGCGTCGCTGAACGGGTTGGCGCGCTTGCTGACATAGGCTTCGAGGGCGTGGCTGAGGGCGTCGACGCCGGTGTCCGCGGTGGTGCGCTTGGGCACGGTGAAGGTCAGTTCGTAGTCGACGATGGCGGCGAGGGGGAGCGCGCCGAGGCCGGCGATCAGCATCTTTTCGTCGCGGGCGGCATCGGTGATGACGGTGAAGCGGGTGGCCTCGCTGCCGGTGCCGGCGGTGGTTGGGATGGCGATGATCGGGAGTTTGGCTGCGTCGGCGACGAAGGGCACCTTGTAGGCGCTCATCGGCGCGTCGCCCATCGCCAGGATCGACATCGCCTTGGCGGTATCGATCGGCGAGCCGCCGCCGAAGCCGATCAGGCAGTCGTAGTTGCCCTTTCGCATCTCGGCCACGCCGGCGACCACCACGGTGTCGGTCGGCTCGGGGATGGTGTCCGAGAACACGGCGGCCTTGATGCCCGCCTTGGCGAGCGGATCGAGGCAGCGATTGACCAGGCCGGACTTGACCATGAAGGGGTCGGTGACGACCAGCGGGCGGGACAGGCCGAATTTGCCCAGGAGCTCGGCGATCTGGCCGACGGTGCCGCCGCCGACCAGCAGGAAGCGCGGGGAGACAAGCTGGAACGACATGGGCGGCCCTCCGGTTGGCGTGGCGCTGTGTTGCGGCGGCCGGCGGCTGTCGTCAAGCGGGGGGAACGAAGCCCTCGACCAGCACCACATCGCCGGTGCTTGCCTTCTGCCGCATGGCGATCAGGGGCGCGTATTCCGGGCTGTGGTAGAACGCCTTCAGCGCGTCCATCGTGGCGAATTCCAGCACCACCAGGCGGTTGAACGGCGAGGTGCCCTCCACGGCCGTGACCGCGCCGCCGCGCACGGCGTACTTGCCGTCGTACTGGGCAATCACGGCCGGCACCCGGTCGCGATAGGCTTCGAAGCCCTTGGGGTCGGTCACTTCGATATTGGCGATGAGGTAAGCGGGCATGGCGGGTCCTTCCCTTCAGGTCGGCTTTGGCCGTTGCAGCATGGCGCGGAACAGGTCGCGGCCCGGGCGCTCGACCCAGCGATAGGTGAGCCATGCCACGGGAATCGGGGTCAGCGCCAGGACGGCCGCGGTGGCCAGGGCGGTCAGGCTGCTGACCGGTCCCGGCGCGAATTGTTCCAGCAGCCCGAACTGGTAGAACCGGATCGGGCTGTGGATCAGATAGAGCGAGTACGAGATGACCCCGAGGAAGTAGAGCACCGGGGTCGCGGCCAGCCGGGCCGGCCAGCCGGTGTTCCAGGCGAAGGCCAGGACGATCGGGATGAACAACAGCGCGGCCACGAGATCCAGCCCCAATCCGAGGGCAATCGCGGCAGCGACCGAAAGTCCCGCGGTGGCGAGGTCGCCGCCAACCCAGCGGAACACTTGGGCCCGGTAGGCGCGCCAGACCAGGATGCCCAGGGTGAACTCGGCAAAGCAGCGCGCCACCATCACCCCGATGTCGCGGGAGTCGAGGGTGAACCCGCCGGCCAGCACCGCTTCGCGCACCACCACGCCGATGGCGACCGCCAGGGTTGCCAGCGCGACCCAGCGATTGCGGTGGACGGCGAACCAGAGCAGCAGCGGGAAGGCGATGTAGGCGCCGAGTTCCTGACTGACCGTGCCGGACGGGCCGTTCATGTTGGCGCCGATGTCGAAACCCTGGAGCATGAAGATGTTGGCCAAGGTGTCGAAGACGATGTTGTCGCTGCGGAACAGGCCCCAGGTGCCGGTGGTCGCCTGGGACAGCAGCCCATAGGCGAGCAGTGCCAGGACGGTGAACACCTGGAGGGGCCAGACGCGAGCCACCCGGCGCAACAGGAAGTCGGGATAGGCGGCCATGCCACGCGACCGGAAGGCGTCGGCGTAGGTGTAGGCCATGATGAAGCCGCTGAGGATGAAGAAGAAGTCCACTGCCATGTAGCCGTGCGGCGCCAGCGAGGGGATGTTCTTGCCGCTCCAGGTCGCGGCGGTGGAAGAGTAATGCTGCAGCACCACGGCAAAGGCCGCCACGCCTCGCAATGCGGTCAGGGCGCGAATTTCCTCGCGCGCGCTGGTGCCCGACACGCGCTGTTAGCCCGCTTCGACCGTGGCTTTGGCGCGCTTCTCAGCATAGAGCGCCAGGCGCTTGGCGGCGTTGGGGGAGGCGGCACCCACGCCGACGCCTTCGATGGCCGGGGGCAGGGATTCGATGTGGTGGCAGGCGGTCATGTGGCCGGTGGTGATGCCGTCGACCGTGGGGTTGCGCAAGGGCGGGTCTTCCTGGCGGCAGAGGTCGGTGGCCCAGGTGCAGCGGGTGTTGAAGCGGCAGCCATTGGGCGGGTTCATCGGGCTGGGGACGTCGCCGCCGGGGATTTGCCGGGCGGTTTTGCGGTGGGGGTCCGGCCGGGGGATCGCGGACAGGAGGGTGCGGGTGTACGGGTGCAGCGGATGGGCGAACAGCTCGTCCTTGGGGGCAAGTTCGACGATCTTGCCGAGGTACATCACCGCCACGCGGTCGGCCATGTGCTTCACCACCGCCAGGTCGTGGGCGATGAACAGGTAGGACAGGCCGAGGCGGGCCTGGAGGTCCTTGAGCAGGTTGACGACCTGGGCCTGGATCGAGACGTCCAGCGCCGAGACCGGTTCGTCGCAGACCACCAGCGCGGGTTCGACGGCCAGCGCCCGGGCGATGCCGATGCGCTGGCGCTGGCCGCCGGAGAATTCGTGCGGGTAGCGCTGGGCATGGTACGAGGCTAGGCCGACGAGGCCGAGGAGTTCGTGGACGCGGGCCTTTCGTTCTTCGGCGTTGCCGATCTCGTGCACCAGCAGCGGCTCTTCGAGGATGTCGCCGACGGTCATGCGCGGGTTGAGCGAGGCGAAGGGATCCTGGAAGACGATCTGCATGCGCCGGCGCAGGGCGCGCAGCGGGGCGCCGCCCATCTCGGTTATGTCCTGGCCCTCGAAACGCACGGTGCCGGTGGTCGGTTCGATCAGCCGCAGCACCAGGCGCGCGGTGGTGGACTTGCCGCAGCCGGATTCGCCGACCAGGGCCAGGGTTTCGCCCGGCATCAGCGCGAAGGAGACGCCATCGACGGCGCGCACGGTGCCGATGGTCTTGGCGAAGACCAGGCCGCGTTTCATTGGATAATGCTTGGCGAGGTTCTCGACCTCGAGCAATGCGCCCGGCGTGCTCATGCAACCACCTCTTCGCCGACGATCGCTTCCACCGGCGCGCGCAGGCACGATACGTCGTGGTTGGGCGCCACCTCGCGCAGTTCCGGCTGGCGATCGATGCAGGCCTGGGCCCGGAAGACGCAGCGCGGGTTGAAGCGGCAGCCCGGCGGCAGGGCGAAGGGCGGCGGCACCGCGCCCTCGATGGCCAGCAGGCGGTCGTGGGTTTCTTCCAGCTTCGGGATGCTGCCGAGCAGGCCGAGGGTGTACGGGTGTTGCGGGTCGTCGAAAATCTCGGCGATGGCCGCCCGCTCGACGACCTTGCCGGCGTACATCACCGCGACCTCGTCGGCCATTTCGGCGACCACGCCGAGGTCGTGGGTGATCAGGATAATGGCCATGCCCGACTGCGCCTGGAGGTCGCGCAACAGGTCGAGGATCTGCGCCTGGACGGTGACGTCGAGTGCGGTGGTGGGTTCGTCGGCGATCAGCAGGTCGGGGTCACAGGCCAAGGCCATGGCGATCATGACGCGCTGGCGCATGCCGCCGGACATCTGGTGCGGGTATTCGTCGAACCGGCGGTCCGGCGCTGGGATGCGCACGCGTTCGAGGGCGGCTATGGCCTTGGCGCGCAGGGCGCGGTCGCTGGTGGTGCGGTCATGGGCGCGCATCGCCTCGGTGATCTGGTCGCCGATGGTGAAGACCGGGTTGAGCGAGGTCATCGGCTCCTGGAAGATCATCGCGATGCGCCTGCCGCGGATCGAGCGCATGGCGGTCGGCGAGAGGTCGAGCAGGTTTTGCCCGTCGAACATGACGCGCCCGCCGGCATTCTGGCCGGGCGGCGGCACCAGCCCCATCACCGAGAGCGACAGCATCGACTTGCCGCAGCCGCTTTCGCCGACGATGCCCAGCGTCTTGCCGCGGGCAACGCCGAGGCTGACGCCATCGACCGCCGCGACCAGGCCCATCGGAGTGCGGAAGATGGTGCGCAGGTCTTCGATCTCGAGAAGATTGCTCATGTTGTCCTGAACACCGGAGGGGAGACTTCGTCAACGTGGCGGCGTCCCCAGTCGAGGTTGGGCACTTTCGCCATCACCTCTTTTTGGGCTTCGTGCAGGTGCTCGGCGGCGGCGACGTAATCCATGGTGAGCAGTTTTCCGTCGCGCACGACGACATCGCCGTCGACGATGACCGTGTGTATCGCGCGGTCGCCGGCCGAGTAGATCAGGCTGCGCAGGGGATCGCGGCCCGGGCGCATGCGCGGGTTGGTGATGTCGACCAGCACGATGTCGGCCCGGCACAGCGGGGCGAGGCGGCCGATATCGTCGCGGCCGAGGGCGCGGGCGCCGTTGATGGTGGCGGCCTCGAACAGGTCGGCGCCGGTCAGGGTGTGGACATCGCTGGCCTGGGTGCGGGCGAGGTAGGCGGCCAGGCGCAGCTCGTCGAGCATGTTGTGCGGGAAGGTGTCCGTGCCGATGCCGACATTCACCCCGGCCCGGCGGTAGCGGCCGATGTCCTTGAGCGTGATGCCGCGGCGGGCGAAGACGGTGGGGCAATGGGCGACGGTGGAGCCGGTCTCGGCCAGGCGCTTGACGTCGGTCTTGGTGTGCCAGGGGGTTTGCGGGTGGTCGTCGAGGAAGATGCCGTGGCCGATGATGGTGCGTTCGCCGAGCAGGCCGAGTTCGTCCATCCAGCCGATCGGGGTGAAGCCGTGGCGGCGGGTGATTTCGTGGAACTCGCTGACCGACTGGGCGGCGTGGATCTGCCATGACAGGCCGCGCTTGCGGGCTTCCTGGGCGGATTCGCGCAGCAGGGTTTCGGTGCAGGTGTCGATCTGGGCGGGCACGACCATGCCGAACAGGCGGCCGGAGGGATGCTGCTCCGCCCGCTCGATCAGGGTGAACGCCTCGCTCATCGCCTTCTCGCCGGCGGCCTCGTTCCACTCGTAGTCGACCATGTGGCCGTTCTTGGTGAACCAGCGGCCGGAGCGGAACATCGGGGCGACGCAGACGCGCATGCCGCTTTCGGCCAGCAGGTCGAGCCAGCCGGGATGGGCCATCGAGAGGTCGGCGACCGTGGTGACGCCGGAGAGCAGCAGTTCGGACAGCGCCACGCGCACGCAATCGGCGACGGCGGAGGAGTCCGGGCGGAAGATCGGCAGGTATTCGTAGAGCGAGGAGTTGTAGAGTCGGGGTGAGCCGACCTCGTCGGTCAGGCCCTTGTTCATCGGCTCCGATGACGGGTGGGTGTGGATGTTGACCAGGCCGGGCATGGCCATGAAGCCGCGGCCGTCGATCACCGTGTCGGCGACACCCTCATAATTGCGGCCGACGAAGCGGATGACCCCGTCCTCATACACCACGTCGGCGTCGGGCATGTAGGTGTGGCTCTTGGTGCTGGCATCCCAGGCGACGACGAATGATGCGTTGCGGATCAGTGTGGTTGCCATGGTCCCCTCGCGGCTACGGCCAGAACAGGACGCCATACTTCCCCAGCCTTGTGCTGTGGTCCAGTGCTGGTTTGCGGTGCAGCATGAAGGTGCCGCGACAGTGGTGGCGACTAGGCTTGGCGATTGTGGACGATGGCGCCGCCAAGGATGGTCATGTCGGCGCGCACGCCGATCAGCTCAGAGGGATCGATGGTGAAGATGTCGCGCGACAGGACAGCGATGTCCGCCAGTTGGCCGGGCACCAGCCGGCCGCGCGTGGCTTCGGTGAATTGGGTGTAGGCGCCGGCCCAGGTGTAGGCGTGCATCGCCTCGGCCATGCTGATTGCCTGGTCGGGGCCGAGGATGGTGCCGTGGCGGGTGGCGCGGGTGATCATGGCGTGGATGTTCGGCATGGCGGAGGTGTCGGAGACCGGGGCGTCGGAGCCGGCGGCGGGGTGCATGCCGGCCTCGATCCAGGAGCGCATCGGGTTGGCGGCCTCGGCGCGGGCACGGCCGAGGTTCTGGACGTACATGTCGCCGAATTCGTGCATGAAGATCATCTGCGGCACCGCCTCGATGCCGCGGGCGGCCATGCGGGCGATCTGGTCCGGGCGGACGAATTCGCAGTGCTCGATGCGGTGGCGGCGGCCGGCGAGCGGGTGGGCGGCACTGTCCATTGCCTCGAAGCCGGATAGGGTTTCCTCGATGCCCGCGTCACCGATGGCGTGGATGGCGAGTTGCCAGCCCTGGCGGTGGTACTTGGCCAGCATGGAGTGGAACTGCGCGCGCGGGAAGATGAACATGCCGGTGCCCGGGGGCTCGTTGCCCTGGGGTTCGTAGGGCTGGCTCATCGCCGCGGTGCGGCCGCCGGCGGAGCCATCCGCAAAAACCTTCATGGCGCCCCAGCGGAGCATGTCGTCGCCGTCCAGTGGGCGCAGGCCGCGGGCCCAGATCTCGTCGGCGATGCCGTCGGGGTTGCCGGCGAGGCAGCCCCAGATGCGCACCGGCAGGCGGCCGGTGGCATGGGCGGCCTGGAAGGCGTCGACCTCGCGGATGCCGGCGTTCATGCCGACATTGGCGTCCATCACCGCGGTGAAGCCCTGGGACAGCATATGGCGCCCTGCCCGCTCGATGGCGTCGACCAACTGGGCGTCGGTTGGCTTGGCGATATGGGCGCGGACCAGACGGATGGCGCTTTCGTGCAGCACGCCGTTGGGCCGGCCCTCGCGGCGTTCGATGGCGCCGCCGGGCGGGTCCGGCATGTCGTCGGTGATGCCGGCCAGGGCGAGTGCCGTGCGGCTGGCCACCGCGGCGTGGCCGCAGGTGCGCACGGCGAGGACCGGGTGCCCGGGGGCGGCGGATTCCAGCTCGTCGGCGGTGGGGTAGCGGTTCTCCGCCAGTTCGGTGTCGTCCCAGCCGCGGCCGACGATCCAGCCGCCCTTGGGGGTGGTCTGCGCGGCGCTGCGGATGCGGGACAGCAGGATGTCGATCGTGTTCACTTCGGGCGCGCGCAGGTTGGTCTGTCCCATGCCCAGACCCATCGACAACAGGTGCTGGTGGCTGTCGTTGAAGGCCGGGATGGCGAGGCGGCCGGCGAGGTCGATGCGTTTGGTCGTCGCGCCGGCGAGGGCAACGACGGCGTCATGCGCACCAGCGGCGATGACACGGCCATTGTGGATGGCCAGGGCCTCGGCAAAGCCTTCGCGCAGGCCGCGCCAGATGCGGCCGCCGGAAATCAGGGTGTCGGCGTAGCTCATCGCGCATTTCCTCTCGACAGCCTGTCGGTGTGCTGCCGCCGCCCGGCAACGTCAAGCCGGGCAACGTCAAGCCGGGCAACGTCAAGCCCGGGGCGGGGGCTGCCCAGATGGCGCGGCGGGCGCTAGCATGGCGCCATGGACCGGCTGATCGAATCCCTGTTGCTCGGCACACGCTGGCTGTTGCTGCCGCTGTATCTCGCGCTGATCGCCTCGGTGCTGGCGATCTATGTCATGGTGGCGCGCGAATTGTGGCACCTGTTCAGCCACATCCTGACCATTCCGGAATCGGAATTGGTGCTGGTGCTGCTGGCCATCCTGGACCTCGCGCTGATTGCCAACCTTTTGGTGATGGTGGCGATCTCGTCCTACGAGAGTTTCATCTCGCGCATCGAGGTGGCGGACGAGACGACCAAGCCGGAATGGCTGGGAAAGCTGGACAGCGGCAACGTCAAGCTGAAGGTGTCGCTGTCGATCGTGATGATCTCGGCGATCCACCTGTTGCGCGCCTTCATGATGGACAGCAGCAGCGAGCGGATGATGGTCATGGGCGGGGTGCACATGGTGTTCGTGATCTCGGCGGTCCTGCTGGCCGTGGTCGATGGGTTTGGCCGCAAGCCGAACTGATCGCTTGGCCGCGCGCTGCAAATAATCGCACCGGGCTGTAATTTGCGCTGGCAAGTCCAGTCTCCTCAGCGGGGAGCGAAGACATTGCCAAGTGCCGCGGAACAGGCCGCGTCATTTACCGAACGGCGCTGTTGCCGTCTCGGAATGCGTCCGAATACCCCGCAATGAACTGAACGCTGAACCGCCGGCGCCCGCGGGCCGCGTGCCCCGGCGCGCCGGCAGCAACCACAAGGAATGTCCAAATGACGTTGATGAAATCGACGATGCTGGCGCTCGCCGCCAGCTTGGCCCTCTCCGGCCCGGTGCTGGCCCAGGGGGAGGGCATGAACCTGCGCGAAAGCCAGGTGATGATCGTCATGCCCGACGGCCGGATGATGATGCGCATGGTGAAGGATAAGGCGACGCTGGACGCCATGGTGCAGAAGGGCCGCCAGCTCACCGCCGGCCAGATGATCGTCATGAGCGGCGGCAAGCTGTTCATCGTCGAGGACGCCAAGATGGCGGACGGCAAGATGATGTCCGAAATCCTGATGTCGGCAAACTGAGCTTCCGTCCCGGAGCCCCGGCGAGGTGCCGGGCTCCGGGGCATGTGCGGCGGCGCTCAGTAGCCGCGCGCGGGTTGGAACAGGTTTGGCAGGGATTCGCCGCGTTCATGCGCCAGGATGGCGTGGGCCACATAGCGGCTGCGTTCTCGCTTGGTGTCGAAGGCGGCGTTGTGCGGGGTCATGATGATGCGGGGGTGTGTCCAGACCGGATGACCGGCGGGTGGCGGTTCCGGATCGAACACGTCTAGGAAGGCGCCGTGCAGGTGGCCGGTGTCCAGCGCCACGATCAGGTCGGCGAGCACAAGCTGCGGCCCACGGCCGGCATTCACCACCCCGGCGCCTTTCGGCAGCACGGCGAAGGTGCGGGCGTTCATGATGCCTCGCGTCTGCGCGGTGTCCGGCAGCATCATCACCAGCATGTCGGTGCGCGCCAGGAATTCGTCCAGCTCGATCATGCCGGCGAAGCTCTGCACGCCCGGAATATCCTTGCGCGAGGCTGACCAGCCGGCCACCGGAAAACCGAAATCCCGCATCATCGTGGCGGTGACGTGGCCCAAATTGCCCAGGCCCATGACGCCCGCCCGGACATCCGGCGCAATCGGCTCGGGATCGAACTGGTCCCAGCGCGCCGCCTGCTGGCCGGCAATGTTGCGCGGCAGGTCCTTCATCAGGGCGAGGGCGCCGAGGATGGCGTATTCGCCCATGCGCCGCGCGAAGCCGTCGGTGAACATGCGCACCAGCGGGAGATGCTTGGGCCAGGAGGGGTCGTTGACGATGTGCTCCACCCCGGCGCCGGGGCTGAAAATGGCGCGCAGATTGGTCATCCGGGCGAGCCGGCCGGGATCGCGGCCCCAGACCAGGGCGTAGCTGACCGCCGCCGGGTCGAGCGCCGGGTCGTCCCAGTGGCGGACTTCGATGTGCGGCGCGAACTCGGCGAAATAGCCCTGGTATTCCGGCAACGCTTCCGGGCCGCCATGGCGGATGGCAAGGATGGTCACGGGCGTCTGGTTCCCTTCGTGCGTGGCGGCGCAGCCTAGACGGCCAGCGCCAGCATCGCCACCCGCCGGCGCGAGCGCAGGTGAAAGCGCAGCGTGAGCAACAGGGCAGCGCAGGTCAGCCCGGCGATCAGCCCGAACCACATGCCGGAGATCCCCAACCCGACAGGGAAGGTCAGCACCCAACCCGTCGGCATGCCGATCCCCCAGTATGAGAACGCCGCGATGAACATCGGGATGCGCGTGTCCTTCAGCCCGCGCAGCGCGCCCATCGACGCCACCTGGACCCCATCCGACAACTGGAAGATCGCCGCCAGCATCAGCAACGCCGCGGCGCCGGCAATCAGCGCGGGGTCGTTGGTGTACAGCGACGCGACCTGCGTGGGGATCAGCAGCATCAGCCCCGCCGGCACGCTCTGGGTGATCAGCGCCGTAGCCACTCCGACCAGGCCGGCGCGCCGCATGCCCACGGGATCGCCGCGCCCGACCGCATTGCCCACCCGCACCGTGACCGCCATCGACAGGCCGAGCGGGATCATGAAGCTCAGGGCTGCCACGTTCATCGCAATCTGGTGGCTGCCGATCGCGACCTCGCCGAAGCTGGCAATGACCAGCCCGGCGGTGGCGAAGACCGCGGCCTCCAGCACCACGCAGACGGACATCGGCGTGCCGACGCGCAGCAGGGCCATGATCGCAGCCCAGCGCGGCGCGACACCCCCGCCACCCCAGCCGAGATCGCGCGTCACCGGGCTGAAGCGCACGAAGCCGAGATAGGCCAGGGCGGCCACCCACATGGCGATCAGGTTGGCCCAGGCGCAGCCCATCGCCCCCATCGGCGGCAGGCCGAGCCGGCCATACATCATCGCCCAGCCCAACGGCGCCAGCACAGCCAACCCCAGAAGCCCGAACCCCAGGCTGACGCGCGGCCGCGACACGCCATCGGTCAGCCCGCGGCAGGCGCAGAACAGCGCGGTGGCCGGGGCAGCGAAGCTGAGCACGCGGATGAAGTCCACCGTGTCAGACACAAGGTCAGGCGCGATGCCCAACAGCGCCAGCACCAGCGGCGCCCCCCACCACGCCACCTGCTGCATCACCACGCCCAGCCCGAGCGCCAGCCACACCGCTTGGCGGAATAGTCCCACCACCTCGCCGCGCCGCCCCGCGCCGTCGAGCTGCGCCACGCCTGGCGGCAGGGCCATCATCACCCCGACAATCGCCATCATCACCACGCCCCAGGCATTGGTGCCGATCGCCACAATGCCCAGCACCCGCGCGCCGAGATGCCCGGCAAGCACGACGTCGACCAGATGTTGCGAGAACAGCGCCAACTGGCCGGCGATCAGCGGCAAGGCGAGTGCCAAAGTCTCGCGCAGGTCCCGCAACAGGACCGCGCGGCGTTTGAGTCGGAATGTCATAGGTCGGTCAGGGCCAGCGCGGCCCACCTTTACTCGGAAGAGGAGAAATTGGCCCTCGGCGAGGGCCGGAAATCAGCGACGGCGCGCGAACGGCCGCGCGGCGCAGCGTGCGTCGGTGCGGCGGTACGATACAGCCATGCTGGGGGTCCCCTTCAGTATTGGCGGGCAAGATGCCGAAGCCGCGGCGCCGGGGCAACCGCTGCATGGCAGCCACGACAGAAAGGAAGGCCAGGGCTCTCCCCTTGACCCGCCAGGGGCCAAGCCCCTGGACCTTATAAATGGGATCAAAGCGCCGCCGGCCTTTTGCTGGTCGAGGGAAGAGCCCTCGCCTTCCTTGCCATAGCGCCAATAGAGCAGCGCGGTCCCTAGCGTTCCGCCACCGCCAACTTGGCGCCCAGGGCGGCGAAGGCGGCGGCGAAGCTGCGGCGCAGCCAGGCCATCACCTGGGGACGCGAGATGATGCGTGCCCGCATGGTGGCGGCGAAGACGCCGTAGACGACGAAAACGGCGAAGGTCATTGCCATGAACACCGCCGAAAGCTCGACCATCCGCAACAGCGCACCGTCCGTCGCTGCCGGCACGAATTGCGGCAGAAAGGCAAAGAAGAAGATCGACAGCTTCGGATTCAGCACGTTCACCAGCACCGCCGAGACGATCACCTCGCGATCCGAACGCGGCGCGGCATCGGTCTCCACCGCCAGCGCGCCGTGCTCCTTCAGCGTCATCCAAGCCATGTACAGCAGATAGCCGACGCCGGCATACTTGATGACGCTGAACGCCAGCGCGCTGGTGTGCAGAAGCGCGGCAAGCCCGGTGATCGCCGCCAGCATATGCGGCACGATACCCAGCGTGCAGCCGAAGGCGGCGACAACCGCCGCCCGCCGCCCGCGCGACAGCCCGGCGGCGATCGTAACCAACACCCCTGTTCCCGGCGAAGCAACGACGATCAGCGAGGTGATCAGGAAATCGATATCCACGTCAGCTAGCCCTTCTGCATCCATCCGTCGTCTGAACCAGTCACGAATACCACCTTGTCCGGTACCGGCGGATGGCTAGCCGATTCCCTTCGCCGGGTTGATCAGGTACTTCGCCCCCGTGGCCCGCTTGGCGTATTCGGCGATCCTTGCGGGGTCCAGCACCTCTGCCAGCCCGATCTCGCCGGCGTAGTGGCTGGCGAAGGTGGTCTTCAGCTCGTCCATCACCCGCTGGCGCAGGCGCTGTGCCCCGTCGGCGCCGATGCGGGCGAGGAACGGCATCAGCAGCCAACCGCCCAAGCCCCAGGCGAGGCCGAAGCGGCGGACGAAATGGGTCGGGCCGGTGTCCAGGCTGCCGTAGATGTAGACCTGCTTGTGCACCGAGGTGCCGTAGCGGCTGTAATTCGCTGCATTGCGCGCGGCGACGGTCTCGATAGCCGCCAGGATCTGCCCGGCCAATGGGCCGCCGCCGATGGCATCGAAGCCGAGCGTGGCGCCGGTCTGCGCGACCGCTTCCGTGAGCTCGGCCATGAAGGTCGGGGAGGACGTATCGACGACGCATTTCGCACCCTGCCCTTCCAGCAGCGCCTTCTGGGCGGGGCTGCGGACCACGCAGACCAGGGGTACGCCGTCGGCGAGGCAGATGCGGTTGAGCATCTGGCCGAGATTCGAGGCAGCGGCCGTGTGGATCAGGGCTTTGTGACCCTCCAGCTTCATCGTCTCGACCATGCCGAGCGCGGTCAGCGGATTGACGAAGCACGAGGCACCATCGGCGGCCGAGGCATCGGCCGGCAGCACCAGGCATTCGCTGGCCAGCGCGGTGCGGTACTGGGCATAGGTGGCGCCGCCGAACAGCGTTACCCGGCGGCCGAGCAGCGCCTCCGCGCCTGCACCGGCCTCCACCACCGTGCCGGCGCCCTCATTGCCGACCGGCATGGACTGGTCCAGCCGCCCGGCCAAGCCCGGCATCAACGCGGCGGGGATGGTGGCGGTCAGCACTGGCAGGTCGGGGGTACCGCGGGTCTTGGCGGTGCTCATGTCGGCGGGGCCGAGCAGCAGCCCGAGATCGGACGGGTTGATCGGCGCCGCCTCGATCCGCACCACCACTTCGCCTGGCCCGGGCGGCGGCACCTCGACGCGCAGCAGCGAGACTTCCAATGTGCCGCTGGCGGTTACCAGGGAACGCAGTTGCAGGCCGGAGCGGCGATTGTCCTGGCTCATCTTGTATCCTTCAACGCGTGGGTTCGAGAAATTCGCCAACCAGCCGGTTGAACAGCACCGGCCGCTCGAAATAGCCGGAATGCCCGGCATCGGGGATATGCGCCACCTTGGCCCCCGGCACCACCGCCGCGATAGCATCGGCGGCAAACGGCGGCATCACCACGTCCTCGTCATTGGGGATGAACAGGATCGGACAGGCGACGCGCTGCAAATCCTCGGGCGGGCGGGTGCGGCTGGCCATCAGCTTCTGGCGCAGCGCCTCCTTGTCCCAATGCGCGTTCATGCCGTCGATCTGGCGATACAGCAGATGCATCGCCGGCTGCTCGGCGGCCATCCGCGCGCCGCAAGCCGGATGCATCCCCGCCGCCCACAGCTTCGGCACCAGGTCGTCGCCGAACGCCGCCCAGGGCGCCAGCATCGCGCGCTCGGGCTCGCGCATCTGCTTCGGGTCGATCGGCCCGGTGGTCGCGGCCAGCACGATGGCCTTCAAGGCTGGCGGCCGGCGCAGCGCGTAGTCGATTGCCGTCCAGCCGCCCATCGACTGGCCGACCACGCGGAAATCCGGCAGGTCGAGATGCGCCACCAGGGCCGCGAGATCATCGGCGTAATCGGCCGGGTTCGGCCCGCCCTCGATCGCCGTCGAGGGGGAAAAGCCGCGATGGGCAAAGGTGACGCAGGTCCAGCGCGGGGCGAAATGCGCCACCTGTTGCCACCAGCTCATATGGTTGCCGCCCAGCCCATGGGCAAAGACGATCGCCGGGCCGCTGCCGGATACTTCGTAGTAGAGCGTGGAGCCCGGCCGGGCGAGCGTGCCGGTGCGGCGCTGCGGGATCGTGGGAAGGTCCATGGGGCGGGCTCCAGATCAGTGGAATCGGGCAGGCGAATATGGCGCCGGGTCGATCACCGGCGGCGTGCCGCTGACGATATCCGCCACCAGCCGTCCTGTCGTGGCCCCCGCCGCCAGCCCGATATGGCCGTGGCCGAACGCATGCACCACATCGGTGCACCCGCTCGCCTTGCCGATCACCGGCAAGCTGTCGGGCATCGAGGGCCGGTGGCCCATCCAGACCTTCACCTGCTCCGGCCGCAAATCCCGCGGCAGCTCCGGCCAGGTGGCCAGCGCATAGTCGCGCAGCACCTCGGCCCGCTTCCAGTTCGGCGCGGCGTCCAGTCCGGCGATCTCGACCTGGCCGGCGATGCGCAGCCCCTGCGGCGTGCGCACGTTGGACATCTTGCCGTCCGACGGGATCATCGGCGTGCGCGGCCCGGTTTCGGCGCCGAGGATCAGCGCGTGGTAGCCGCGCTCGGTCTCCAGCGGCACCCGGTCGCCGGCCTGCGCCGCCAGCATCTTCGACCATGCCCCGGCGGCGATCACCGCGCGGTCACACGCGATCGGCCCGTCGCTGGTCCGCACCGCGCGCAACTGCCCGTCCTGGATCTCGAGCCCCTCGGCGCGCGCCTGGATCAGCGTGCCGCCGCGCGCCAGCACCAGGTTGACCAAGGCGGCGACATAGGCGCCGGGATCGATGCAATGCCCGCCCTCGTGGACATGCACGGCGAACTGATAACGGCGGTCCAGCGCCGGCTCGCGCTGGTGCAGCTCGTTGGCGTCCAGCTCGGTCCACGTGATGCCTTGTTCGCGCCGGATCGCCCAGGACTCACTTTCGGCCTCGTAGTCAGCCTTTGTCGGATAGGGATAAAGCAGCCCGCCGCGCTTGATCAGGTGCCCCACCCCGGCCTCCTCGGCCAGCGCCAGATGCCGCTCCGGACAGCCCACCACCAGGGCGCGCATCGCCGGCGCGATCGCCCGTACCCGATCCCAGTCCGACCCCGCGCGCAGGAACCGCCACAGCCAGCGGGCCGCCTTCGGCAGATAGGTCCAGCGGATCGCCAGCGGTCCCAGCGGATCGGCCAGCCAGCCCGGCACTTTCTTCCACAATCCGGGACCGGACACCGGCAGCACCGAGCTGGGGCTCAACCAGCAGCCATTGCCATAGCTCGCCGCCTGCTCACCGCCGGGCGGACCCGGCTCGACGATGGTCACCGCATGCCCGTCGCGTTGCAGCTCGACGGCACTCGCGGCACCGACAATGCCCGCCCCGATCACCACCACATGCATAAAATCCCGTCCCCTCGGTTGCGCCCGCCCGCCGCCCCGCGCACGATAGCGCCTCAACCGGGGCCGCATAGCCCGCACGACACGACAAGGGGCCGGATGATCTACGAACTGCGCGTCTACCGCACGTTTCCCGGCCGCCTGCCGGCGCTGCTGGCGCGCTTTCGCGACCACACGCTGCGCATCTGGGAACGCCACGGCATCCGCCAGGCGGGCTTCTGGACCACGCTCGCCGGCCCGTCGAACAACGACCTGACCTATATGCTCGCCTGGGAGTCGATGGCCGAGCGCGAGGCGAAATGGGAGGCGTTCATGACCGATCCCGAGTGGTCGCGCATCCGCGTCGAGAGCCAGCTGGACGGGCCGATCAACGACCGCGTGTCCAACTATTTCCTTCAACCCACTGCTTATTCAGCGGTGCGCTGATCCCTTCCACCAACAGGGCGCCGACAAGCCGCCCGATCGAGGAGAAACGCCGATGATCCATGAACTGCGCATCTACCGCACCCTGCCCGGCCGCATGCCCAACCTGCTGTCGCGCTTCCAGAACCACACGCTGCGGATCTGGGAGAAGCACGGCATCCGCCAGGCCGGCTTCTGGACCACGCTGGTCGGCGAATCGACCAACGACCTCACCTACCTGCTCGCCTGGGAATCGCTGGCCGAGCGCGAGGACAAGTGGGCCAAGTTCCGCGCCGACCCGGAATGGCACCAGGTGGTCGCCGAGAGCGAGGCCGACGGCCCGATCAATGCCAATGTGGCCAACTACTTCCTGCAACCGACCGCCTTCTCATCGGTGAAGTAGCTCCTGGACCTTCTACTGGTCGCGGTCGGCGCCTGTGCGGCAGGATTCGTGCAGGGGCTGACTGGCTTCGCCTTCGGCCTGGTCTCGCTCACTTTCTGGGTCTGGGTCCTGCCGCCGGAATCGGCGGGGCCGCTGGTGGTGGCGTGCTCGCTGCTCGGCCAGGTGCTGAACGGGCGCACCACCTGGCGCGGCTTGCGGATGCCGGCCGCCTGGCCGTTCATCCTCGGCGGCGTGGCCGGGGTGCCGGTGGGCGCCTGGCTGCTGCCGCTGATCTCGGCGGACGCGTTCAAGCTGGGCCTCGGAGTGCTGTTGGCGGTCTGGTGCCCGGTGATGCTGCTGGCCGCACGGCTGCCGGCGGTCACCTTCGGCGGGCGGGCGGCCGACACGCTGGCCGGCTGGCTCGGCGGCGTGATGGGCGGCATCGCCGGGCTGTCCGGCCCCGCGCCGACGCTGTGGGTCGCCTTCCGGCGCTGGGACAAGGACGCCCAGCGGGCGATGTTCCAGGCCTACCACACCATCATGCACAGCCTCGCCCTGACCGCCTTTGTGGTCCGCGGGCTGGTCGGCATGGAAGAAGTGCGGCTGTTCGCCCTGGCAGCACCCTGCATGCTGCTGCCGATCCTGGCCGGCACGCGGCTGTATGCCCGGCTCAGCGACCGCGGTTATCGCAATATTGTGCTCGCCCTGCTGTCTATCGCGGGATTGGTACTCATCGTAAACGGGATTCCGAAACCCGGCTGAAACGCACCTCCTGCTTTCTTGCGATTGTCATATTTGGACCGCACCGTGCCGCCAGCCCCTTGCCCCCGCCTCGCTGTGCTGATTGACGCCGAGAACATCCCGGCGCGCATCGCCGATGAGCTGTTCGCCGCCATCGCCGAGCGTGGCGAGCCGATCGTGCGCCGCATCTATGGCGATTTCTCCGATCGCCGGCTGGCCGGCTGGCCGGCTGGCACAAGGCATTGGCGCGCCACGCGCTGATCGCGCAACAACAGTTCACTGTCGCCGGCATGGGGGCAACGGGCAAGAACGCCGCCGATATCGCGCTGGTGGTCGACGCCATGGACCTGCTGCACACCGGCAACATGGACGGCTTCTGCCTCGTCAGCGGCGACGCCGACTTCACCCGCCTGGCCACCCGCATCCGCGAACAAGGCCTGGACGTTTTCGGCTTCGGCGGCCCGGCCACCCCGGAAAGCTTCCGCGAGGCCTGCCGCAGCTTCACGGTCCTGCAGGTTTTCGAAGCGCGTCCGCCCCCCCCGATCGATTCATCACAACCGCCCACGCCAAAGGTCACCGACCCGGAACCGCTGCGCCAGGCCGCCACCCAGCTGCTGCGCCGTGCCATCATGAAAGTTCCGGACAAGGACGGCTGGCGCCAGCTCAGCCCGCTCGGCAAGGCTTTGCGCGACATCAGCCCGAACTTCGATCCGCGCCACTACGGCCATTCGAAGCTGCTGAACCTCGTCGCCGACACCGGTGCCTTCGAGCTGAACAAGTCGTCCGGCAGCGTGCTGATCCGCCCGCGCGGCACCAAGGACGCCTGAAACAGCTACTTCTTCTTCGTCTCGTCCGCGCTCGCCAACAGCGACACATGCGCCGAGACGACATGCCACCCATCGGGAAACCGCACCATGATCTTGGTCTCGCGCCCGATCGCCCCGGTATTCACCCGCTCGTAGATCAGATGGGTACAGGCGAAATCCGCGCCAAAACTGGTGATCTCGATCCGCTTCTGGATGCGCGGCGCATACTTCGCCACCGTCGCCCGGAACGCCTTGATCGCCTCGTGCCCAAAGCCGATTTCGGTAATGCCGAAGCGCACCGTCCGCGGATCGGCCCAGAAAATCTCGTCCAGCGTCGGCGTGTCATTGGCCATCAGCGCTGCCTCGTAGCGGTCGAAGGTGGCGCGCGCTTCGGCGATCACGGCGGGATCGTTGACCTGCATCGGTACCTTCCTGATTGAACGCCCCCAGCCTACCTTGCGCGCCCGATCCCGCAATGCAGGAACCGCGATGAAACTCTACCGCCTGACCCAACCCGGCATCGACACCCTGACGATGACCGAGGAAGACATCCCCCGCCCCGGCCCCGGCCAGGCGCTGATCCGCGTGCGCGCCACCTCGCTGAACTACCGCGACCTGATGATGGTGCACGGCGCCTATGCCCGCGGCGCCCCGCCGGCCGGGCTGATCCCGCTGTCGGACGGCGCCGGCGAGGTGGTCGAAACCGGCCCCGGCACCACCCGCGTCAAACCCGGCGACCGCGTGGCCGGCATCTTCATGCAGCGCTGGATCGCCGGCCGCATCACCCCGGAGGCCAGCGCCTCAGCCCTCGGCGGCGCCGTCCACGGCATGATGGCCGAATACGTCGTGCTGGACGAGGACGGCCTGGTCCACATCCCCGCGCACCTGAGCTTCGAGGAAGCCGCCACCCTGCCCTGCGCCGCCGTCACCGCCTGGCACGCACTGGCCGAACACGCCCGCACCCGCGCCGGCGACACCGTGCTGGTCCAGGGCACCGGCGGCGTCTCGATCTTCGCCCTGCAATTCGCCCGCCTGCTCGGCGCCCGCGTCATCGCCACCTCGTCGTCGGACGCCAAGCTCGCCCGCACCTTCTCCCTCGGCGCCAGCGACGGCATCAACTACCGCACCACCCCGGAATGGCAGGACGAAGCCGTGAAGCTCACCGCCGGCGCCGGGGTCGACGAAGTGGTCGAGGTTGGCGGCGCCGGCACCTTCGCCCGCTCGCTCGGCGCCGTCCGCCTGGGCGGCTGCATCAGCCTGATCGGCGTGCTCACCGGCGCCGCCGAGGTCAACCCCACCGGCATCATGCGCAAATCGCTCTCGGTGCGCGGCATCTATGTCGGCTCGCGCGAGATGTTCGACGACATGAACCGCGCCATCGCCGCCCACCGCCTGCACCCCGTCATCGACCGCATCTTCGACCTCGCCGACGCCCCCGCCGCCTTCCGCCACATGGAGGGCGCCAGCCACTTCGGCAAAATCGTCCTGCGTCACTAATCGGCCCCTGGGACTGTGGTCTGGCCCGGCGCGCCCCAAGCGGTCCGGGCCACCACCGCGCCACCCGCCTAGGCTCCCCGCACAAGGAGCCCCCGCATGACAACCATCACCCGCCTGACCCACGCCGACCGCGCCCGCTGGGCCGAACTCTGGACCGGCTACCTCACCTTCTACAAAACCGTCCTGCCGCCCGAGACCTACGACCTCACCTGGCAGAAACTCTTCGACGGCCGCATCCACGCCTTCGGCGCCCGCGACGCCACCGGCCACCTGATCGGCATCACCCACTACATGTATCAGGAAACCGCCTGGTCCGCCGCCCCGCTCTGCTACCTCCAGGACTTCTATGTCGACGAAGCCCTGCGCAGCACCGGTGCCGGCCGCAAACTGATCGAAGCCGTATCCGCCGCCGCCAAGGAATACGGCGCCGGCCGGCTCTACTGGCTGACCCAGGACCACAACGAAGTCGCACGCCGACTGTACGACCGGCTGGCGGCGAACCGGGGATTCATTCGCTACGACTACACGGGCTAAGAAAGAATCTTCTTTTTCTGAAGAAAAAGAAGCAAAAAGACTTCATCCATTTGTACCGATCTCAATCGACTGAGCGCGGTGCAAATGAATAAAAGTTTTTTGGTTCTTTTTTTCAAAAAAGAACGCGCTTACTTCCTAAAGCGACTTATCAATCCACTGCTTCAACGCACTCTTCGGCCGCGCGCCCACCATCGTGTCCAGCGGCTTGCCGTCCTTGAACAGGATCAGCGTCGGGATCCCCCGCACCCCGAACTGGTTCGGCGTCATCGGGTTGTCGTCGATGTTGACCTTGGCGACCGTCAGCCGCCCCTTGTATTCCGCGCCGAGTTCCTCCAGCGCCGGCCCGATCGCCTTGCACGGCCCGCACCACTCGGCCCAGAA
>CAMBRC010000051.1 GCA_945869965.1 Asaia bogorensis
CTGGAGGCGCAATGCCGCACGCGTCAGGCGGACATCCTGCGTGGCCATAGCGAGACGATCGAGCAGCGGCTGCAGCGGGATCTGGCGGCGATGGCGGCATTGCCGGCCACGCCCTTTGATGCCTGCGATCAGGCGAGCGCGCGGGTGATCCCGACAGCCCCGGCGTGTTCGGGTTCATTCCGTTGCTGGTGCCCGAGAATGGGGCGTTCTAGGCGCAAGGCTGATAGTTTCGTAATAAGAATATTTAGGGCGCGCGGCGGCGGATCAGCCTGAGACCGCGAAAATGAACAGGACCGGGGCTGGAGCGGGGTCAGGGCGCAGGGTGAAGCGTTCTCGCCTGGCGCGGGGTTTGCGTGCCTGGGATTGCGGTTTCGGCTTTGCCGGATCAGGCACTGTTTCGGTTGTTGCTTTGGGCGCTTGCAGCGCGGGTGGCAGGTCGATTCCGAGCATGCGGCAGAGCGGGCGCAGGGTTCGAGCGGCGCCGGGTGTGGCGGCGACCTCCGCCCTGGCGGCCAGCGCCACCGCTGCGAAGGGTCGAAGGTGCCATTGTGCAGCGCACAATAACTAAAAGCCCAAAAATGTTAGGTTCTTCTGAACACTGGCACATACGAGGGTATGCAATGCGCTTAACATCGCTAGCTCCAGCCGGGAATAACGCCTTAATTAAACAGACGCAGAGGAGCCGTCCATGACCCGCCGTGCCCCGCCGCCGCCGCCGTTGCCCGCCTGGGATGAGCCGCCCAGCTACACCGCGTCAAAATCGGCATTTGCCGACGATCTGGGCGTGACGCGCGCCGCCGTGTCGCAGTGGATCGCGCGCGGCTTGCCGGTGCGCTTGGATGATCGGCTTGACCTCATGGCCGCCGCGCGATGGCTGCTCGACAACCTCGATCCATTGAACGGCCACTCGACCCGGCTGGTGGCGGCGGACCTGAACCGTTGGATTTTCGGGCTGGGAGATGATCGCAACCGGGTGCGCTCCACCGTGGAGGCCGCTGCCACAGCCGCCCACGCCGCCGCGTTGGCTGCCGGCCTGGCCGATGACGCCGCCGGGTTGCTGGCCGATGCCGTGGCTGCCGAGACGGTGGCGCGGATCAACCCGGCGTTGACGGGTGACGGCAACCTGGCGCTGCCGCCGCCGCCGACTGGGTTGTGGGAGCGGTGGGAGGCGGCGGCCGTCTGACGCTGCGGCCGAACTGCGGATCAGGGCTGAGCGGCGGATGGGGGAGGCGTTGCGGGATGGGGAGAAGGCGACGGGTGCCCGCGGGACCGGCAGCAATCAGCATCAGGTGCGGTCGGCCAGCACGACCGCACCTCCACCCACGCTTGCAGAAATCGGAATCACCAAGGACCAATCCTCGCGCTAACAGCCCATCGACCGCCATCCCCAAGGCACCGAGCTTGCGGCGGCGCAGGCGCGGGGGGATGTGGCGTTCGAAACTTCGCGGCGCCGCGAAGTTCTTTCTTTCAACCATCACACCGAAGTCACCACCGCCCAAAAGAAGGTGTCCGCAGTGCGGACGCCTTACCAGCCACCCACGCCGGCCTAGGCATTCCCCGCCAACGCGCCGCCGACATGAAGGCTGAGGCAAGGGGCGAGTGTGGTAAGGAGTGTGGTAAATCATCCAGCAATTTTAGAACTATGCAGCAAAATCAATCAGATATTTGGTTGAATTGGCGGAGAGGGTGGGATTCGAACCCACGGTACGCTTGCACGTACAACGGTTTTCGAGACCGTCACAATCGGCCACTCTGTCACCTCTCCGGCCCAAGCAGCGAGGCGCCGTTATAGGGAGGCGGGCGGGGCGCTGCAATGGCCCAAAGGGGGCGATTGATCAGCCGCCGTTGCGCTTGCGGTCACCGTTGCGGCGCAGGAGGAATTCGCGGCCGACCTTGACCATCGGCTGGCCGTCGTATTCGACGATGTCGGCCGTCGCGTAAGTCTCGCTCCAGGTATCCGGGATGAAGCTGCCGGTGCCAACGACGTCGATGGGGGCGCGGCAATCGGCCATCACGCGGCATTTGTCGACGCCGAAGCCGGAGGAGGCAACGATGCGCACGGCGGGGAAGCCGGCCTGGTTCAGCGCCTCGCGCATGCGCCAGACCGCAGCCGCCGAGACGCCAGTGCCGACGAGGTAGCGCAGCTCAGTGTCGCTACGGTAACGGCGGATGGCGCCGGGGGCGTGGTGTTCCAGCACGGCATAGCTTTCTGCGGGGTCCAGGCCCTCGAGGAAGCGGCCGCCATGGGTGTCAAGGCGGAGTTGCAACTTTCCTGCGGCGGCCAACGCCGGGAAGCGCTGGCAGACGGCCAGGCCGTCGGTGATCTCGCGGCCGTAGTAGTCGACCAGGACGGTGAGGGTTTCCTGCGGGAATGCCTCATGGAACATCTCGGCGGCGCGCACGGTGCTGCCGGCATAGCCGATCAAGGCGTGCGGCATGGTGCCGGAGCCCGCCGTGTTGCCGAACCAGTGGGCGGTGAAGTCGTTGGCGTTGGCGACGAAGCCCTTCGCCCCCTCGGCCTGAGCGGCGCGGCTGCCGACCGAGGCGGCGTAGGCCATCATCTGCTGCATCTCGGCCCCCGCACAGTGGCGGGCGTCCATCGCCAGGAAGGCGACGTTGGGAAGCGAGAGCGCCATCTGGTAGGCGTTGTGGGCGGCAACGCAGGCGGGGCCGAGTTTTTGCAGCAGGATGGTCTCCAGGTCGGCCAGCTCGGCGAAGCTGCCGCTGATGTAGACCAGGGGTTCGCCGGCACCGGTCCAGGTGCCTTCCTTGTGGGTGACCTCGATATCGAAGGCACAGCTTCGGGCGGCGGAGACTTCGGCCAGCCAGTCCAGCATCAGGCGCGGGGCAGAGATCACCGGGCGGCGCAGGAACATCGCATAGGTCACCCGCTTGTCGCCGAAACGCTGGACGATGGCGCGGGTGCGGTTGAAATAAACGTCGGTACGGCCGGCGATGTCGCTGGACAGGTCGGACGCGGCCGGTTTGTCGTCCACCTACTGGGCGGCCATCGGCTGGGCGGCGGGGAGGTTGCGGCGTTCCTTGAGTTCCTCGGACAGCAAGAAGGCGAGTTCGAGCGATTGGCTAGCGTTGAGGCGCGGGTCGCAGAAGGTCTCGTAGCGGTCGCCGAGGTCGGCGGCAGTGAGCTGGTGGGCGCCGCCGATGCATTCGGTGACTTCGCGGCCGGTCATCTCGACATGCACGCCACCGGCCCAGGTTCCCTCGGCGGCGTGGACGTCGAAGAAGCCACGGACTTCGGCCAGGATCGATTCGAAGTTGCGGGTCTTGACCTTGTCCGCGGTCGAGATGGTGTTGCCGTGCATCGGGTCGCACAGCCAGACCACTTTGCGGCCGGCGCGCTGTACCGCGCGGAGCAGCGGCGGGAGCAGGGACTCAACCTTTTCCGCGCCCATGCGGCTGATGAGGGTGAGTCGGCCAGGCTCATTGGCGGGGTTCAGGGTATCGATCAGGCGCATCAGGTCGTCGATGGTGGTGGTCGGGCCGACCTTGAGGCCGAGCGGGTTCTTCACGCCACGCAAAAATTCAACATGGGCACCGTCGGGCTGGCGGGTGCGGTCGCCGATCCAGAGGAAGTGGGCCGAGCAGGCGTAGTGGTCGCCGGAGGTGCTGTCGATGCGGGTCAGGGCCTGTTCGTAGGGCAGCAGCAGGGCCTCGTGGCTGGTGTAGAAATCGGTTTCCCGAATTTGCGGAATGGCAGCCGAGGTCATGCCGCAGGCGGACATGAAGGCCAGCGTCTCGTCGATGCGGCTGGCAAGTTGCTGATACCGCTCGGCGAGCGGGGAGTTGGCGGCGAAGTCGAGGTTCCAGCGATGGACTTGGTGCAAGTCGGAGTAGCCGCCAGTGGCGAAGGCGCGCAGCAGGTTGAGCGTGCCGGCGGACTGGAAATAGCCGGTTTCCATGCGGGCGGGGTCGGGGATGCGGTCTTCGGCGGTGAAGGCGGGGCCGTTGATGATATCGCCGCGGTAGCTCGGCAGGGTCTCGCCGCCGATCGTCTCGGTGTCGCTGCTGCGCGGCTTGGCGAACTGGCCGGCCATGCGGCCCATCTTCACAACGGGGACGCCGGCGCCGAAGGTCAGGACCACCGCCATCTGTAGCAACACCCGAAACGTGTCGCGGATGATGTTGGCGGTAAAATCGCCAAAACTTTCGGCGCAGTCACCGCCCTGGAGCACAAACGCTTCGCCGTTTGCAACCTTGGCAAGCTGGGCCTTGAGGTTGCGGGCCTCGCCGGCAAAGACCAGCGGAGGATAACGCCGCAGTTTCGCTTCCATGGCCTGCAGCGCGGCGTGGTCGGGATAGAGGGGGACCTGCTTGATCGGGCGGGCGCGCCAGGATTCTGGTGTCCATGTGGACAAGGCTGGGCTGGTGTTCATGCGTTCTCGCTCCCGCAACGGCTCCGCAATGCGGGCGTTTTCGTCACGGGAGTTATCCACATATTGGCAGGGCTTGGCTACTGCGGGGCCGCAGGCTGGGCGGGGCGTACTCCCGAGGCTTGCGGAACTTAGTTTCAGCCGGGCTCTGGGTGCACGTCGATGCCAATGCCGTCGAGAATGATGTGCTGCTGGCTTTGGTTGATTTTCAGCCCGGCGAAGCTGGCGAGGTGCAGCAGGTTCAGGCCGCTGATGTCCGCCCCGCGCAGATCGGCGTCTGCCAGCTTGGTGCGGGCGAGCACGGCCTGGAACAGGTCGCAGTCGCGCAGGATCGCGCCGGTGAGGTCGGCGGCGGTCAGGTCGGTCTCGCGCATGCGGCTGCCGGTAAAATCGCAGCCAGGCAGGCGGGCCTCACCGAGATCGGCGAGTTCCAAATTGCAGCCGCGGAACGTGGCGCGGGTGGTGACCAGCTTGCGGCTGTAGGCATGGCTGAAATCGGCCTTGTGCAAGCGGACGCCACGCAGGACGCACTGGTCCATCGCGATGTCAAAGAGATCGGAGCGCTCGATCCGGCACAGGGAGAGGTCGCAGCGCAGAAAGCGCGCGGCGCGCAGGTTGCAAAAAGTGAAAGTGCAGCCCTCGGTTTGCGCCAGAAAGGCGCAGTCTTCGAAGGCGGCGTCCGGCAACTCGGCACGCGAGAAGCGGCAGCGGATGAAGCGACAGCGCAAGAAACGCGCGCCCGCGAAGCTGGTGCCGGTGAACGCAGCTTCGTGAAATGCGCAGTCAGTGAAGCTTGCATCGTCGCAGGCAAGGTCCGTCCAGTCGGTGTCAGTGAAGGTCACGCCCGAAAGCGGCCGGCGGGCGGCGAGGTGAGCGTGGAGTTCGGGGGCGTTCATAAGGAAAAGGAAGGTGTTCTTTTTTGAAAAAAAGAACCAAAAAACTTTTATCCATCTGCCGGTACAAGCAAACGGATGAAGTTTTTTTGCTTCTTTTTGTTCACAAAAAGAAGACCTTGCTTGCTATCCGGCAACGCGGGCGCGGGTGCGCATGGTGACGAATTCCTCGGCGGCGGTGGGGTGGATGCCGACGGTCTGGTCGAAATCGGCCTTGGTGGCGCCGGCGTTAATGGCGATGGAGAGGCCCTGGATGATTTCCGGGGCGTCCTCGCCGAGCATGTGGGCGCCGACGACCTTCTGGGTGGCCTGGTCGACCACCAGTTTCATGATGGATTTGCGGGCGCGCTTGGACAGGGAGTGGCGCATGGGGGTGAATTTTTCGAGGTAGATGTCGGTGGGGCCGTTCGCGGCGGCTTCTTCTTCGGTGAGGCCGACGGTGGCGATCGGCGGGTTGGAGAAGACGGCGGCGGCGACGCGGTTGAGGTGCCAGCGGCGCGGGCCGGGGCCGTAGAGGCGGTCGGCCAGGGCGTGGCCTTCGGCGATGGCGACGGGGGTGAGGTTGATGCGGTTGGTGACGTCGCCGATGGCGTAGATGTGCGGCTGGCTGGTGGCGCTGGTGTCGTCGACGGGGATTGCGCCCATGGCGGCGGTTTTGACGCCGGCGGCGGCCAGGCCGAGATCGCCGGTGTACGGCGTGCGGCCAAGGGCGGAGAAGACCAGATCGGTTTCGATGCTGGTGCCGTTGTCCAGGGTGACGCGGGTGATGGCGGTGCCGCGCTCGCGCTCGATGTCGCGCTCGACGGCGGCGATGGTGCGGCCGGGGTGCAGGCGGATCCCTTGGCTAGCCATGGCTTCGGCGAGGCCAGCGCGCAGGTCCTGGTCGAAGCCGCGCAGGGGGAGGTCGGCGCGGTAGACCAGGTCCACCTGGCGGCCGAGGCCGGCGAAGATGCCGGCGAATTCCACGGCGATGAAGCCGCTGCCGGCGATGGTGATGCGGTTGGGCAGGGTTTGCATGTGGAAGATGTGGTCCGAGACGATGGCGTGCTCGGCGCCGCGGAAGGTGGGCGCTGTGGGCCGGCCGCCGGTGGCGATGACGATGCGCTCGGCGGTGACCTTCTGGCCGGCGACCTCGATGGTGTGGGGGTCGATGAAGCGGGCGCGGGCCTCGAAGACGGTGCAGTTGGCCATCAGGCGCTTGTAGATGCCGTTGAGGCGGGAAATCTCGGCGTCCTTGGCGGCGATCAGTTTCGCCCAGTCATGGTGGCCGGGTTGCGTGTCCCAGCCGAAACCGTGGGAGTCCTGCACGGCGTTGCCGTATTCGCTGGCCATGACCATGAGCTTCTTGGGGACGCAGCCGACATTGACGCACGTGCCGCCCCAGGCGCCCTCCTCGGCGACGGCCACCTTGGCGCCGTGGCCGGCGGCCATGCGGGCGCAGCGGACACCGCCGGAGCCGCCGCCGATGACGAAGAGGTCGAAGTCGTAGGGCATTTTTTAGGCTCCTCTAGGAAGGCGAGGGCTCTGCCCTCGACCCGCTGGGGCCGGCGGCCCCAGACCCCTTTTGTTTAAAGTGTTATGTTAGCCTCATCTTAACCCCGCATTTTGCGCGGGAGAAGGTGCCTGACCGGGCGGATGAGGAAGCTCTACTCCCTACCCAAACACCCGTCTCTGAATCGCCGGCAACCTCGCTGCAAAGCTCACACTGCGAGCAATAAAGAACACAGAGAGTGCTGCCCACAAGCCGTGATTGCCGTAGTGCGGTTGGAGCACGAACCAAGCGACAAGATAAATCACCAAAGACACTATCATCATATTGCGCATGTCTCGTGTTGCCATGGCGCCGGTGAAGATACCGTCATAAAGAAAACAGGCGGCCCCCAGAAACGGCATGATGGCGGCCCAGAAAATGAAGCCGCGGGCGAAACTGCGTACTTCTTCATTCACTGTCATAAGGTCAATAAAAGTGGGCGCGAGCAGCCAGATCAGCACTGACGAAATTGCGCCAACCACCATGACCCACAGTGTCGAAAGGATGATGGCCTTGCGGTAGCGCGGTTGGTCTTTGGCGCCTATGGCCTGCCCGACCAAGGCTTCGGCAGCATAGGCCAGACCGTCGATCAGGTGGGCGGCTACTTGATACATGTGTAGCAGCACCATATTGGCAGCAACCGTCGTATCGCCGTTGCGGGCACCGCGGGAGGTGAACCAAGCAAAGGCGAACAACAGACACACGGTGCGGATCATCATGTCGGCGTTGGCACTCAATAGGTCTTTGATTTTTGTGATGCTAAAAATAAAAAAGCGATAGAAAGGTTGCTGCAAGACCCGCAGGCGACGAAACACAAACCAAAGCCCAATCGCGACGCCCGTGTATTCTGCAATCAATACCGCCATGCCGACACCTGCGATGTTGAAATCAAAACTCAATACCAACAGCGCACTGAAGGCCATGTTGGTGACGTTGAGGGCAAGTTGCGTGAAGAGTGTGACCGTGGTGCGCCCTTGGCCAATGAACCAGCCCATGATGGTAAAATTGGCAAGTGCAGCGGGTGCGGCCCAAATGCGGGAACTAAAATAAATAGAGGCTGCGGCCTGCACCTCTGGCGAACCACCCATGAGAGAAATGGACAGTGGTTTGAGAAGAGGTGAAAGTAAGATGAGGCTTAATCCCACAACAACGGCAATCAATAAGCTGCGCCAGAATACAGCAGCCACCTCGCTTGGGTTCTCCGCACCTGAGGCCTGCGCTGAAAGTCCGCTGGTAGACAAGCGCAAAAACCCGAAGCCCCAGAACAGGAAGGAAAAAATCAGCGAGCCCACAGCCACGCCGCCTACCAAATGGGTGCCCGGCAGTTGGCCGACAACAGCCGTGTTGACGACGCCGATCATCGGTTCCGTCACGTTTGCGACCATGATGGGAATAGCGATTCTCAGTATCGTTCCGTGATTGAGAGGTTGTTGCATGTTCACGTCTTGCGCGTTTGTTCTGAACCCGTCAAATTCATTAAGGTGGCCCCGGTTATCTAAAAAACTGCGTTGCTAGACGCGCCCGAAAAGATGTGTGAATGCACACTGCTCATATTAAAATACATACGAGTATCGATACAATGGAGTTAATCTATAGCAGGGTCATGGAATCCCACATCCTTGAATTTCAGTGGTGTGATCATCTTGCCTGACAAATGAGGGTCCAGGGGGCTCGGCCCCCTGGCCGGCGGAGCCTCTTGCGGCGTTAGCCGAGTTCGCGTGACGAGAAAACCAGCGAGGCATGGATCGGCCAGGTGCGGGTCAGCAGCTTGTCGAACAGGGCGTTGCGGTCCAGCGGTTCGAGATCGTTTGTGTACCAGTTCAGCGGCGCGAAGACCGACAGGGCGTTGATCATCTGCGCCGCGCGATAGGGTTCAGGCGGCAGGCCGTGCGGGTTGAGGTTCCATTCGTGGAAGCTGACGCACCAGACGCAGCGGGACTCGGCGATGACGTCGGCCAATCGGGGCAGGATGCGGAATTCGGCTCCTTCGACGTCCATCTTGACGAAGGTCTGGGCATCCGAGGCGTAGCCCTTGTCGCGGAAAAGGGCGCGGGCGTCGCGCACGCCGGCCAGGATGGATTGGCCGAGGGCTTTCATCTCGCTGCCGCGCTGGTGGTTGGCGTAGATCGAGGTTTCGGAGTTGCCGAGCGATTGGGAGAACAGTCGCAGGAAGCCGTCTTCCTCGCCGACGGCGTGTTCGAAGACGGTCATGCGGGCGGCGAGGTCGGGGTTGACGCCGATGTTGCGGCGCAGGTGGCCGAGGGCGACGGGGTCGCATTCATAGGCATCGACGGTGGCGACCTTGCGGGCGGCGTAAAGCGCGGTTGGGCCGACCCAGGCGCCGATGTCGACGAAACGCCAGTTGGGCATGAGCACGCGGTCGAACAGGCGGAAGGTATCGGGTTCCCACCTTCCGTCGTTCACGCCGGACCAGAACGGATGCGGCAGGGTTTCATCCACGTTGAAGGACGTGCCGTTGACGGAAATGCGGGTGACCATGGAGCGGGGGCCTCGGCGATTGTGGAGGCCGATATGGCCCACTGGCAGCTGCAATGAAACGAAAAAAGCCGTGAGGGTCCAGGGGGCTCGGCCGCCTGGCCGGCGGAGCCGCTTGCTTAGGCCCCAATCCCTCCGATCGCGAGGTATTTGATTTCGAGGTACTCGTCGATCCCCTGGTGCGAGCCTTCGCGCCCCAGCCCGGAGGACTTCACCCCGCCGAAGGGGGCGATTTCGGTGGAGATGATGCCTTCGTTGATGCCGATCATGCCGTACTCGAGGCCTTCGGCGACGCGGAAGATGCGGCCAATGTCGCGGGCGTAGAAATAGCTGGCGAGCCCAAACTCGGTGTCGTTAGCCATTGTTATCGCCTCTTGCTCGGTGTGGAAGCGGAACAGCGGGGCGACGGGGCCGAAGGTTTCCTCGCGGAAGATGAGGGCGGTGTTGGGGACATCGGCGAGCAGCGTGGGTTGGAAGAAATTGCCGCCGCGTTCGTGACGCTGACCACCGGTGATGATGCGGGCGCCGCGGGACAGGGCGTCGGCGATATGTTCTTCGACTTTGGCGACGGCTTCAGCGTTGATGAGGGGGCCTTGGGTGACGCCGGGTTCCATGCCGGGGCCGACTTTGAGGGCTTCGACGGCGGTTTGGAGTTTGGCGGCGAAGGCGTCGTAGACTCCGTCCTGGACCAGGATTCGGTTGGCGCAGACGCAGGTTTGGCCGGTGTTGCGATATTTGCTGGCCATGGCGCCGAGAACGGCGGCGTCGAGGTCGGCGTCGTCGAAGACGATGAAGGGGGCGTTGCCGCCGAGTTCCATCGAGGTTTTCTTGATGGTGGGGGCGCACATGGCCAGGAGTTTGGCGCCGACTTCGGTGCTGCCGGTGAAGGTGAGTTTGCGGACCAGGGGGTTGGAGGTCAGTTCCTGGCCGACGGGGCCGGAGGGGCCGGTGATGACGTTGCAGACGCCGGGGGGGAAGCCGGCGCGTTCGGCGAGGACGGCGATGGCCAGGGCGGAGAAGGGGGTTTGGCTGGCGGGGCGGATCACGCCGGTGCAGCCGGCGGCCCAGCCGGGGCCGGTTTTGCGGGTGATCATGGCGGCGGGGAAGTTCCAGGGGGTGATGGCGGCGAAGACGCCGATCGGCTCCTTGGTGACGATGATGCGGCGGCCTTTGGCGTTTTGCGGGATGGTGTCGCCGTAGACGCGTTTGCCCTCTTCGGCGAACCATTCGATGAAGCTGGCGGCGTAGGCGATTTCGCCTTTGGACTCGGCCAGGGGCTTGCCTTGTTCGGCGGTCATGATGATGGCGAGGTCGTCGGTGTTGGCGAGCATGAGGTCGAAGAGGCGGCGCAGGATCGACGCTCGTTCTTTGGCGAGCATGGCGCGCCAAGGGCCTTGGGCTTTGTGAGCGGCCTCAATGGCGCGGCGGGTTTCGGCCGCACCCAGGGCGGGGACGGTGCCGATCGACTCGCCGGTGGCCGGGTTGCGGACAGTCAGCGTGGCACCGTCGTCGGCCTCGATCCATTTGCCGTCGATGTAGTTCGCCTGGCGAAAGAGCGACGGATCTTGGAGGGGCAGGGGGGCAAGCTGGTTGAGCATGGCGGGGGTCCTCTCCCGGAGATGGGGTAGAGATAGGGCGAAACGGTGCGAATGTCAGCGCAGGGCCAACAGGTTGTCGAGGAAGATGACCTCGGCAGCGACGAAGCCAGGCCGCAAATGCTTGTCGTCGGCGAAGCAGGGTTCGCCGGCGCCGAAGAATATCGGGCAAGTCGGGCCGTCGCCGATGGTGGCATTGATGCGCACGGTGTCGACGTCTTGCGCCGAGCTGCGCGGCATTTGCCAGGCGGCGAGGCCTATAATGGCCGGCAGGGCCATCGCGCCGGCAAGGACGGACGTGGCGCGATGGCGCCAGCTGCCGGTGTGGATCGGTTGCTCGACGAAGCGATACGTTAGCCAGGCGAGGGCGAAGCCTGCGCCCACCAGCACGGCAAGGAGCAGCGGCTTCGGCGCCCGGCCGAGATGGATGATGTGGGCGTACGACAGCAGGGGCCAATGCCAGAGGTAAAGCGGATAGCTGATGAGCGAATGCTGACCATCGGCGGCAGGGCGAGCAAACGACGGTTGGCCACAGCCTGAGGCCCGGCGGCAATCAACAAGCCCGCGCCGAGGGTGGGCAGCAGCGCCCACCAGCCGGGAAAGCCCGGTCCGGACTGCACGACCACCAAAGCAAGGGCGATCAATGCGATGCCAGCGAGCGAGGCAGCGTCACGGTCGAAATACCCAACCCCGGTCCAAAAGGCGAGGTTGGCGACAAAGCCGGCACCGCCGGCGGCATCTCGGCCAAGCAGGGCGCGTTCGCCAGGCAACAGCACCACCGCGCCATAGAGCAGCACCGCGGCCAGCACCAGCGCCGGGAAGATGCGGCGGATCCGCCGGGCGTAAAAATCCGCGAGGCTGAACCGGCCCTGGTCCAGCCCGTCCATCAAGATGCCCTAAATCAGGAAGCCGGAGATGACGAAGAACACATCGACGCCCACGAAGCCGCCGGGCAGTGCCGAAGGAACCGTATGATAGGCGACGACAGAGAGCACCGCGACGGCGCGCAAGCCATCGATGTCGGGACGGTAGTTCGCGGCGGCGGCGTCAGTCACCCTGACGGATCAGCAGCAGCAAGCCGTCGGGGGCGTGGATCGCCTTGTGCGGAATGCCCGCCTGGATGCCGTGATAGTCACCCGGGCCGAAGCTCCGGCCTTCGATGACCATGCTGCCTTCGACAACCACGCAGTGTTCGACGCGGGCATGGCCGTGCGGGCGGATGGTGCCGCCGGGGGCGACGCGCAGTAAGAAAGTTTCGTTGTTCCACAGCAGCTTGCGGGTGACGCCTGGTGAAACATTATTCCAAGTGCCGTCGTCCAATAGGCGATCCAGCGTGCGCCGAGGCGTGCGGTCAAGAGCGGCTTCCAGCATGTCCCAGGAATCCGCCGGCGCCTGCACCTCGGGGGTCAGGACGGAGAGCGCGATCAGCCGGCGCTCCCAGGCGGCGACGTCGGCGCGCAACGCCGGGTTGGTAAGCATCGCCGCCACCACGGTCGCGGCGGTGGCGGCATCGAGCGTGCCGAGGACGTATTCGGCGGCCTGGGTCTGGCTGGAGCCGGAAGCGGGGATTTCGGTCACGACATGCACTCCCGCAGGCTGAGCAGGCCGCGGCGGATTTGGGATTTCACCGTGCCAAGCGGAAGGGCCAAGTGTTCTGCAACTTCGACATGCGACAGGCCGTGAACAAAGGCAAGCAGGATGCCGCTGCGGTGGCGCGGGTCGAGCTGACCGAGGCAGCGGCGCAGGCTGGCGCTGTTTTCGTCGCGGTCCAGAAGGTCGAACGCTTCGGGGTCGACGGGGATGTCACCGAGCAGGGGATCGTCGGTGGCCATCTCCCGGCCGCGGATGCGCGCGACATCGAGTGCGGCGTAGCGGGCGATAGTGAGTAGCCAGGCCTCCGCGTTGCCACGGCTGGGGTCGAATTGACCGGCGCGCTGCCAGAGGCGGAGGAAGACGTCCTTCAGCACGTCGGACGCGGCAGCGCGATCGCGCAGAATGGCCAGCGCGACGCCAAAAACCCGATTGGCCATGCGGGTGTGAACCTCGCGCAGGGCCGTCTTGTCGCCGTCGGAAACGCGCAGGAACAGCATTTCCAGAGTTGGTAGCGCCTCCTCGTTCACCTCGCTGGCTCTCCAATGTTGCGGTGACACGCTAGTGCGTCGCCATGCCGGAGACCAGCCTTCGGCGCAAACGTGCCAGGAAAGCGTTGGCCCCATCGTGATGCACGGCGCGGCAGGGCAGCGTGATAGGCTGAGCGCCGCCGGGAGGAGCCCGGCGCACCAGAAGGAGTTCGCCATGAAAACACTTTTGCTGGCCGCCGGATTCAGCCTTCTGATCAGCGCTGCGGGAGCCACCGAGACGACGTGCAAGGCCAATGCCACCGACAAGAAGCTGGCCGGTGCGGCAATGTCGAGCTTCATGAAGAAGTGCGAGACCGACGCGACGACAGCGTGCAACGCCACCGCCACCGAGAAGAAGCTCGGCGGCGCAGCCAAGACCAGCTTCACCAAGAAGTGCGTGGCCGACGCCGTCGGCAGCTGACGCGGGACTGACTGGCAAAGGGGCGGCTTCACGGGGTCGCGGAGTCGCCGGCCGGCCGCGCCGAATGCTACCCTGCCGCCCGCCGCCAAGAGCAGGAAACGCCCATGTCCGACCTTCCCACCGCATCCCGCGTCACCGATCCCGGCTTGCGTGCGCTGTATACGCTGGAGAACCGCTGGCAGGCGTGGCTGGATGTCGAGGCGGCGCTGGCCGTGGCGCAGGCGGATTTGGGGATCATTCCGACAGCGGCGCGTGACGCGATCGTGCCCAAGGCGCGGCTGTCGCTGATGGACCGGACGCAGATCAACGAAGGCTTCGCCCGCACCGGGCATACGCTGGTGCCCTTGGTGTGGGAGCTTGGCCGCATCGTGGGCGAGCCCCATGGTGGCTGGGTGCACTGGGGTGCCACGACCCAGAACATCACCCAGACCGGGGATTTGCTGGTGCTGCGCCAGGCGCACGCGATCTTCCTGCGGCAGATCGGCGAAGTTCTACGCGCGATGGCCGACCTGGCGGAGCGCGGCGCCGACATGCCGATCGCGGGGCGAACGCACGGCCAACACGCGGTACCGGCAACGTTCGGGTTCAAGGTAGCGGTATGGATCGACGAGCTTGTGCGCCATGCCGAACGGCTGCAACAGGCCGCACCCCGGCTGTTCGTGGCGATGCTCGGCGGGGCAGCAGGCACCTACGCATCGCTCGGCGATCATGGCCCCGCGGTTCAGGCCGGCATCGCCCGGCACCTGGGACTGGGCAACATGGCGGTGCCGGCCCGCTCGATCGGTGACCATCTGGCGGAAAACATCTGCCTTTTGGGGCTGTTGGCGGCCACCGGCGCGAAGATCGGCCGGGAAATCTACACCCTGATGAAGACCGAGTTCGGCGAGGTCGAGGAGCCGGTACCGCCGGGAACGGTGGGCAGCTCGACCATGCCGCAAAAGCGCAATCCGAAACTGTGCCAGGACATCATCGCCGCCGGCGCCGAGGTGCGCAGCCAGGTGCCGCTGGCGCTGGAGGCGATGATGACCGAGCACGAGGCGGACCGCACCAGCACCCTGATGATGGGGGCGGCGGAACAGCGGGCCTGTATCGCCACCGGCGACATGTTGGCCCGGCTGGCCGAGGTGTGTCGTGGCATGCGCCTGGACCCCGCCCGAATGCGCGCCAACCTCGATCTGGGCGGCGGGCTGATCATGGCCGAGGCGGTAATGCTCGACCTCGGCCTGGCGATCGGGCGGCAGCACGCGCATGACGCGGTGTATGACGCCGCCCAGGATGCTTTCGTGAAGGGCCAACGGTTCGCCGACCTGCTGGCGGCAGATGCGCGGGTGACGGCGCATATCGACGCCGCGGCGATCGCGCGGCTGCTCGACCCCGCCGCCTATACCGGGCTGTGCGCAACGATGGCGCGCGACGCCGCGGCACGGGCGCGGGAGGTGGCCAGCACACTCGGCCGCTGATAGCGTGACGCAAAGCTTGTAGAGGGACGACCATGCGCGCCAACCAACTCCGCCAGAAACTGAAGGCTAACCAGCCGACGCTCGGCACCCACATCCTCTCGGTATGGCCGACGCTGGTCGAGCTGGTCGGCGCCTCCGGCCAGTACGACTATATTGAAT
This sequence comes from Asaia bogorensis, assembly GCA_945869965.1. Taxonomy (GTDB): domain Bacteria; phylum Pseudomonadota; class Alphaproteobacteria; order Acetobacterales; family Acetobacteraceae; genus CAMDGX01. The sequence continues at coordinate 15,067 of CAMBRC010000051.1, forward strand.
TCACCGCCGAATACGCCCCGTTCACCATGCACGACCTGGACAATCTCGGCCGCGCCTTCGAGCTGTCCGGCGTCGGCGGGATGATCAAGATCGAACAGGGCGAGCACACCCACCAATCCCTGCGCGCCATCGGCTCCGGCTTCCAGTCGGTGCTGTTCGCCGATATCCGCACCGTCGAGGACGCGCGCAACTGCGTCGCCGCGGTGCGCGCGGAATCGCCGGGTCGCCGCGGGCTGATGGGCGTCGGCATGCGCCGCGACGTCGGCACCAACCGCGACGTCGGCAACCCGAACTACATCCAGGCCCTGGACGACGTCGTGGTGGCGGTCATGGTCGAGAAGCGCCAGTGCGTCGAGGACCTGGAGAACATCCTGTCCGTGCCCGGCGTGGACATGGTCCAGTTCGGCGCCGCCGACTACGCCATGAGCATCGGCCAGCCGCACAACCGGGCACACCCGGACGTCAAAGCCGCCGAACGCAAGACCATCGAGACCGCCCTGCGCCTGGGCCTGCACCCACGCATCGAACTGGGCGACATCGCCATGGCCGCACCCTACCTGGAAATGGGCGTGAAGCATTTCTGCATCGGCTGGGATGCCACCATCCTGGCGGGCTGGTGGCGCGACAACGGCACCGCGATGCGCAAGACGCTGGCCGACAAGTTCGGGGGCTGATGCACCGAAAAGGCAAGCAGGGCCAGGGCTTTGTCCGGGACCCACCGGATCCGGAGCGCGCCTTCGTGCGATCCGAAGCGCGCTTTCGCGCGACGGGCCAAGCCCCTGGACCTTCGATCTATAAGGTCCAAGGGCAAGACCCCTGACGCGTCTGGGCAGAACCCAGCCTTCCTCCTTCTACCCTTTGTCCAGAAGTAGGAACTAGGCTACAGCCCGCGTGCATCCCCGCGCGAGGTCCGACGACGCCAGATGAGTTTGCGCCGCAACATGTTGTGGATGGCGGCGTCACAGGGCAGCGCCTTCGTGGTGCAGTTCGGCACCACGGTGGTAATCGCCCGGCTGCTCAGCCCCTATGAGATGGGAGTCTTCGCCGCTGCGCTGGCGGTGCTGGGACTGTTGGCGGTGATACGCACCGTCAGCCTGAGCAACTATGTTATCCGCGCCACCGTGCTGACACCGGCGCTCCTTGATACAGCCTTCACCATCAATACGTTGCTGGTGACGTTAGTTGGCGCCGCCGTGGTGATGCTAAGCCTACTCGGCGGCGTCGTGCTGGACGATCCCGGCGTGCGACAGGTCCTGATGCCGATCGCATTGGCTCCCGTCCTGAGCCTGTTCGAGTTCCGGCCGGCCACGGTGATGGAGCGGCAAGGCCAGTTCGGGGCGCTTGCGGTGCTGAACCTCCTGCGCACCCTGGTGGGCTCTGGGCTCGCCATCGGGCTGGCCTACGAGGGCTACAGCTACATGAGCCTGGCGTATGGCCAGCTTGCCGGCGGCCTGGTGGCGGCGGTCGGGTTCAGCGTGCTGGGTTGGCGACATGTCAGCCTGCGCATCGGGCTGGCGGACTGGCGGCCCATCCTGCGCTATGGTTGGCACATGCTTGCCATCTCGGGCGCCAGCGCCGCTGCGACACGACTGGCTGAACTGGCCCTGGCGCGGATCATGGGGCTGGTAGCGCTGGGGATGTATTCCCGGGCAACCGGATTGGCGAACACCGCCTGGGAACACATCAACATGGTGATTTCCCGCGCCCTGTTCGTCGACCTGGCGGAACAACACCGCCAGGGAAAGTCGCTACGCTACAGCTATCTGCGGGTGGTGACGCTCTCGACGGCGGTATTCTGGCCCGCCTTTGTCGGCCTGGCAGTGCTGGCTGGCCCGCTGCTGATGCTGCTGTATGGGCCGAAATGGGTGGAGGCCCAGTTGCCGCTGTCGCTGCTCGCGCTATCCATGGTTCCCGCGGCGACCATGCTGGCGGCGGGTGGCGTGCTGGTGGTGACGGAACGCACCGCCGAACAGATGCGCCTTGAGACGATCCGCTCGGCCGTTGGGCTGGCGCTGTTCCTCGTCGGTTGCATGTTCGGGTTAGCCTGGGTCGCGGCAGCGCGGCTATTGGAGTCCATCGTCGCATACGTCCTCTACCGCCGGCCGGTGCAGCAGATGAGCCAAACGCAGGAGCGTGATTTTCTGCCGATCTACCTGCGCAGCGCCGGATTGACCGTAGCGGCCGTCGCGCCGTCGTTCCTGCTGATGGCTTGGTATGATTGGAGCCCCGAGGCTCCATTGGGGCCGATCGGCCTGTCCATTCTCGCCGGCATCGCTCTATGGTCACTCGCGCTGTATCTGATGGGTCACATTCTGGTCGATGAGGTGCAGACGCTGCTGCGCCAGCTCAATCAGCGGCTGGCGGCACGCCGGTCACGATGATGCCTCGCGGCCGATGATCGGCGCCGTGCCGAATCAGCCGGCCATGGCGCGCAGTACCGCCGCGGTGGCGGGGTCGGCAGGGTAGAAGGCCTCAACCGCAAGCTCGGCCAGGGTGATATCGACCGGCGTTCCAAACACGGTAACCGTGCCGAACATCGACAGGATTGTGTCGCCGCGGCGCAGCTGCAGCGGGATCACCAAGCCGGAATCGTGCGGGGCCGGGTGGTCGATGCCGCCGGGATAGGCGGCGAGTTCGCTGGCCAGCGCCATAAGCACCCGGTCGGCACTGGCCGCGATCTGTTGGCGCAGGCGCGCCAGGATGTGACCGCGCCAGACCGGCAGGTTGACGATCAACGGGGCGAGTCCCTCCGGGTGCAGGCTGGCGCGCAGCACGTTCATCGGCGGCCCCCGCAACGCCGGCGCTACGGCTGTTGAGAGCAGACGCCCCACGGCGGTATTGGCCATCACCAGGTTCCAGTGACGATCGACCGCCAGAGCGGGATATGGGTCATGAGCGCTCAGCACCGCATCGACAGCGGCGCGGGCGGCGGTCATCTCCGGGGAAGCCAGGGCATGCTCCGGGTACAAGGCAACAAAACCGGCAGCCTGAAGCAGCGCATTACGGGCGCGCAGCGGCACATCCAACAACTCCGCCAAATGAAGGACCATCGCGCGGCTCGGCCGGGAACGGCCGGTTTCCAGAAAGCTCAAGTGCTTGGTGGAAATGTCGGCATCAAGCGCCAGCGCGAGTTGGCTCAACCGGCGATGCTGGCGCCACTCGCGCAACATGTCGCCAACCGGGCGGGTGAGGTGGTGCATGAGGATCATCAGGGGGGTGCGCGGTCTCGTTAGAAATCAGATGGATGAAGTTTTTTTGCTTCTTTTTGTTCACAAAAAAAAGGCCCTCCTCCCTTCCGTAACACCCTAGCCCCAACAAAGCAGCGCTTCCATTACCTCGTGCTTAATCGACCGGCCCCCCCGGTGCCGGCCATGGTTGGGGTGCGCATCGCATGGATGCCCAACCACAGGAGCTTGAAATGACGCCCATCTCCGCCCGTTCCGCCTTGGCGCTGGACGCGGCCGCCAGTCTGGCTGTCGGATTGTTGCTGGTGGCCGCCGCAGGCCCGCTGGCCAGCCTGCTCGCGTTGCCGGAAATGCTGCTCCGCCTGTGCGGCGTATTTTTCCTGCCCTGGGCCGCACTGCTGGGGTGGCTCGCCGCCCGTCCGGCGCCAAGCCGCCGGGCCGTCGCCTGGATCGCCGGGCTGAACGCGGTGTGGGCGTTGGACAGTGTGCTGCTGCTGTTGACCGATTGGGTCGCACCCAACGCGCTGGGAACGTCATTCATCCTGGCCCAGGCCGCCGCGGTCGGCATTTTCGCGGCGCTGCAGGCAACAGCCCCGCTCGCCGCGCTCGCCTGAGCGCCATTAAACCGCCAAATACTTCCGCTTAACCTCGTCGTTGGCCATCAGCGCCGCGATCTCGCCGGTATAAACCACATGCCCCTTGTCGATCACGACGGCATGGGTCGCGATATCCAGGCAGAAATGCAGGTTCTGCTCGGCAACAATCAGGGTAACGCCCATCTCGCGCAATTGGAGCATAAGCTCGCCGATACGCTCGACGATCACCGGCGCCAATCCCTCGCTGGGTTCGTCGAGCAGCAACAGCGCCGGATTGCCCATCAGCGTGCGCGCGATGGTCAGCATCTGCTGCTCCCCGCCCGACAACCGCCCAGCCATCCGGGTCCGCATCCCCGCCAGGGTTGGAAACACCTCCCAGATGCGCGCCAGCGTCCAGTCCTGCCGCCCGCCCATCCCCGGCTTGGCGCCGATCAACAGGTTGTCCTCCACGGAATGCTCGGGAAACACCTGCCGGTCCTCTGGCACATAGCCGATCCCGGCGCGCGCCACCCGGTCAGCCGCACGGCCCTGCATGGCAACCCCCCGCACCTTGACGGTGCCGCGCCGCGGCGGCGCTAGGCCGATGATCGCCTTCATCGTCGTGCTCTTGCCCGCCCCGTTGCGGCCGAGCAAGGCCAGCGACTGGCCCTGTTCCACCGCCAGAGACACGCCAAACAGGATCTGGCTGGCACCATAAAAAACATCGATGCCCTCAACCTCGAGGATCCGCCCGCTCATGTCCGCCCCTTGTCGGCCGACTTGCCAAGATAGGCCTCGATCACCTGGGGATTGCTGCGGATCGCCTCGGCATCGCCCTCCGCCAGCACCGAGCCATAGGACAACACCCGGATCGTCTGGGCCACCTTGAACACGATATCCATATCGTGCTCGATGAACACGAGGGTCAGCCCGCCCTCGCGCCACAGCCGCTGCACCGTCTCGATCATCTGCCAGCGCTCGTCTGGCCCCATCCCCGCGGTCGGCTCATCCAACAGCAAAACCTTGGGTTCCAGCGCCAGCGCCAGCCCGATATCCAACAGCTTCTGATCGCCATGGCTGAGATTGGCGCTGATGATGTCGGCCGAATGGCTCAATTGCAGCCATTCCAATAGGTATTCGGTGCGTGCCGCGATATCGGCCTCGGTAAAACGCGCGAACATCCGCATCTCGCGCCCGCGATGCGCCTGCACCGCCGAAGCCAGCGCCTCGCGCACCGTCAACGTCGGGAACAGGCTGGCGATCTGAAACGCCCGGCCGATGCCGCGATGCACGATCGTGCGTGGCGCCATCCCGACGATATCCGTCCCGTCCAGCAGAATGCGCCCGGCATCGGCGCGAAACCGCCCGGTGATCAGGTTGAACAACGTGGTCTTGCCCGCGCCGTTCGGACCGATCACCGCGGTCAGCGAGCCGGCCGGAAAATCCAGGCTGACATCGCGCGCCGCGGCCACGCCACCAAACGACTTGCTGACATGTTCGAGCTTCAGCATCGCCGCCTACCTGTCGCGCCGAAGGGCAGCTTGCCGCCGGTTCTCGAACCAGTCGGCCACAAGATCCAGCACCCCCTTGCGCAGCCCAAGCACGAACAACAGGATCACCAGCCCCAGCACCAGCTCGGTATGCTGCGTATAGGCCACCGAAACATCGTTCAGCACCCGCAGCAGCACGGTGCCAACCATCGGCCCCAGGAACACCTTCGACCCGCCCATCAGGATCATGAAGATCGCCTCGCCCGAGGTCGTCCAGAACGCGAAGTTGGGATAGGCGCCAGAGACGAACAGCGTCAGCAGAATGCCGCCAACCGCCGCGACACAGGCCGAGATGACAAACGCCACCAGCTTGGCGCGATACACGTTGATCCCCAGAAACGCCGCCCGCGTATGGTTGTCGCGAATCAGCCGCAGCGTGGCACCAAATGGCGACACGGTGACCTGACGTAAAATCGCCAGGCACACAACAAAACACACGCAGCAGAACACATAGAGCTGGAACCGGTCCGCCAGGTTGATGCCGAGAAACACCGGCCGTGGGATACCGCCCATCAGCCCCTGGTCGCCGCCGGTGAAATCCACCCAGCCAAGGATAGAGTTATAAATCAACATCTGGAACGCCAGCGTCAGGAACGCGAAATAGATCTCGTTCAGCCGCACACAGATCGCCCCGATCGCCAGCGCCAACACGGCGGTGAACGCCAGCGCAAAGCCAAAAGCCACCGGGATCGAGAAATGCCCCGACTGCATCGCCAGCCCGAACGCATAGGCACCGGAGGCAAAAAACATCGCATGCCCGAACGACACCAGCCCGGTGGTGCCGATCAACAGGTTCAGCGACATCGACAACAACGCATACGCCATGCCGAACATGATGAAGTCGCGCAGCGATGCCGAAGCCCCCATCGCCGGCAATGCCACCAGCAGCGCCAGCCCGCCGGCCGCCACCAACAGGTCGCGCTTCCACGACGCCGTCATCGGACTTCCTTGCCGAACAGCCCCGATGGCTTGAACACCAGCACCAGGATCATGATCAGGAACATCACCCCGTCGACAAACAGCGGAAACCCGATGCTGCCGAACGACCGCGTCAGCCCCAACAGCATCGCCGCCACAAAGGCCCCAACGATCGAGCCCATGCCACCAATCACGGTGACGATGAAACTCTCGATCAGGATCGAAAACCCCATCCCCGGCGACAGCGTGCGCACCGGCGCCGCCAGCGCCCCGGCCGCCCCGGCCAGCATGCTGCCAATCCCGAACACCGCGGCAAAATACACATTCACCCGAATACCCAGGGCGGAAACCATCGGCGCATTCACCGCCGCCGCCCGCACAATCTTGCCAAACCGCGTCAGTCCGATCACCGCCCACAGCGCCAGCCCAATCGCCAGCGAGGCGCCAAGCAGGAACAGATAGAACGGCGGCACCACGCCCCCCAAGATGCGCAGCGGCGGCACCCGGAACTCCGGCGGCATGCCCATCGACAGCGCGCTGGGCCCCCAGATGATCTTGGCCGTGTCATCGGCGATCAAAATCACCGCGTAGCAGACCAGCAGCTGCATCAGCACGTTCGAGCCGTACACCCGGCTCATCAACAATCGTTCGAACAATATGCCCAGGATGCCCACCGCGATCGACGCACCCACCACCGCGAGGAAGTAGTTACCCGTCAGCCGGTAGATCGACAGCGCGATATAGGCACCCGCCATATACAGCGAGCCATGCGCGAAATTGGTGATGTTGAGCACGCCAAAGATCAGCGTGACCCCCGACGCGATCAGAAACAACAACATGCCGATGATCATGCCGCTGGTCAGCTGCGTGACGATGCACGAAGCACCGCTCACGCAGCGCAGCAACGCGTCGAGATCCATCCTGGATTTGCCTCAGAAGATCAAGCGTAGCCCTGCTTCTTCTTCCACTGCTTCTCCAGGTCGATGATCGGGCCCCAATCAGCGCCCTGGAACCCCGTGATGTACGGGTCCTTGGACAGCGACAGCCCGAAGCCGATGATATAGTCGGTCAGGGTGTTGTCTTCGGCGCGCATCGTCAGCGAGCCCTTGGCGCCGAAATGCGACTTGATGGTCATGCCCTTGATCGCATCGGCCAGCTTCTTGCCATTGGTGTCGCCGTTGGTCGCCTTCAGCCCGGCGACCACGAACTCGGCCGCCACCGCGTTCTCCCAGCTCCAGTTGGTCGGCTTGGACTTGTTCAGCGCCACATAGGAGTCGTACCACGCCTGGTTCTCGGCCGTCGCCGGGATGGTGCGGTTATAGCGCCCGCCGGAATGCACACCCGGCGGGAACTGCTTCACCTCGTCCACCACGCCGTAATCGCCCAGGTTCACCATGAAGCAGGTGAGCTTGTCGAACAGCGCATACAGATTGCCCTGGTCGATGAACGCCACCAGGTCGCCGCCCCACAGCGCCGAATAAACCGCATCGGCGCGCGCGTTCAGCACCTTGGTCACCACCTCGGTGTAGTCCGGCTGGAACAGCTTCGGCCAGGCCTCCTCCACCACCTTGATGTTGGCGTCGAAATAGCTGGCGTATTCCATGAACTCGGCCGTGTTCGACCGGCCATATGCATAATCGGGCGAGCAGGTCAGCCAGCGCTTGAGGTTCTTCGCCTTGGCCACCGTCGCCGCATACTGCCCGCCACCGATCGCGTCATGAATGCCCTGGCGCGCGCTGCGAAACGCGGTGGGAACATGCAGCTTGGGGTCGGCGGTCAGGCTCGACGTCTCGGAGTTGGAGTGGATGCACAGCACGCCAATCTCGCGGATCACCTCCTGCACCGCGAACGACGCCGACGAAGCCTCAGCATCGATGATGATTTGGCAGCCGTCGTTGTTGATCAGGTCGCGCGTCACCTTGGCGGCTTCCTGCGGCGCGCCCTTCGAATCGCGCACCACCAGCTCGATCTTCCGGCCATTGATCCCGCCGGCGGCGTTCACCTTGTCGAACACCGTCTTCAGCCCGCCCACGCTCGACACGCCCAACAACGCCACGCGCCCCGACAGGATCGTCGGCACGCCGATCTTGATCGCCCCGGTCTGGGCATAGCCGATCGACGGCATCGCCAATGTCGCGGTGGCCGCCGTCAATACGCTGCGTCGGCTCAGGCCCCTGCTGCGGCGTGTCGTGTCCTGGCGCATCTTCAAACTCCCCATTTTTCCGTTTGCTGTTCGCAATTACGCGGAAACCTCACGGAATTTACCCGCACGGTCAAGCAGTTCCCCACGGGCTTAGTGATTAAAAGTTTTTGCTTCTTTTTTCAAAAAGAAGTTCTTTTTTGAAAAAAAGAACCAAAAAACTTTTGTTCATGGGTGTCGGGCTACATGCCGCGCCATCGAGCCGAGCCGTGCTCACGCAATCGCGCAGCGGCTTGGACTTGCAGACATAACGATATCCTTATATCTGACCGCCGAGATCACAGGAGCCCAGGCCATGAACGACTATAAGGTAAAGGACATCTCGCTGGCCGAATGGGGCCAGAAAGAGATCTCGATGGCCCAGGACGAAATGCCCGGCCTGATGGCGATCCGCGCGGAATACGGCAACACCAAGCCGCTCGCCGGCGCCCGCATCGTCGGCTGCATCCACATGACGATCCAGACCGCCGTGCTGATCCAGACCCTGGAGCACCTCGGCGCCACCGTGCGCTGGTCCTCCTGCAACATCTTCTCCACCCAGGACCATGCCGCCGCCGCGATCGCGGCCAACGGCACCCCGGTCTTCGCCTGGAAGGGCCAGTCCGAGGAGGAGTTCTGGTGGTGCATCGAGCAGACGCTGACCGGGCCGGCCCAGCCTGACGGCAGCGTCTGGAAGCCGAACATGATCCTGGATGACGGCGGCGACGCCACCCAGATCATGCACGAGAAGTATCCGCATCTGCTGGACGACGTGCGCGGCATCACCGAAGAAACCACCACCGGCGTTCACCGCCTGTGGGAAATGGCCAAGGCCGGCACGCTCAAGGTCCCCGCCATCAACGTCAACGACAGCGTCACCAAGTCGAAGTTCGACAACCTCTACGGCTGCCGCGAATCGCTGGTGGACGCCATCCGCCGCGGCACCGACGTCATGATGGCCGGCAAGGTCGCCGTGGTGAACGGCTTCGGCGACGTCGGCAAAGGCTCCGCCGCCTCGCTGCGCAACGCCGGCTGCCGCGTCATGGTCACCGAAGTCGACCCGATCTGCGCGCTCCAGGCCGCCATGGAAGGCTACGAAGTCACCACCATGGACGACGCCGCCGCCGCCGGCGACATCTTCGTCACCGCCACCGGCAACGTGGACGTGATCACGCTGGACCACATGCGCGCCATGAAGCACCGCGCCATCGTCTGCAACATCGGCCACTTCGACAGCGAGATCCAGGTCGCCGCCCTGCGCAACTACACCTGGGACAACATCAAGCCGCAGGTCGACGAGATCGTCTTCCCCGACGGCAAGCGCATGATCCTGCTCTCCGAAGGCCGCCTGGTGAACCTCGGCAACGCCACCGGCCACCCCAGCTTCGTGATGTCCGCCAGCTTCTCCAACCAAGTGCTGGCCCAGCTCGAACTCTGGACCGCGCCGGCTGGCAAATACGGCCTGCAAGTCTACACCCTGCCCAAGCACCTGGACGAAAAAGTCGCCGCCCTGCACCTGGCCAAGGTCGGCGCCAAGCTGACCAAGCTGACCCCGGCCCAGGCCGACTACATCGGCATGCCAGTCGCCGGCCCGTTCAAGCACGACCTCTACCGCTACTGATCGCCGATTCCGCGCCGCCTCCCGCACTTGTGATGCGGGGGCGGCGCTGTTTTCGCTCCCGGTCACAGTAACTTAACTGGCGCCTGTTCTCCTGCGGGCCGAGCTTCAATCCGTGGGAACGGTGCGGCGCTGGCCTGCTTCTCCCCGCCGGACCAGGGCTTGCCCTGCTGGGGAGTATTGCCGACATGCCGCCAATATCCGTGCTGGATGCCCCGCCATTGCTGGGCTTCGACCCCTTCGCACCCGTCACGGCGGTGTTGCAGAACGCCATGCCGCGCATCCGCGACCGCAGCGCCCAGGCCGACCTGCTGTTCCTCGAACGCTGGGAAATGGCGCCGCAATCCGGCACCGCCCTGGCCTTGCGGGTGCAACAGATCCGCCGCGCCAACCCCGAACTGGCCGAAGCCATTCGCGCCGAAGTGGCCGGTCGCCGGCCAATCCGCCCCGCCCCCGGCTGACCCGCGCCGCCACGGGCTTTCCTTCCGCCAATCCGCCAGCGATGCTGCGGAAATGAATGATCACACCCCAGCGGGTGCAACAAAACCCGACCGGCCACCCCTGCTGCCGCGCCCGTCCACCAGCCGGCGCACCAGGATCACCGCGCTGATCGTCGCCTGCGCCCTGTTCATGCAGAACCTCGACAGCACCGTCATCGCCACCGCACTGCCAACCATGGCGCGCGCCTTCGGTGCCGAACCCGTCCATATGAACGTGGCGCTAACCGCCTATCTCCTCGCCCTGGCCGTTTTCATCCCCGCCAGCGGCTGGATCGCCGACCGCTTCGGCTCCAAGCAGGTCTTCCGCCTCGCCATCGTCATCTTCACCCTCGGCTCGATCCTGTGCGGCCAGTCGGACTCCCTCGGCGAACTCGTCGCCGCCCGTATCTTCCAGGGCATGGGCGGCGCCATGATGGTCCCGGTCGGCCGCCTGGTCCTCCTGCGCACCGTGCCAAAAAACGAGCTCGTCGCCGCCATGGCCTGGCTCTCTACCCCCGCCCTGCTCGGCCCCGTCCTCGGCCCGCCAATCGGCGGCCTCATCGTCGACTATTTCTCCTGGCGCGCCATATTCGACATCAACATCCCCGTCGGCATCCTCGGCGTCATCCTGGTCACCCTCTACGTCGACGACATCCGCGAACCCAGCGGCCACCCATTCGACTGGCGCGGCTTCGTCCTCTCCGGCACCGCGCTCGCCAGCCTGATGTTCGGCCTGGAAACCTTCGGCCGCGGCATCTTCCCCCAATGGCTCAGCGTCGCCGCCATTGCCCTCGGCCTCGCCGCCGGCCTCACCTATTTCTGGCACGCCCGCCGCCACGCCGCCCCGCTGATCGACTTCACCCTGCTGCGCTACCGCACCTTCCTGGTCGCAGCCGCCGGCGGCACCCTGTTCCGCATCGGCATCGGCGCCATCCCCTTCCTGCTGCCAATGATGCTGCAACTGAGCTTCGGCAAATCCGCCGCCGAAAGCGGCCTGATCACCTTCGCCAGCTCCCTCGGCGCCCTAGCCATGAAGCCGGCCGCCACCGGAGCTCTGCGCGCCTTCGGCTTCCGCGACACCCTGCTGGCCAATTGCGTCCTCTCCTCAGCCCTGCTCGGCGCCGTCGCCCTCTTCAACCCCGGCTGGCCCGCCATCCTGATCTTCGCCATCCTGCTGGCCGGCGGCTTCTTCCGCTCCCTGCAATTCACCGCCTACAACGCCCTGGCCTACGCCGAAATCCCCCGCCCCCGCATGGGCCTGGCCACCGGCCTTTACGCCACCGTCCAACAGGTCTCCTCCACCCTCGGCGTCACCATCGGCGCCGCCTCCCTCACCATCACCATGGCCCTGTCCGGCACCCACACCCCGCAACTCGCTGATTTCACAACTGCCTTCCTGGTCGTCGCCTGCTTCGCCCTTGCCTCCTTCCCGGTTTCCCTCATTCTGCCGCGCAACGCCGCACAGGACGTCAGCGGCCATTCCGGCCGGCGCTAACCCCCAACCCCTGGCGTCGTTATGTCCAATCGGATACACCGGCACGATGTGGAAACGCGCCGCCCTGCTCCTCGGCCTGGCCATCTCCCACCCCCTCAGCGCCCAACCGCGCGAGGAAGTGCTGGTCTTCGCCGCCACCAGCCTCACCGACGCCCTGCAAGACGCGGCCAAGCTCTGGGAATCCCGTGGCGAACCACGCCCCCGCTTCAACTTCGCCGCCAGCGCAACCCTCGCCCGCCAGCTCGACCAAGGTGCCACCGCAAACCTCTTCGCCTCCGCCGACCAGTCTTGGATGGACTGGGCTCAAACCCGCACCTTGATCGTCCCTGAAACCCGGCGAACCCTCCTCGGCAACCGCCTGGTACTGATCGCACCAGCCGACCGCATGCCACCCACGGTCACGATCGCCCCCGGCATGAACCTCCTCACACTGCTGCACCCCCACGGCCGCCTGGCAATCGGCGACCCCGCCAGCGTCCCCGCCGGCACCTACGCCAAACAAGCGCTCACCACCCTCGGCCTATGGACCGACCTCGAGCGCCGGCTGGCGCGAACCGAAAACGTCCGCACGGCACTCCTGCTGGTCGAGCGCGGCGAGGCCCCCCTGGGCATCGTCTACGCCACCGATGCCACCGCCACCCGCGGCGTCGGCGTCGTGGCGACCTTCCCGTCATCGCTCCACACCCCGATCACCTACCCCTTCGCCATCCCCCGCGCCGGCGACACCCCAGCCGCCCGGCGCTTCCTGGTTTTTCTCGCCGGACCCGAAGCGGCTGAGCTATTCAATCGCCGTGGCTTTGTAACCGAGTAGCGCCATCGCCGATCTCCTGACACCTGACGAATGGACCGCCGTCGCGCTCTCCCTGGGCGTGGCCGCGCGCAGCGTCCTCCTCGGCCTCCCGCTGGCCATCGCGCTCGCCTGGGTCCTGGCCCGCTGCCGCTTCCCCGGCCGCGCCGCCCTGGATGCCTTCGTCCACCTGCCCATGGTCCTGCCGCCAGTCGTCATCGGCTGGCTCCTCCTCCTCCTCCTCGGCGTCCGCGGCCCCGTCGGCGCCTGGCTCAACGACTGGTTCGGCATCCGCCTGGTCTTCACCACCGAAGGAGCGGCCATCGCCTGCGCCGTCATGACCCTGCCGCTCATGGTCCGCGCCGTCCGCCTCTCCATCGAGGCGATCGACCCCGGCCTCGAACAAGCCGCCCAAACCCTCGGCGCCGGCCGGCTCGACCGCTTCCTGACCATCACCCTGCCCCTGGCCCTGCCCGGCATCCTCTCCGGTGCCATCGTCGGCTACGTCGCCGCCCTCGGCGAATTCGGCGCCGTCATCACCTTCGCCGCCAACATCCCCGGCGAAACCCAGACCCTGCCGCTCGCCATCTACGCCGCCCTGCAAACCCCCGACGGCGAAGCCACCGCCGCCAAACTCGCCCTCGTCTCGATCCTCCTGGCCGTGGCCGGCCTCGCCGCCGCCGAATGGGCCGGTCGCCGCACCCGCGCCGCCTTCGGCTATCGCCCGTGATCCAATTCTCCCTGCACCACACCTGGCCCGGCGGCCCCAACCTCGCGACCGACCTGGCCATCGACTTCGCCGCCCCGCCCGGCGCCACCGCTCTGTTCGGTCCCTCCGGCGCCGGCAAATCCACCGTCGTCGCCACCATCGCCGGCCTGTTCCACGCCCGCGCCGCCCGCGTCATCATCGACGGCGTCGTCCTAACCGACACCGAACACCGCATCCACATCCCCCCAGAGCACCGCCGCCTCGGCCTGGTCTTCCAGGATGCCCGCCTCTTCCCCCACCTCCGCGTCCGCGAAAACCTGCGCTACGGCCTAAACCGCGCCCCCGCCGGACCACATAGCGGGGGAGCCATCCGCTTCGACGACATCGTCGACCTCCTCGGTATCGCCACCCTCCTCGACCGCCGCCCCCACACCCTCTCCGGCGGCGAGCGCCAACGCGTCGCCATCGGCCGCGCCCTCCTCGCCCAGCCCCGCCTCCTGCTGATGGACGAACCCCTCGCCAGCCTCGACGCCGCCCGCAAGGCCGAAATCCTGCCCTACCTCGCCCGCCTGAAGCACGGCCTCGCCCTGCCAATCATCTACGTCACCCACGCGCTCGACGAAGTCCTAGCCATCGCCGACACCCTCGTCCTGCTCGAATCCGGCCAGGTCCGCGCCACCGGCCCCCTCGCCGAGCTAACCGCCCGCGGCGACCTCCCGCTCGCCGCCCGCGATGACGCCGGCGCCGTCCTCCAAGCCCGCGTCGCCGAACATCACCCCGCCCGCCAGCTCTCCCTGCTGCGCGCCGGCCCCCTCGCCCTCTGGGTCCCCCTGGTCACCGGCAGCCTCGGCACCCAACTCCGCGTCCGCATCCCCGCCCGCGAAATCATCCTGGCCACCGAAGCCCCCGCCGGCATCAGCCTGCACAACATCCTGCCCACCGTCGTGGTGGCCGTCACCGAGGCCGGCCACACCGCCATGGTCGAACTCGGCACCGGCGAAGCCCGCCTCCTGGCCCGCGTCACCCCCGACGCCGTAGCCCGCCTAGGGCTGCGGCCAGGCAAGCCAGTCCTGGCACTGATAAAATCAATGAGCGTAGACGTCATAAGGTAAGTCTTCTTTTTGTTCACAAAAAGAAGCAAAAAAACTTTATTCAATTCTTCCTTCTCTCCCCTCGCGCTTGGGCGGGGGGAGCCGGAGGGGGGCGCTTCTCGCCGCGCACGACGCTGTGGATAAAAGTTTTTTGCTTCTTTTTTCCAAAAAAGAAGCGCTTCCTTCCTACGTATTCATCGCATCAAAGAAATCCTGATTGGTCTTGCTGTACTTCAGCTTGTCCAACAGGAAGTCCATCGCATCCATCGTCCCCATCGGATTAAGGATACGCCGCAGCACCCACATCTTCGACAGCGTCCCACGATCCACCAGCAGCTCTTCCTTACGCGTGCCCGACTTGGTGATATCGATCGCCGGGAACGTCCGCTTGTCGGACAGCTTCCGATCCAGCACGATTTCCGAGTTACCGGTGCCCTTGAACTCCTCGAAGATCACCTCGTCCATCCGGCTGCCGGTATCGATCAGCGCGGTCGCGATGATCGTCAGCGACCCGCCTTCCTCGATGTTGCGCGCCGCGCCAAAGAACCGCTTCGGCCGCTGCAACGCATTGGCGTCCACACCACCGGTCAGCACCTTGCCGGACGACGGCACCACGGTGTTATAGGCACGCGCCAGGCGGGTGATGCTGTCCAACAGGATCACCACATCGCGCTTGTGCTCCACCAGCCGCTTGGCCTTCTCCAGCACCATCTCGGTCACCTGGACGTGTCGCGTCGCCGGCTCGTCGAAGGTCGAGGCAACCACCTCCCCCTTCACCGTGCGCGACATGTCGGTGACTTCCTCCGGCCGCTCATCGATCAGCAGCACCATCAGGAAGACTTCGGGGTGGTTCGACGAAATCGCCTTGGCGATGCTCTGCAGCATCACTGTCTTGCCGGTGCGCGGCTGCGCCACGATCAGCGCCCGCTGCCCCATGCCGATCGGCGAGATCAGGTCGATCACCCGCGGCGTGAAATCCTTGGCCGCACCCTTGGCCACCGGCTCG
>CAMBRC010000052.1 GCA_945869965.1 Asaia bogorensis
TACATCGAAGGCTGGTACAATCCAGTGCGGCTCCATTCGGCGCTGGGATATCGTTCGCCAATGGCCTACGAAGCAGACATGCAATCCACCGTGACCGACGCCTAGCCCGCAAGCCGACAAACCGTCTACCGAAACGGGGCAACCCCAATCCCAGTATTTCTTCGGCACGATCATCGTCTGTTGCGTGTTCAGCAAGGTTTCGAACAGCGGCTCGGGCTTGGTGGCGGTCACCCGCATGGTGCGGGCGTCCACCGCCTCGACGCTGGCGAAGTTCGGCAAGGTGTCGCGCTTGCGGACGTTGTACGGCGGGAAGGTGGCGTTGATGATGCGGTCCAGCGAGAACACTACGTCCTCGGCGGTCATCTTGTCGCCGTTGTGGAACACCACGTCGTCGCGGATGGTGAGTTCCATCACGGTGGGCGAGACCTGTTTCCAGGCGGTGGCGATGCTCTGAAGCCATACGCTTTCGGCGCGGCTATGGTCCTTGCCGATCAGCGGGTCGAAGGCATTCACATAGAACTGCGAGCCGACGTTGGAGAAGTCGCGCCCGGGGTCGAGGAAGGGCGCCATGTTCTGCACGCCGACACGCAACTCCTGGGCATGGGCCGCCCCTCCCAGAGCCATCGCCGCGGCGGCGGCCAGCAGACTGCGTCGCATCATGTTTGCATTCCCCATCTGAAGGTTTGTTTCATCATCGTTCGCGCAGCCGGACGTCTACGCGGTCGCGTAGGTGGTCGCCCAGCAGCATCGCCACCAGCGCCACCAGCACGATCAGTACTGCGGGTGCGGCCACCACCCAGGGGGCGGAGGCCATGTAGTCGCGGCCCTGACCGACCATGGAGCCGAGAGTGGCGGTGGGTGGCTGGACCCCGATGCCGAGAAACGACAGCGAGGATTCCAAGAGGATCAGGTTGGAGAAGTTCAACGTGGCCATCACCACCACCGGCGAGACCAGGTTGGGGATCATGTGCCGCAAAGCCACTCGCAGCGGGGTGGCGCCCACGGCGCGGGCGGCTTCGACATAGGGCATGTCGCGCAGGGCGATCACCTGGCCGCGCACCAGCCGGGCGAAATGGGCCCAGTACGCCATGCCGAGGACGACCAGAAGCACCTCCGTGGAGGTGCCGGCCAACGCGATGACCAGCAGCGCCACCAGGGTGAACGGCACCGACAGCTTGACGTCCGCCAGCCCCATCAGCAGCGCGTCCACCGGCCCGCGCGCCAACCCGGCCAGCAGGCCGATCGACACGCCGAGGACCAGGCCGAACAGGCCGCCGAAGAAGGCCAGGGCAAGGGAAAGCCGCAAGCCGTGCAGGCAGCGGGACAGCATGTCGCGGCCGAGCTGGTCGGTGCCCAACCAGTATATTGGGTTGGCGCGTTCGAAGCCGACCGGCGGCCGCAGCCGGGCGAGCAGCTTCTGTTGGTTGGGATCGAACTGCGCGATCCAAGGGGCGAGCACCCCCGCCGCCCAGGATCTACGCATCGAAAACCTCAACCTGCGCAGCGACGCCGTTGCCGAGGGCGCAGAGCAACTCTTTACCGTCGCGCGCCTGGACGCGAGCCAGGCCGAAGGCAATTCCGGCACCACGGCGTTCACTTTCACCGTCGCCCGCTCCGGCGATGTCGTGGCGGCAGCCCAGCTCAACTGGCAGGTTGCCGGCATCGGGGGGCCCGGCACCTTCGCCGCCAATGCCGAAGACTTCGCCGGCAACGCGCTGCCCACCGGCATCGTCAGCTTCGGCGCCGGTCAGACCAGCCAGACCATCACGGTGAATGTCGCCGGTGACAGCCGCGCCGAAGCCAATGAACGCTTCGCCCTCGCCCTCGGCGACCTGCCATCGGGTGCGGCGGTGATATCCAACGGCGCCGACGGCGTCATTCTCGGCGACGACACCAGCTTCTCGATCGGCGAAATCAACCCCAACCAGGCCGAAGGCACGGGTTCGGCCAGCACCGAATTCACCTTCGCGATCTACCGCGGCGGCCCCGCCGGCACCACCCAGACGGTCGACTGGGCCGTCACCGGGGCCGGCGGCGCGGGCGCACTCGCCGCCAGCGCCAGCGATTTCGATGGCGGCGTCTTGCCCACCGGCTCCGTCACCTTCGGCAACGACGCCTTCAGCTTCATCGGCACAGCGCCCTTCAACGGTACGCCGGGCCAGCTTCGCTGGAGCGACCAGGGTCCGACCCGGCTGATCCAAGGCAATGCCACCAACGACACCACCGCCGATTTCACCATTATGGTGACCACGGCAGGCCCGGTTGAAGCCAGCTGGTTCGTTCTATGATCCCCATCGCGTCCGATGAAGCGCGAGAAACATAGGTGCGGGGCATTCCCCCGCACCCTTTCGCCTTCGGCATTGCTGGCCGGTCGGCGAGCAGTTTGAGACACTGAGACGTGCTCAGACCGTCGTGCGCGACGGAAGTTCCCGCTCCTCCTGAGCGTTCACGCGCTCGCCTGCGAGTGAAACACATCTTCGGTACAGGAAGCGCCGGGTTCCTAAGGGTCGAGGACAGAGCCCTCGCCATCCTACGCGCTCGCAGTGATCGCCACGGGCAGCGCGCGGGAGCGGCCGACGAGGGTGGCGGTCGCGCTGTAGCGGGGGGCTTGGGCGGAGGCGCGGGGGACGGCTTGGGCGATGATGTCGAGCACGCGGGCTTGGGTGGCCAAGGCGCGGCTCAGCAGGTGGCGGTTTTCGGCGGCGAGGTCGCGCAGGTGGGTGGTGGTGTAGCGATCGAGAGTGGGGCTGCCGGAGGCAGCGAGGCGGGCGTGGGCGGTTGTGAAGGCGTCGGTGGCGACGCGTTTGGCCGCGGTGAGGTGGGCGGCTCGGGGGAGGTCGAGGGCCGCCAATGCTGCATTTTCCTCGGCCAAAATCGTGGCGAGGGTGGCCGCGGCGTCGCGCAGGGCTTGGGTCATGGGGGGCTTTCGGGGGTGGCGGTTTTTTGCCGGTCGGCGTTTTCCTGGGCTTGGAGCATTTGGCGGAAAACCGGGATAGCGAGGCCGAGGCCGCCGCCGCGGGCGATGTGCTTGCCAACTTCCTGGGCGAGCATCGGGCGCCAGGCTTCCTCGGCGGCGCCGCCACCGAAGGCGCCCTTCGAAGTGTCGACGGTGGCGAACATCGGGCCGACGAGTTGACCGAGGACCATGGCCTCGAATTCCTGGGCGGCTTTCCAGATGCGGGCGGTGGCGGGGTTGGTGAGCTGGGCGGCGTCGGGCTTGCCGGTGATGAGGGGAGTGCTCATCAGCGGACGACCAGCTCGGCCTGCAGCGCGCCGGCCGCCTTGATCGATTGCAGGATGGTGATCATGTCGCGTGGGCCGACGCCGAGGGCATTCAGGCCGGCAACGAGGTCGCGCAGGGTGACGTTGGAGCTGAGGATGCCGAGGCGGCGTTCGGCCTGGTCGTCGATCTGGACCTGGGTGCGCGGGGTGACGACGGTCTGGCCGCCGGAGAGCGGACCGGGCTGGGAGACGTCGGCGGATTCGGTGACGCGGATGGTCAGGTTACCCTGGGCGATGGCGACGGTGGAGATGCGGACATTGGCGCCCATGACGATGGTGCCGCTGGCTTCGTCGATCACCACGACGGCCGCGTTGTCGGGCTCGACGCGCAGGATCTCGATGCGGGCGAGGGCGTCGATGACGTCGCGGCCGGCGAGGTTCAGCGCGACGGTGCGCGGGTCGGTGGCGGTAGCGGTGCCGCTGCCGAGGGCGCGGTTGATGGCGTCGGCCATGCGGCGCGCGGTGGTCAGGTCGGGATTGCGCAGGCCGAGGCGGGGGGACTGACGGGCGGCGAGCTGGAAGGCGACCTCGCGCTCGACGGTGGCGCCGTTGGGGATGCGCCCGGCGGTAGGGACACCGCGGGTGACCGAAGCGGCAGCGCCGCCAGCAGCGATGGCGCCGGTGGCGAGTGCCCCCTGGGCGACGGCGTAGACTTCGCCGTCAGCGGCGAGCAGGGGGGTGACCAGCAGCATGCCGCCGGTCAGGTTGGTGGCATCGCCGAGGGCGGAGACGGCGACGTCGAGGCGGCTGCCGGTGCGGCCGAAGGGGGGCAGTTCCGCAGTGACCATGACGGCGGCGACATTCTTGGTCTTGAGCTTGGCTTCCTGGTCGCGGGTGTTGACGCCGAGGCGCTCCAGCATGCCGATCAGGGATTGGCGGGTGAAGACGGAGGAGTCGAGCTTGTCGCCGGTGCCGTTGAGGCCGACGACCAAGCCGTAGCCGACCAGCTGGTTGCCGCGGATGCCCTCCATGTCGGCGATGTCCTTGATACGCACCTGGGCCATGGCGGGGGCACCCAGGGGACCCACGCAGGCGAGCAACAGGAGGGTGATGATGAGACGGGGGATAAGGGCGGTCACGCGGGGCATCCTGGTCGGGAACGGTTCATCAATGTTTAAGACGCTAGATTGCCCTGCGGCGACGCAAGCGCCGTGCCAGGGGTTGAGCGCGGATTTCTGCGCGTTCGCTGGCCGCGGGGCCGGGCAGATTGTGCCGGGCGGCAAGTCCCGCCGGGCGGGATGCGGCGGAAACAGGAGGTTGACGATGGCGGGTGGCGACGGGAGGCGGCGATGGAGGTGATCCGCGGGGTTGGGCCGACGGCCGGGCCGGCGGGCACGACGCGTCAGGCGCGCGGGGCAAGCGGGTTTCGGGTGCCGCAGGCGCGGACCATGGCGGCTGGCCGTGCATCCGGAGTCGAGGCGGTCGAGTTGGCGGGAATGTTGGTTTTGCAGGAGCTGCCAGATCGGGATGCGGTTGATCGCGAGGCGCGGCGGCGTGGCCAGGACCTGTTGGCCGCATTGGCCGAGATGCAGCAGGCGATACTTGGTGCGGGCGAGGGGGATGCTGCGCGGCTGGAGCAACTCGCTGCAACGGTGCCGGTGGCGGGGGATCCCGGATTGCGGGCGGTAGTGGCAGCGATTGCGCTGCGTGCGCGGATCGAGGCGGCGCGGCTTTCCATGCAATCGCAGCGCGATTCGCAGGATTCCATCGAATCGTCATGATCGCGCGTCGACAACCCCTTGGCGTGGCAGCATCGCCCCGGTATAAGCCGCCCCGACTGGAAGGCCCGGGGGGGCCGCTGGCGGCTTTTTTGTTTGGAAGCTGCCTGGTGTGAACGCCCCTGCCGGCCGCAACGCCGCAGGATTGCCACCCGATGATGGTCACTCTGCCCCCTGATTACGTGCCTTCGGACTCCGAGGAGTTCATGAGTCCGCTTCAGATGGAATACTTCCGCCAGAAGCTCTTGCGCTGGCGAGCTGATCTTTTGCGTGAGGCCGACGGGACGCTGGCCAGCCTGTCCGAGGGCGGCATTACCGAAGCCGACATCACCGATCGCGCCAGTGTCGAGACCGACCGGGCGCTGGAGCTTCGAACCCGCGACCGGGCGCGCAAGCTGATCAACAAGATCGACCAGGCGCTATTGCGCATCGAAACCGGCAGCTACGGCTTTTGCGAGGAAAGCGGCGAGCCGATCGGGCTGCGCCGGCTGGCCGCGCGGCCGATCGCCACGATGTCGATCGAGGCTCAAGAACGGCACGAACGCATGGAACGGGTGCACCGCGACGACTGAGGTTACGCGGCCTGCACGGCTTTCCCCTTCCTGTTGAGTGGAATCTGCTCTAGAACCCGGGGATTGGCACTCACCAAGAGTGCGCCATCGGGAGAGACACCATGATCCGTCGCCGCCACCTGTTGGGTGCCACTGCTGGGCTGCTCGCGGCCCCCGCCATCGTCGAGAAGGTGGGCGCACAGTCGGCCTTCGACTGGAAGCAGTTCAAGGGGACGAAGATCGAGGTCAATTTCGGCAAGTCGCCGCGTCCGGACGTGCTGCAAGCCAAGCAGAAGGAGTTCGAGGAACTCACTGGCATCAAGGTGGGCTTCGAGCAGATCCCGGAGCAGCAGCAGCGGCCGAAGATCGCGCTGGAGCTGGCCTCCGGGCGGCCGAGCTTCGATGTGGTGAACGTGTCGATGCACGTGCAGAAGAAGCTGGTGGAGAAGGGCAACTGGCTGGAAGACCTGCGTCCGCTGTTGGCCGATCCCAAGATGACGTCGCCGGATTTTGATCTCGCCGATTTCGCCGCCCCCGCGATGAAAGCCAACACCGCGGATGATGGCGCGCAGATGGCGATCCCGATCAACCAGGACCTGTTCATCCTGTTCTACAACAAGGCGCTTTTCGCCGAGAAGGGCGTGGCCGTACCGACCACGATGGACGAGATGATGGCGGCGGCGCTGAAGCTGACCGACAAGGCGAAGGGCATTTCCGGCTTTGTCGGCCGCGGGCTGAAGAACGCCAACCTGCCGCTGTACACCACCTTTCTGCTCGGCCATGACCAGGAGACGATCACCGCCGATGGCAAGACCCTGCTGATGGACACGCCGGCGGCGGTCGAGGCGGCGCAGTACTACAGCAAGATCCTGCGCGAGGCCGGGCCGGCGGGGATCGTCGGCTTCAACTGGAGCGAGTGCCAGACGACGTTTGCCCAGGGCCGGGCGGCGATGTGGCTCGACGGCGTTGGCTTCTCCGCCCCGCTGATGGACAAGGCGAAGTCGCGGGTGTCGGACACAGTGGGTTTCGCGGTGGTGCCGCGCGGGCCAAAGGCGCAGCATTCGGCGACCTTCATCGAGGGCGTCGGCGTGGCGCGCGGGGCCAAGAACAAGGGCGGCGCCTGGCTGTATGTGCAGTGGGCGACCAACAAGGCGATGTGCCTGGAATACCTTCGCACCGGGTCGGGCACGCCGCCGCGGGCCAGCACCTATGGCAATGCCGACGTGCTGAAGGCCAGCGTGTTCCCCAAGGAATGGTTCGACACGGTGCAGGCTTCGCTGAAGATCGCGCGCTCGGGCCTGCCGGTGATTGTCGGCGTGACTGAGTTCCGCGACGTGTTCGGCGTGGCGCTGACCAACACCATCACCGGGGCGGATGCCAAGACCGAGCTGAGCAAGGCGACCGAGGTGTTCAAGCCGGTGCTGGCCAAGGAACTGGCTTCCTGATCCACTGACGCGAGTCTGTCCGATGCGGCCGGGGAGCAACCCCGGCCGCGGTCTCCAGGGAGGAGAAACATCATGATCCGCCGCCGCCATATTCTCGGCGCCGCCTCGGCGCTGCCGATGTTTTCGATCGTTCAGCGCGCCAATGCGCAGAGCAAGTTCGATTGGATGATGGCCAAGGGGGCCAAGATCGAGGTCAATTTCCAAAAGGGCCCGAACGCTGACGTGCTGGAGCGCAAGCACAAGGAGTTCGAGGCACTGACCGGGATCAAGGTCGGCTCCGAGCAGATCCCCGAGCAGCAGCAACGGCCGAAGGTGGCGTTGGAGCTGTCGACCGGGCGGCCGACCTTCGACGTGGTGAGCGTGGCGCTGCATGTGCAGAAGCGCCTGGTCGAACGCGGTCGCTGGATGGAGGACCTGCGTACTTGGATCAACAACCCGGCTGTGACCTCGCCCGAATTCGATTTCGCCGATTTCGCGGCACCCGGCTTGCGGTGGGGCACGGCGGCGGATGGCAGCATCCATACCCTGGCGACCAACCATGACGTGTGGCTGATGTTTTGGAACAAGGCGCTGTTTGCCGAAAAAGGCGTGGCGTTCCCCAAGACCATGGACGAGATGCTGGTGGCGGCGCGCACGCTGACTGACAAATCCAAGGGGATCTATGGGTTTGTCGGACGCGGACTGAAGAATGCCAACCTACCGCTCTACACCTCGCTGCTGATGGGGCAGGACCAGGACACCATCAGCAAGGACGGCAAGACGCTACTGATGGATACGCAGGAGGCGATTTGGGCCGGCGAGCTTTACAAGAAGCTGCTGACCGAAGCGGCTCCGCCAGGTTCTGTGGGGTTCAACTGGAGTGAGAGCCAGACCAGCTTCAGCCAGGGCAAGGTGGCAATGTGGATTGACGGCATCGGCTTCTCCGCGCCGCTGATCGATCCGGCCAAGAGCCGGATTGCCAAGGATGTCGGCTTCGCGCCGGTGCCGGCGGGCCCGAAGGCACAGCACTCGGCGACGTTCTGCTCGGGCTTCTCGATCCCGGCGGCGTCGAAGAACAAGCTGCCGGCGTGGCTGTATATGCAGTGGGCGGCGAGCAAGGAGATCGGCAAGGAACAGATCCGCGTCGGTGCCGGCACGCCGCCGCGCGCCAGCGTGTGGCAGGACGAGGCCATGCAGAAGGCGAGCCCGTTCCCGAAGGATTATTTCGAAACCTCGGTAGCCTGCCAGAAGATCGGCCGGCCCGGATTGCCGGAGATCGTCGCGGTCACCGAGTTCCGCGACGTTTACGGGATCGCGCTGACCAATACGCTGACCGGCGGCGATGTGAAGGCCGAGCTGACCAAGGCCAACGAGGCATTCAAGCCGATCCTGGCCAAGGAACTCGCGGGCTAGGCGCGCGCGGCCCCTCTCCGGAGTATCTGGGGGGGTATCAGCTGTTTACGGGCCGAAGCGTCCGGGCCGGGCCAATGCCGCGCTTGCGGTTGTCCAAGGCGACTTCGCACTGGGTCTTGGTGCCGCGGGCGGTAGTGTTTTGACGGATGCCGACAACTTTGCCGCGCACCCGGTTGCGTCCGCCCATCAGCGTGCTCTGCTTTGCCCGCCCCACGCTGTCAGGCAGTCAGGGTGCCGGGATGACAGGGACAGGGCAAGGCAGGTCAGAACGGCAGCACGATATCCAGAACCTGTTGGCCCCAGCGCGGGGTTTGCAGGTCGGTGAGCTGGCCGCGTCCACCATAGGCGATACGGGCCTCGGCCATGCGGTCGTGGCGCACGGTGTTGTCGCTGGCGATGTCCTGCGGGCGGATGACGCCGGAGACCGCGAGTTCGCGCAGTTCGGCATTCACCCGGACTTCCTGCCGTGCGGCGACTACGAGGTTGCCGTTCGGTAGGACCTGGGTGATCACGCCGGCCAGTTTCAGCGTGACGGTCTCGTCGCGCTTCATCTCGCCGGTCCCTGCGTTGTCGTTGGCGCTGGTCATGGAGACCAGTTTTTCCATGTCGGCGCCGGTCAGCAGGCGCGGGATGGCCGTCGTTTCAAGACCCAGCAGGTTCGGCAAACCGAGGCTCTCATTGCCCTTGCGATTGGCGGTGGTGTTGTTCTTCAGGCTGGCGGCGTCGGCGATGTTGACCATCACGGTGAGTATGTCGCCAACCATGGCGGCGCGCTGGTCCTTGAAGAAGGCGCGACTGCCTGAGCGCCAGAGCGAATTAGCCTGGGGCAGGGCGGTTTGCGGGGCGGGCATCGGCATGGTCAGCGGGCGCCAGCTCGCCTCCTGGGTGGGGTCGCCGGGCTGTGTCATCGCCGGCGGACGGCCGACTTCAGACAGGCGTTGCAGGCTGCCGCAGCCGGCCAGGAGCAGCGGGGCGGCAAGGGCGGCTGCAAGAAGGATGGGACGGATCATCGGCTGAATACCTGGGACAGGGCCTGGGCGCGTTGCTGGCCGGAGAGGAGGACGGGGGCGCTGCCGGCGGCAACACGGACGCGATCGGGTCCGACGATCTCGACCTCCAGCACGGCGCGCGAGGCGGGGTTGAGCACTTGGATGCGTTCGCCGAGCGCGCCGGATTCGAGCGCTTGACCGTGGGCGGAAAGCGACAACCCGCCGGTCGAAAGCTGCATGGTCACGCGCGCGCCCTTGGCTACCGCCATTGGTCGGGTGAGGTCGGCCAGGGCGAGGGGCTGACCGGGCAGGACGGTGCGGCGCACGGACTTGCCGATCGCCTGTTCCGCCCCGCGCGCGACCTCGCCGCGGAGCAGTGTGGTACGCACCCTGGCGGTTTGCAGGTCGTCGGCGCGCAGGATTGTGCCGGCGGCGAGGCGATGGAGCGGCACCGGCACCTCGGCCATTTCGTGCATGGTGCCGGCAACACGCTGGCGCTGGGTCAGCATGCCGTCGCCGGAGACCGAGAGGGTGGCGGTGAAGCGGCCCGTGGCACCGTCATAGTCCATCTGCTCGACCTCACTGCGCACTGCGGCTTCGGCCGGAACAAGCGGCGGGACGTAGCCTGGCAAGTCGAGATCGGCATCGGGCGGGGCGCCGACGCCAGCCAGGGCATTGCGCAAGGCGAACAGCACATCCCCGCGCGGCAGCAGCCGTCCTGGCCGCTCCAGCACCGTGCGCTCGTTGCCGCGCGGCCGCCAGTCAACGCCGAACTGCCGGGCGATAGCGGCGAGCTGGGCGGCTTCGACGACGATGCGCCCGCCCGGTGCCGGGCCGGGGCCGAGCACCACATCGCCGTCGCTTTCCAGCCCGTCGAACAGGTCGGACAGCCGTACCACCGGCGCTGACAGCGTGGTGATCGGGCGGAAGACTGCCGCGTGGCCAATGCTGGATACCAACACGGCGGCGATCGTCAGACAGAGAATGCGTCGCATGGCATCACCGCAAATTGGTCAGGGTGGACAGCATCTGGTCCGATGTGGTGATGACCTTGCTGTTCATTTCGTAGGCGCGCTGGGCGGTGATCAGATTGGTGATCTCGCTGACCACATTGACGTTCGAGGTCTCGATGAAGCCTTGGAGCACCGAGCCGAATCCGGGCGAGGCCGGCGTGCCGGTGACCGCGTTACCGCTGGCGGTGGTGGCGAGGAACAGGTTGTCGCCCTGCGCGTCCAGGCCGGCTGCGTTCGGAAAAGCGGCGAGCTGGATCTGGCCGACCAGGGCGGGGGCGGCCTGGCCGTCGAGCGAGACCTGGACCTGGCCCGAGGCGTTGATGGTGACGTTGGTGGCGTTGGAGGGGACGGTGACGCCGGGCTGGACCACATAGCCATCGGCGGTGACGATCTGGCCCTCGGCGGACAGCGCGAAAGTGCCATCGCGCGTATAGGCGGTTTCGCCGCTGGGCAGGGTTACCTGGAAGAAGCCGTTGCCGCGGATGGCCATGTCGAAGGCATTCGAGGTCTGTTGAAGGTTGCCCTGTTCATTGATCCGGTAGATCGCCGCCGTTTTCACGCCGAGCCCGACCTGGGCGCCGGCCGGCACGACCGAGCCGGCATCCGAGCTGTTGGAGCCGACGCGGCGTAGGTTCTGGTAGATCAGGTCCTGGAACTCGGCCCGCCGGCGCTTGAAGCCGGTGGTGGTCATGTTGGCGATGTTGTTCGAAATGACTTCGACGTTGGTTGCCTGGGCCTGCATGCCGGTGCCGGCGATGTCGAGCGAGCGCATGGGGTCAGCTCCGCTTCTGGGTTGGCATAAGGATCAGCTCCGCTTCTGGGTCAGCTTGTCGATGGCGTTCTGCTGGCGGGTGCCTTCGGACTGAACCATCTTGCTGGTGAATTCGAATTCCCGGAGTTCGCGCATCATCCGGGTCAGCTCGACCACCGGGGAGATGTTGCTCTGCTCGATGGCGCCCTGGATGACCTTCGGCTTTTCGACCGGGATCGGGTCGCCGACGATCGCGAAGAGCCGGCCGCCTTCCGGTTTCATGCGATAGGGATCGGCCGGGCGGACCACGCCGATGCGGGCGATGCGGCCGTTCTCGCTGCTGATTGTACCATCGGAGCTGATCGTCACATGGGTGTCGGCGGAGGCCAGGCGGATCTTCTGGCCGCTGGTGTCGAGCAGGGCCAGGCCGTCGCTGTTGACAACGTTGCCCTCGGCATTCAGCTCGAAATGTCCGGCGCGGGTCAGGCGCGGGCCGGCTGGGGTTTCCACCGTGAAGTAGCCGTCGCCGCCGAGTGCGATATCGAGCGGGTTGGAGGTATGGGTGAGCGGGCCGGCCGCCTGGTCGCGATAGCTGGCGCGGTCCTGGGTGAAGGTGACAGTCTCCGCCCCGCGCGGCACATCGCGGCCGCGGTTGCGCACCAGGAAGTCGCTGAACACCATGCGCTCGGCGCGATAACCCGGGGTGTTGGCGTTGGCGATGTTGCCGGCGGTGACGTCCATCGAGCGCTGCTGGGCGGTCATGCGCGACAGGGCGATACTGGTGATGTTTTGCATATGGCGATATCCCCGGGCGGGCGGCACAAGGTGAGCGGGGCCGCGCTGCGACGGCAACGCAATCGGCGTGCCAGGAGCGTTCCCCATGGATTTGCTGGGATTTGGCACCGCGCCAAGGTGCTGCCCGGCAGAGCCTGCCCAGCTGGGGATGTTCACCCGGCAATTCCCGCCGGTCGTGCAAGTGTTCGTTAACCCGGGCGGCAGCAAGATGCGGGGCGGCCAAGGTGGCCGTCGCATGGCTGGGCCAGCGCAGAAAGGGAGCGGTCATGACGGCTGCCGCAGCGGTGGCACCTGGCGACGACGTCGAGGGTGCGGCGCCCAAGAAGGGCGGCAAGAAGAAGCTCATCGTGCTGCTGGCCATTCCGTTGGTTTTGGCCGGCGTTGGCGCCGGACTATGGTTCGGTGGCATCCTGCCGCCCTTACTGGGCATGGGTCCGAAGCCAGCCGCCGATGCCGGCAAGACGGATGGCGCCCCGGGCGATGGCCAGGCGGCGGGGACGGGGGCAGGGCAGGGCGGCTCGGGCGCGGCAGACGCCAAGCCTAGGCCGCAAGCCGTGTTCATGGAGATGCCGGAGATCATCGCCAATCTGAACGCCGGCCCGCGGCGCAACAGCTTCATCAAGCTGCGCCCGAAGCTGGAACTGGCGAAGGCCGAGGACGAGGCGGCGGTCAGGGCGGCGATGCCGCGCCTGCTGGACCTGTTCCAGACCTATCTGCGCGAGATGCGGCCCGAGGAGCTGCGCGGCAGCGCCGGCACGTATCGCCTGCGCGAGGAGTTGATCGCGCGCGCCAACATCGCAGTGGCACCGACGCGCATCCTGGATGTGTTGTTTCCTGAAATGATCGTGCAGTGAGCGATACCCAGTCCGAGGAAGACCTCGCCGCCGCCTGGGGGGCGGACACCGAGGCCGAAGGCGACGGTGCTGCCGAGAGCGGCACCGCGGTTCCGCCGCAGCGTGTCCTCAACCAGGCCGAGATCGACAGTCTGCTTGGCTTCGATGCCGGGCCGGCCGATGGCGAAAACCGCACCGGCATGCAACGGATCATCAGCTCGGGCCTCGTCTCGTACGAGCGCCTGCCGATGCTGGAGATCGTGTTCGACCGCCTGGTGCGCATCATGTCGACCAGCTTGCGCAATTTCACCAGCGACAACGTCGAAGTGGGCATCGACAACATCCTGTCGTTGCGCTTCGGCGATTACCTCAACTCCATCCCGCTGCCGGCGATGCTGGCGGTGTTCAAGGCGGAGGAGTGGGACAATTATGGCCTGATGGTGGTCGACAGTGCGATGATCTATTCGATCGTCGACGTGCTGCTGGGCGGCAGGCGGGGCACCGCGGCGATGCGCATCGAGGGCCGGCCCTATACCACGATCGAGCGCACGCTGGTCGAGCGGCTGATCCATGTGGTGCTGGCCGACCTGTCGCTGAGCTTCGATCCGCTCTGTCCTGTCACCTTCCGTTTCGAGCGGTTGGAGGTGAACCCGCGCTTTGCCACCATCTCCCGCCTGTCCAATGCCGCGGTGCTGGCACGACTGCGGGTGGACATGGAGGATCGCGGCGGGCGGGTCGAATTGCTGCTGCCGTACGCCACGCTGGAGCCGGTGCGCGAGCTGCTGTTGCAGCAATTCATGGGCGAGAAGTTCGGCCGCGACTCAATTTGGGAAACCCATTTGGCCGAGGAGCTGTGGAGCACCGATATCGACCTTGATGTGGTGCTCGATGAACAGACGATGCGTCTTTCCGACGTGATGAACCTCAAACCGGGCAGCAAAATCGTCCTGAATGCCTCTGTGGGCGGCACGGTGCAGTTGCGTTGCGGCACGGTGACGTTGTTCGAGGGCCAGGTGGGCCGTCGTAAGAACCGGCTGGCGGTGCGCATCGAACGCGAGGTTGCGCGTCCGGCGCTCGGCGAACGCTGAGAGCGATCGTTCGGCAAGGAATCCTTCATCCTGTTGGCCACAGAATGAGCGGACACGCACAGCGCGGCCGAGGATGGGATCGGGATGGCAAGCATGGAATGGCTCCTCGAACTTGCCCTGATCGGGCTCCTGCTGGCGACGCTGTTTCATGCGATGCGGCTTGAGCGCGCATTGGGCGTGTTGAAGCGCGACCGTGCCGCGCTGGAGGAGCTGGTGTCCGGATTCAATGCCTCGACACGGGCCGCCGAGCAAGGGATCGAGCGGTTGAAGGATGCCGCGGATGGCGCTGGGCGGCATATCGCGCGCCAGGTTGAAGTGGCCGGCCGGTTGAAGGATGACTTGGTGTTTCTTGGTGAACGTGGCGATGCGCTGGCGGATCGCCTGGATCATCTGGTCCGTGCCGGGCGCAGCCTCGAGACTACCTCGGCTCGCCCAGCGATCCGACCCACCCTGGTTCGGGAAACAAGCCCGATGCAGCCCCCCGAGACGGACGATGCGATGGGTGCAGCCGCCGTTTCGCCGCGGCTGCGCAGCCAGGCCGAGCGCGACCTGATGCGCGCCTTGCGGATTGCGCGCTGAAATGCGCCGGCTCCCCTTTGTCCCTCGCCTGCTGCCGATGGCAATCGTGGCGATGCTGGCACTTGCCGGGCTCAAGTCGTTCGGGCTGGCGCGCCAGGCCTTGGCCGGCAGCGGCACACCCGCCGCATCCCCTCCCGCCGCATCCCAACCCGCCGCCAAGCCGGCACCCGCGCCCGCACAGTCGCCGCAACGAGCAGCACCTGCGGCTGCGGCCGGCGCGCCGGCACCCAACCTTGCGGGCGACGCGCAGCCCGAGGTGATAGCACCGCCAAGCCCGGCAAGGATGTCGGAGCCAGCGGTTAGCGACGCCGAACGCGTCATTCTGCTCGATCTGCGCCGCCGCCGCACCGCGTTGGAAGCGCGCGAAGCGGCTCTGTCGTCGCGCGAGGGGCTGCTGTCGGCGGCAGAGAAGCGGCTGAGCGTGCGGGCGGACGAATTGACCGACCTGCAGCGCCGGCTGCAAGCGCTCGAGAAATCGCGCGGTGAGCGCGACGAGGAAAGCTGGCGTGGCCTCGTGAAGCTATACGAAACGATGAAGCCGCGCGAGGCCGCCGCGATCTTCAACGATCTCGACCGGGCTGTGCTGCTCGCGGTGCTCGACCGCATGAAGGAAGGCAAGGCAGCCCTGGTGCTGGCCGCCATGCAGCCCGAGCGCGCGCGGCAGATCACCACCGAGTTGGCGCAACGCCGAACTCAGGCCAACCGGCCGGCCGACCCGCCGGCGCCCCGCCAAGCCGGCGGCTGATGACCACCAGAAACCATCGGCCGGAACCACGCAACGACCCGCCGCCAGAAGGGCGGACCTATCCGAAACCGGCTACCGGCGCCCTGCCAAGCCCGCCCACAGGAGTTTGCGATGTCGATCGACAAATCGATGAACGTACTGATCGTCGATGACTACAAGACCATGCTGCGGATCATCCGAAACCTGTTGAAGCAGATCGACTTCAACAACGTCGAGGAAGCCAGCGACGGCGCCGAGGCGCTAGGCAAGCTGCGCACCAGCAATTTCGGCCTGGTTATCAGCGACTGGAACATGCAGCCGATGACCGGGCTGCAGTTGCTGCAGGAGGTGCGCGCCGACACTCGGCTCAAGACCACGCCGTTCATCATGATCACCGCCGAGAGCAAGGTGGAAAACGTGATCGCCGCCAAGCAAGCCGGTGTCTCGAACTACATCGTCAAGCCGTTTAACGCCGAGACACTGCGCGAGAAGATCGAGAAGGTGCTTGTGCATGCCTGACATTTCCGCAACCACGGCGGCAAGCCGTGGCATATTGAACCAACGCCTGGCCGAGATCGGCACACGCTGGCCCGCCGCCCAACCGGCCATGGTGGCCGAGGTGGTGCAATCGGTGCTGAACAGCATGCGCGGCGATCTCACGCGCGTTGAAACCTCGCTGTTGAGCGAGGTGGCCGAACTCGGCCGCACCATCGCCGCAGCCCGGGCCGAGATCGCGGCGTTGCAGGTGGACGACATCACCGCCAGCCACATCCCGCTCGCCACCGACGAGTTGGACGCCATCGTCGCCCATACTGCCGCGGCGACCGACTCCATCCTGGAAGTATGCGAGACGCTGGATGCGATGGGCGCCACGCTGGACAGCGCCGGCTCGCAGACCCTGCAGGACGCGACCACGCGGATCTACGAAGCGTGCAGCTTCCAGGATATCACCGGACAGCGCATCACCAAGGTGGTCGCCGCGTTGAAGGCGATCGACGCCAAGGTGAACCATATCATCACGACGTTCGAACAACCGGGCGCGGCATCAGTGGCCACACGTCCAGTCCCGCCCAGTGAAGCACTGCTGAACGGTCCGCAATTGCCGGCCAGCGCGATGGACCAGAGCGACATCGACAAGCTCATGGCCAGTTTCGACTGATGCGAAACCGTCCGATGCGCGCGCGCCTGGTGCAGGCGGCCGGCCTAGCCGCCTTGTTGCAACTGCCGGCCCTGGCCGCCCCGGTATTGGCCGCCCCGGCATTGGCCGAACCCGCGGCAGCTGTGGCCGCCGTGACGGTTGCGGTTCGTACCGGCGACCATCCTGGCTTCGGCCGCGTGGTGGTCGACCTCGGCCGAGGCATGAAACACGGGGTCGCGCGTCAGGATGAGCGCGTGACGGTCAGGCTTGAGGGTGCGGCCGGCCCGGCCGTGCCATCTGCTGGCGCCCGCCCGCCGCGCAACGTGACGGCGATCGCCTCGCGCGCGGGCGAACTGGAATTGACCTTGGCCCCCGGCGCCCGCCTGCGCAGTTATAAGCTGGGCGAGCGGCTGATACTGGACATCGCCGATCCCGACCCGTCCGCGCCACCCGATACCACTGCGACACCGGCCCGCCCACCGGCCGCCAAGCCACAAGCCGCTGCCGCTCCCCCAGCGTCGATCCCGCCGCCGCCGCGTCCGCCGACAGTTGCCGCACCGTTGCCCGACCTGGTCCTGGTCCCCATTCGTACACCTCGGCCGCGCCCGGCAACGGCGGCGACGATTGACCGCTCGCGCGCCGGTGCACCCGATTCCCGCTACCGCGCCAGCGAGGAAGCCGGCGCCAGCAGGCTGCAAGCACCGGGCGCGGAGCAAGGGCCGGTGATTTCGCCGGCACCGCTGCAGCCGGTTGAAGTCGTGCGCGCAGCGCCGCTTGGCCTCTCGGCGATGGTCACGCCCGGCGAGGCCACCGGCCCCGATCCGGCGATCCCGCCTGCCATCGCCACCCGTGGTGTCACGTTGCCGTTTGGCGCGACATCGGGTGCCGCGGCGCTGCGGCGTGGCGACACCGCGCTGGTGGTGTTCGACGAACGCCGCCCTGTCGACCTCTCCGCCCTGCGCGCCGACGAGATCTTTGGCGAGGCGACGATCACCCAGTTGCCCGGAGCGACGGTGCTGCGGGTGCCGCTGGCCGCCGATCAACAACTCCGCCTGGCGCGCGCCGAAGGCGGCTGGACCGTGACCGTTGTACCGCCGGAGCCGCACACCGCGGCGCTGTCGCCGATTCGTGCCGAGGCGAGGGAGGGCCGGCTGCGCATGCCCGCCGCGTCGCCCGGCCGGGTGGTGGCAGTACCCGACCCGATCACCGGCAGCACGCTGCTGGTGGGGACCCAGCGCAGCGCCGGACAGGGCATCGCGGTTGACCGCCGCAGCCCGGAGTTCGCCCTGTTGCCGACCTGGCAAGGTGTGGCGGTACTGCCGCTCACCGACGCGCTGGCATTGCGCCCGCAAGCCGACGGCTTTGTGCTCGCCGCTGGCGCCAGCCGCCCGCTCGCCCTTTCTGCGACGGAAAGTCAGACCCAGGCGATGACCGAGGCCGCCACCGCGAGCCGCCGCTTCGACCTGCCGGCGCTATCCGTGGAGGCCTTGCATCGTCGCCTGCAATCCGCCCGCATGGCCGCTGCCTCCGCGGCACCCCAGGCCCGCACCGCCCACCGGCGCGCGGTGATCGAGGCCCAGCTGGCCTTGGGTATGGGCCAGGAGATGCAGGCCGTCGCCACGGCGATCAACAACGAGGACGCGCGCGCCACGGAAGACCCGGACCTCGCCGCGTTGTCGGCGATCGCGGCGCTGCTCTCCGGGCGCACCGATCAATCCGCCGCCATCGACGACGCCAGCCTGGACGGCACCGACGAAATGGCCTTCTGGCGTGCGGTGCGTGCGGCACAGCTCCAGCCGGGAGCCCCGCGCGCCGCCGCCATGTTCGGCTCGGCGATGCCGTTGTTGCTGTCCTATCCCCAGCCCTTGCGCGCGCGTCTGTTGCCGTGGGTGCTGGAAAACATGGCTCGCGGCGGCGAAGCTGCGGCCGCGAAATCAGTGCTGGAGCGCTTACCGGATGAGCCCGGCCTCGATCTCGCCCGTGCCATGACGGCCGAACAGACCGGCGATCCCGCGGGCGCGCTGGCCATCTATGACCGCGTGACCAGCGGTAGCGACAGGCGCGCTCGCGCTCAGGCGGCACGCCAGGCCATCGAACTGCGCCTGGCGGCCGGTGATCTCACCGCGGTCCAGGCGGCGGATGCGCTGGAGCGGCTGGTCTATGCCTGGCGCGGCGACGGTATGGAGATTGCCACGCGGCTGCGCGTGGCGGAATTGCGCGCCCAGGCCGGTGCCTGGCGCACGTCGCTCGCCTTGTTGCGCGAGATGCGCCAACTGTTCCCCGAACAAGGCGAGGCCGCGCGGC
This sequence comes from Asaia bogorensis, assembly GCA_945869965.1. Taxonomy (GTDB): domain Bacteria; phylum Pseudomonadota; class Alphaproteobacteria; order Acetobacterales; family Acetobacteraceae; genus CAMDGX01. The sequence goes on from CAMBRC010000052.1 coordinate 18,603, forward strand.
GAGCCTTGGCCGACGTCTTCGCCCGCAGCCTGGAACCCGCCGCCCAGGACAAGCTGTCGCCGCTGGACTTGGTGGCGCTGGCCGAGGAGAACGCGGACCTTCTGCCGTCCGGCCCGGCCGGCCACGCCCTTGCGGTGCGCCTGGCCGACCGGTTGATGGCGCTCGACCTGCCGGCGCGTGCCCAGGTGGTGCTGGAAAAGCTGGCCGATCAGGCACCGCCCGGCATCGCCCGTGCCACCCTTGGCGGCACCCTGGCCGGCTTGCGCCTGGACCAGGGCGCGCCGGAAGACGCCTTGGCCGCGCTGTCCGCCAGTGTGGTCGAAGGGCAGTTGCCGCCGGAATTGCTCGAACAGCGCACGCTGGTCTTCGCGCGCGCCGCCGCCGCCACCGGCGATCTGCGCACCGCGGTCGGCGCGTTGGCCGAGCTTGGCACGCCGGCAGCACTCGGGCTGCGGGCCACCTTGCTGGAACAGGCCAAGGACTGGCCGGCCGCCAGTGCGGCCTTGTCGGCGTTGGTCCGCGCCAACTTGCCGGCCAGCGGCATGCTCGACGATGCCCAGTCGCGCCTGGTGCTACGCTTGGCCGCAGCCGCTGCCCAGGCCGGCGATGAGCGTACCCTGGCGGGACTGCGCGCAAGCCTCGCCCCCCGACTCGGCGAGGAGCAGATGCGCGACCTCGCCACCCTGCTCTCCGCAGCCCCGGTCCAAGGCGTGGGCGACCTGCCGCGCGCGGCCCAGGAAGCCCGGCTGGCGCGCTCCGCCCCCGCTTCCTTCCGCGCAATCGGCGCTGCCGCCGCTCCCTGAGCCGCCCCCCGACCTCAATGCGCGCCCGACATGCGCGCGCAACACCGGCAAACACCGAATTTCACTTGCATCCCCCCCCCGTTTTCCCCATTTTCCGCCGCCTTGGCCCTTGGGGGCGCATGCATCCGGCATGCTGCCCAACAGGCCGTCTACTGGTCGACAGGGGTTCGCGAATGAACGCACTCATGCCACTGGGGATGGTCTCGGACGTACCGAGCGAAAACCAGACTGTTCTAACGTCCGATCACGGGCCGACGAGCGAGAAGACCGACTACTTCGTTGAACGCGACGGCATGAAGTTCGCCGGCACGCATCTGCTGATCGACATCTGGGGCGCCTCGCGCCTGGACGATCCCGATCACATCGACGAGCGGCTGCGCGCGGCAGCGATTGCCACCGGGGCGACGATCCTGCACAGCCACTTCCACCACTTCTCGCCCAATGGCGGTGTGTCGGGCGTGGTCGTGCTGGCCGAGAGCCACATCTCGATCCACACTTGGCCTGAGCGCGACTTCGCGGCGCTCGATATCTTCGTCTGCGGCGATTGCAACCCGCACAGCGCCATCCCGGTGATCCAGGCGGCGTTCGAGCCGTCACGCATAGACCTGGGCGAGCAGCGCCGCGGCCGCGTCGCCTAAGCCGTTTTTCCGACATTTCGGACCGGCCCGGGCACTTCTCCCGGGCCGTTCTGCTGACTGGAGCACGCCGCATGGCCACCGATTCCTGGGTCAACGAGACGCTGTACACAGACTGGGGCCAGCGTTTCCTGGTCAAGCGTGAGCTGGCGCGGGTGCAGAGCGCTTTCCAGGACATCATGGTGTTCGAAAGCCACAGCCATGGCCGTGTCATGCTGCTGGACGGCGTGGTGCAGATCACCGAGGCCGACGAGTTCGTCTACCAGGAGATGCTGACCCATGTGCCGCTGCTGGCGCATGGTTCGGCCGCCCGCGTCCTGATCATCGGCGCCGGCGATGGCGGGGTGCTGAAGCGCGTTCTGGAGCACCGCAACGTCAACAGCGCCGTGATGGTGGAAATCGACGGCGAAGTGATCCGCCTGGCCAAGGAGCACATGCCGATGATCGGCGGCGACGCCTGGAACGACCCGCGCGCCCGCGTGATCGTCGGCGACGGCATCGATCACGTGAAGACTGCACCCGACAGCAGCTACGACGCCATCATCGTCGACAGCACCGACCCGATCGGCGTCGGCGAGGTGCTGTTCACCGACGAATTCTACCGCAACGCCGCCCGCATCCTGTCGGATGGCGGCCTGATCGTGAACCAGTGCGGCGTGCCGTTCCAACAGGCCGACGAGCTGCGCGACACCAGCCTACGGCGGCGCGCCTTCTTCCCGCATGTCGGCGCCTATGTCGCCGCCGTGCCAACCTATGTCGGCGGCTTCATGACCCTGGGCTTCGCCGCCAAGCAGCCTGGCCTGGACGCGGTTCCTGTCGAAACCCTGCGCCAGCGTGCGACGGCGGCCGGCATCTCGGGCCGCTACTGGACGCCCGAGGTGCACCACGCAGCGTTCCAGCTGCCGCCGTACATCGCCATGCATCTACCGAAGTAGGGCCAGCGTCAGCCAGCCACGAGCGGGCCCGAGAAGAGCACCTCAAGCGGCATGAAGCGGACCAGCTCGACCCGGTCGAGCGCGGCTTCAAAAGGTGTGAGGGTCGAGGCTGCAAGTTCGGTCGCGGCGGCCAGCGCGTTCGGATTTGCGAGTGCTGCGGACAACGTCACGTGCGGCACCCAGGCACCACTGGCCCAGTGGCTGGACGCCGCATGGCGGGCGAGCAAGTGGGCATGGCGGACCAGGAGGGATGAGTTGACGACCGGCGCCAGCCACAGCACGGCGGGCGCACCGGGGAAGATGCCAAGCCCAACAAACCGCACCGGCAGCCGCTTCCACTGCATCGACAGGGCGGCGGCGCTGGCGGCGAGGGCGCCGGCGTCGGCGTCGTCCGGATAGACAGCGAGCGTGATGTGCGGGGCGTAGCCGAACCGCCGTACGTCGTCGGCGATATCGCGCGCAGCCAGCAGGTCGAGCAACGCATCGACGGGGCCGCAATCGGCGTCGGCCAAGCGCAGAGTGATGGCGTAGGGCATCAACCCCTATAGCGCGGGGTCACCCGGAAGCAAAACTCTGCACAAGGCTACCCGAGACCAGCCGCCAGCCGTCCACCAGCACGAAGAAAATCAGCTTGAACGGCAGCGAGACAACGTTCGGCGGCAGCATCATCATGCCCAGGCTCATCAGCACGCTGGCCACCACCATCTCGATCACCAGGAACGGCAGGTACAGCAGGAACCCCATCTCGAAGGCGCGGCGCAACTCCCCGACCATGAAGGCCGGCACCAGCACGCGCCACGGCGTGGCATCCGGCGTCGCGGGATCGGGCAGCTTGGCGAGGTCGAGAAACAACCTGAGATCATCCGGCCGGGCATTGGCCGCCATGAAGCCACGGAACGGCTCGGCCGCCAGCCGTAGTCCCTCCATCTCGTCCACCCGGCCCTGGCTCATCGGCAGCAGCCCGTTGGCCCACGACGCGTCGAACACCGGCTGCATCACGAAATAGGTCAGAAACAGCGCCAGCCCGATCAAGACGGTGTTCGGCGGCGTGCCCTGGGCGCCCAGCGCACTGCGCAGCAGCGACAGCACGATGATGATCCGGGTGAACGCGGTCACCATCACCAACAGGCTCGGCGCCAAGGACAATACCGTGATCAACGCCGTCAGCTGCACCAGCCGCGCGGTCGCCCCGGCGCCGCCGCTTGGCGCACCCAGGTCGATGGAAACCGACTGGGCCAAGGCCGGTGCAGCCACCGACAGGCTAGCCAGCGTCAGGCCAGCCAGCGCCAGCAGCAACGCGCGCATCAGCCGGCGCTCGCGGGCGGCTCGACCCAGCCGACCACGACATCCTGCGCGCCGCCGGTCATCACCAGCACATGGCGCCCGTCGCACCGCACCAGCATCAGCCGCCGGCGCGGATCAAGCGCCACCGTCTCCACCAGCGCCAGCCGCCCGCCGCCGGTCGCGCGCGGCACCAGCCCGCCCAGCCGCGCTGCACGCTGCGCCAACAGGATCAGCCCCAGCACCAGCACCAGGGCGCCCACCGCCAGCAAAATCGAATCGAATGTCATGCCATGGCCTTTTGCCAAGGGGAGGAAGCAAGCGAACGCAGGGTCAGGGCGGCGCGCTGGCTCGCGTCAGGGCGCATCGCAAAGCGTCGATCTCCGTCAGCAGCGCGGCCAGCAACGGCACCAGCCGCCGCCCGTCATCCGGCATCAGGTCGAGGCTGCGCGCGCAAAGTCGCCCGAGCAGGCCGTCCAGCCCGCCGAGGTCGACGCGCCGTCCCGCATCGGCCATGCCGCGCGCCAGCTGCAACAGCGCACGCACGTCATCGACCGACTGCTCGGCCCCTGCCACCGCCGAGTCCGCCACCGGCCACCCCGCCAGCACGGATACGGGCCGATTGGCAACGTCGAGAAAGGGAGGTGCAGCTTCTGTCATCGACACCATCAATGACGCGTCGCGATGGCCAAAACGTTAACGCCCGGCATCGTCCGCCTTTACCTTTCATCAGTGATTCCCGAGGCAGAATGCGGCAGCGTCACAGGAGGCGCGTACCGATGGACCCCACCCGGCTTGCCCTGTTCGACCTCGCCGACCACCGCCTCGCCCATATTGGCCGGCGCCAGGAAGTGCTGGCCCAGAACATCGCCAACGCCGACACCCCCGGCTGGAGATCCCGCGACCTCAAGCCGTTCGCCGAGGTGCTGGCCCGTGCCAGCTCCGCCGCCCCCTGGCAGACCCAGCCCGGCCATCTCGCCCCGCGCCGCGGCGCTACCCAAGGTCACGTTCAGGGCGGCGAACGCGCGCCGGACGGAAACTCCGTCGTGCTGGACAGCGAACTCGGTAAGATCGCCGACAGCGATTCATCGCATTCTCTGGTCACTGGGCTTTACGGCAAGTACCTCGGCATGTTCCGCACCGCGGCCGGCCGCTGAAACAGGAAACCGCGATCATGGACCTTCAGAAGGCGCTCACCATCTCGGCCCGCGGCATGACGGCGCAGACCTCGCGCCTGCGCGTCATCGCCGAGAACCTCGCCAACCAGGACACCACCGGCACCTCGCCGACCACCCAGCCCTATCGCCGCAAGACCATCGCCTTCGCCAACGCTATGGACAAGTCGGTGGGTGCCGAGACGGTCAAGGTGAAGAAAGTCGGTCAGGACATGGGCGAGCTGCCGCTGCGCTTCGACCCCGGCCACCCCGCCGCCGACGCGCGCGGTTACATCCGTGTGCCCAACGTCAACAGCTTCGTCGAAGTGATGGACATGAAGGAGGCCGAGCGCAGCTACAGCGCCAACCTCAACGTGCTCCAGGTCTCGCGTAGCATGCTGACCCGCACTATCGAAATGCTGAAGTAGCGCCATGGTACTCGCCGCCGCACACACCGCACTCCAGGCCTATCGCGCCGTCGACAGCGGCACCCCGGCCAGGATCAGCGGCACTGGTCAAATCAGCGGCACTGGCCAAAGCGGGGACTTCTCCGCCGCGATGTCGCGCGCGCTGGCCTCGGTGGTCGACACCGCGCGCGGCGCCGAGCAGGGCGCGATGCAGGCGATCTCCGGCGGCGGCAACATCACCGATGTCGTCACGGCCGTCGCCAAGGCCGAACTGGCGCTGCAAACCACCGTCGCGGTGCGCGACCGCGTGGTCCAAGCCTACCAGGACATCATGCGCATGCCGATCTAGGTCTTCACCGACCGGGATCCGACGGCGCCTCCCGCAAAACGCGGAGCGAGACAATGCAGGAAGCCGATATTGCCACAGTGCTGCGCGAATGCATGATGGTCGTGCTGAAGGTCGGTGGCCCGCCGATGCTGGCCGCACTGGTCATCGGCCTGGTCATGTCACTGCTCCAGGCGGTGACGCAGATCAATGAACAAACTCTGGCCTTCCTGCCCAAGGTGATCGGCATCGGCGTCACCCTGGCGGTGCTCGGCGCGTTCATGACCGCAACGCTGACCGCCTACACCCAGTCGCTGTTCGACCGGCTGGTCGCGGTCGGCGGGCAATGACCCCCGGCGACTCAGCTTTCCTGGCCAGCCTGCCCGGCTGGGCCTTTGCCTTCGTGCTGGTGCTGTCGCGCATCTCTGCGGCCGTCATGCTGTTGCCGGCGTTCGGCGAGGTGGAGCTCCCCTCGGTGATCCGTGCCGGGCTTGCCATCGTCTTCACCCTGGTGCTGCTGCCGGTGGTGGCGCCGCACTTGCCGCCGATGCCGGACGACGGGCTGGTAGCGATGCTCGCCATCGCCGGGGAAACCATCACCGGCCTCTGGCTCGGCTGGCTCGCCCGGATGCTGATCTTCGCCTTGCCGATAGCCGGACAGATGATCGCCGGCGTGATCGGGCTGGCCAACGTACTACAGCCGGATGCCGTGCTAGGCCCCCAGGGCACCGCGCTCGGCCGGCTGTTCGGCCTCGCCGCCCCCGTTGCCGTCATGGCCACCGGCCTGCACGCCCTGCCGCTCGCAGCCCTCGAAGGCAGCTACCACGTCCTGCCGCCATACACACTGGCGACTGGCCCCGGCCTGCCTCCCGGCGATGCCGCCCAGGCCATCGTGGCCGCAGTCGCCGGCAGCTTCGCACTCGCCCTGCGCCTCGCCGCGCCCTTCGTGCTCGCCGCGATCGTCTGGAACCTCGCACTCGGCCTGCTGAGCCGGCTGGTGCCGCAACTGCAGCTCTACTTCGCCGTCCTGCCCGGCCAGATCATCGGCGGCGTCTTGCTGATCGCCCTGCTCAGCGGCGCCGTGCTGTCCGCCTGGCTCGCCGCGGTCCGTGATGGCCTGTCCACCCTGCCGGGGCTCTAGCGCATGGCCGACGGTGCGGACCAGGACGACAAGACCGAGGACCCCTCTGGCAGACGGCTCGAACGCGCCCGCGACGAGGGTCAGGTGCCGCTCTCGCCGGAACTGCCAGCGCTGGCGGTGTTGAGTGGCGCTGCCGTCATCCTCGCCATGGCCGCCCCCGATATCGGCCGCACCCTGGTCCGCCGCCTCGAATCCATGGTGGCCCAGGCGCACGCCTTGTCGCCCGCCACCGCGGTGCGCGAGGCGCTGATGGCTACGGCCGCCGCGGTCCTGCCGTTCCTCGCCATCGCCATCGTCTGCGCTACCGCCGCCACGCTGTTGCAAACCGGCTTCCTGCTGCACCTGAAAGGCGCAGCACCCGACTTCGCGCGCATCAGCATCGGCCGCGGCATCAAGCGCGTCTTTGGCATCGCCACCCTGGTCACCGCCGGCAAGTCGCTGTTGAAGGTTGCCGTCGTCGGCACCGCCGGCTGGGTGGTGTTGCGCGACGCGCTGCCGCAATTGGCCGGTGCCGCCGACTGGGATGCCGGAATGCTGACGTCGCAAACCGCCACCGTGCTGCTGCGGGTAATGATCGCCATGCTGATCGCACAGGCGCTGATCGCCATCGGCGACATCCTGCTCACCCGCATCCGCCACAACCGCGGCCTGCGCATGACCAAGCAGGAACTGCGCGACGAGCACAAGGAGATGGAGGGCGACCCCCACATCAAGGCCCGGTTGCGCCGTATCCGCATCCAACGCGCGCGCCGCCGAATGCTGGCTGCCGTGCCGAAAGCAACTGTGGTCATTACAAACCCGACCCATTATGCTGTTGCCCTGGCGTATTCGCGCGATGGCGACGCAGCACCGCGGATCGTCGCAAAGGGAGTTGACTCAATGGCTGCGCGCATTCGCGAAGTCGCCGCCGAACACCGCGTGCCGATCGTCGCCAATCCGCCTTTGGCGCGCGCCCTCTACACGCACGAAATCGACCGCACGATCCCCGAGGAATTCTTCGCCCCGGTCGCCGAGATCATCGCCTATGTCTGGCGCCTGCGTGGGAGCGTACGATGAAGCAACTGTTGCGCCGTCTAGCTCGGCTCGGCGGCGTGCCGCGCACCGCACCAGCGCTCCAGGCGGTGATCGACAGCAGGGATCCCGCGTCGCAGGTCCTGTTCGAAGGTGACGGCCGGCCGCGCGCGGTGATCGATCGCGACCTGAACCTGCGGCGCGGCAGTCGCGCACTCGGCCAGCTTCTCGGAACCACTCCGGCACGGACCAGCCTGGCAGACCTGTTCGCGCAGGAGGTTGCCGACTTGGCAGTCCAAACCATCGAAGCCGCAATGCTGCGCGGCACGCCACCGCATGCCAGCCTCGCCACCCTGGGCCGGCACACCGACGGCACGTCCCGCGCCATCGGCCTGACCGTAGCGCCGGTGCGGGAGGCCGACGGCACCATCAGCGGCGCCATCCTGACGCTGGAACCAACCGGCCCCATCGCCACCGGCGAGATCCAGGCCCGCAAGCTGCAATCCGTGGGCGCGCTGGCGGGCGGCGTCGCGCATGACTTCAACAACCTCCTGCAAGCCATCATCGGTGCCGGCGAATCCCTCGCCGAACGCGCCGACCTGGCCGCACCGGCGCGCGAGGAAGTCTGCATGATCCTCGATGGCGCCCGTCGCGGCGCCGAACTGGTGCACCGGCTGCTTGCCTTCGCCTCCCAGCAAACCCTCCAGCCGCAAATCGTCGCGGTAAACCGCACGGTGAGCAATCTCGTGCCGCTGCTGCGCCGGACATTGGGCGAGCGTGTCCGCCTGGAGCTCGCTCTGGAGGATCCGGACCGCTACATCCGCGTCGACCCTGGCCAGCTCGACCATGTATTGGTGAACCTGGCACTCAACGCCCGCGACGCCATGCCGGATGGCGGCACCCTCACCCTGCGCACCCGCCGGCTGACCCTGCTGGCACCGCGGACCAGCGGACTTGAGACAATCCCGCCGGGCCGCTACGTCGCCATCGAAGTGCGCGACACCGGCACGGGAATACCAGCGGCCATCCTGCCGCGCATCTTCGAGCCGTTCTTCACCACCCGCCAAGAGCGTGGCACCGGCCTCGGCTTGTCCACCGTCCTTGGTATCGTGCACCAGTCGATGGGCTTCCTTGAGGTCGCCAGCACGCCGGGGCAGGGCACCACCTTCCTCATCCTGTTGCCCCGCAGTCAGGAACCAGCCATCCGGGCCGCCCGTGGCCATGTCCCCCCCAAGCCCCAACCGGCGGCACCTTCCGAGCGGCGCGGCTCGGTGTTGCTGGTCGAAGACGAAGACCCGGTCCGCAAGCTCGCCCAGCGCGCCCTGGAACGTCAGGGCTGGCACGTCGTGTCCGCCGACTGCGCCGAGGCGGCGCTGGCGCTCATCGCGCGGGACAGCGATATCGCTTGCCTGGTCACCGACATGATCATGCCCGGCATGGATGGCGCGGCCTTGGCCCGGGCCGTGCGCGAGAAACTGGCCCAACCGATGCTGCCGGCGATCATCGTCTCGGGCTATGCAGAAGTGCCGCTCCACGACGCCATCGCCGCCGCCGCCACGACCTTCCTGCCCAAGCCCTACGCCATGAAGGACCTCGCCGCCCGTGTCGCGGCGCTGGCGCGGAGTTTGGAGCCGGCACAGACCGGCTGACTGGCACAGACGGGCTGACTGGCGCAGCCGGGTTTCGCAAGCCGGCGTTTCCTGCGCCCGCGCTTCTTGTGCCCGGCTTCTTGCGGCGCGCAAAAGTTCCATCTATGTTCCCATTGGCTCACGATCGGAACATACGATGATCAAATTCTTAACGGCCGGTTGCGAGCGAAACAATTCGACACGAAGGCATGCCGCCCGGTCGTTGCCGATCAGCCACGTCATCGCTTCACGGGACTCGGCCGCACCGCGTAACCCAATGCTTCTCCCACTTCCGCGACACCGCTTCCCTGGAGCCACCTGATGGACAAGAACAAGGCGCTCGACGCCGCGATGGTGCAAATCGAACGCGCTTTCGGCAAAGGCTCGATCATGCGCATGGGCCAGCGCAGCCAGGACGAGCAGATCGCCGTCATCCCGTCGGGCTCGCTCGGCCTCGACCTCGCACTGGGCATCGGCGGCCTGCCGCGCGGCCGCATCATCGAGATCTATGGCCCGGAAAGCTCCGGCAAGACCACGCTCGCCCTGCACGCCATCGCCGAGGCGCAGAAGCGCGGCGGGACCTGCGCCTTCATCGACGCCGAGCACGCGCTCGACCCGATCTATGCCCGCAAGCTTGGTGTCGATGTCGACAACCTGCTGATTTCCCAGCCCGACGCCGGCGAGCAAGCACTTGAAATCACCGACACGCTGGTGCGCTCGGGTGCCATCGACGTGCTGGTGATCGACAGCGTCGCCGCCCTGGTGCCGCGTGCCGAACTCGAAGGCGAGATGGGCGACAGCCACATGGGCCTGCATGCAAGGCTGATGTCGCAGGCACTTCGGAAAATTACCGGCAGCGTCAGCAAAAGCAACACGATGCTGATCTTCCTCAAC
>CAMBRC010000053.1 GCA_945869965.1 Asaia bogorensis
GCTCTGTTGTCGAGCTACAGGCCGCGATCAAGCGCTTTCTGATGGAGACAAACGCCAACCCGCGGCCCTTTCGCTGGACCAAGGATCCGGCGAAAATTATCGCCGCCGTGAAGAGAGGGCACCAAGTGTTAGATTCGATCCACTAGCGATTAACGGAGATCGAAGCATCATTCCCAACAGCCAGTGTGTGCGAGATCATTCGCGGGGGCAGACGTATCAATTGTTCGAAATAGTCAAGGAATGTGAATTGTAAATATCAATAGGTTTTTTTGGGATGACCGTCAGTCAGATTTGTTGCTATCCAGATTGTTGCCGGCGGCGACTTGATCCAAATTGAACATGTGCAAGGGGGCTGCATTGGCTTACGATGATTTGTTTTTTGATCACGTGGACAGCGGTGCTATCCGATCGGCTAGAGCATTCATTTCCGCGTTGTTCCCAGCTCTCTCGCCGCAGTCGGTGCTTGATGTGGGTTGTGGGCGCGGAGGCTGGGCGCGCGTTTGGCGCGAAAACGGAGTCAACCAAGTCGTTGGCATAGATGGCGATTATGTCGATCGTACTACTCTCCAGATCGAAGCGGAAAGCTTCATCGTGATCGATCTGGTGCATCCTTTCAATCTGGGCGAGGTATTTGACCTTGTACAGTGCTTGGAGGTTGCCGAGCATATACCAGAATCATCTGCTCGCGGGCTGGTGGAAAGTCTTTGCCGGCACGGAGATACAATACTATTCTCGGCGGCTACTCCGGGCCAGGGAGGCACTCATCACATCAACGAGCAGCCACTAGAGTATTGGAGAGCTCTCTTTGCCACCCAAGGCTACAGACCGTTCGACTTTCTGCGCCCACGGTTTGAAAAAAACGCACAGGTTGAGCCATGGTACCGCTACAATTCTCTGCTGTATGTAAAAGAAAGCGCGATCGTCAAGTTACCAGAGGTAATACACCAGACCGGACTGGCATCCGGCGAGCCTATTCGCGAGTTCGGCTCCCTGGCATGGCGTTGCCGCAAGATGCTGGTCCGCATGTTGCCGGCCCGCTTCCACGACGTCGCTGCCAAAATCACATTGACTTTGCGCGGCGTGCTGAGGCGAACAAACTGAACATTGTTGGACGAACGTGTTGCTAAGATACGTTTTCTAGTGGGCTGCTGAAAAAGGAATTTCCTGACGGTGGGACGTAAGTTCGTGCCACAGGAGGGACCTGCTCAATCTAAACTCTTGCTTCGATTTCGTAGTGGGGACGCCGCTTCACCTCCATGTAGATCTTGCCCACATATTCTCCGATGACCCCCAGCGCGAGAATCTGCAGTCCACCGATGAAAGCCAACGGCACCACAGTCGAAGTCCAGCCTGGCACCGCATCGGTAGTAACCAACTTGACACCGATAGCCCAGAACCCAATAAGAAACGCCAATGCGGATACGACCATACCCGCAAAGGTGATCAGACGAAGTGGCCTCATTGAGAACGATGTAATGCCGTTGACAGCCAGTCCGATCATTCGCTGGAGCGGGTACTTCGACTCTCCCGCAACACGTGCCGCGCGCCGGTAGGTTACCGTCCCCGTCCGGAACCCCAAGAGAGGTACGATTGCGCGGAGGAACAGATTGACTTCGCTATACCCGCGCAGTGCTTCGACCGCTGGCCGGCTCAGTAGGCGAAAATCCGCAAGGTTCGGAACGATTTCCACGCCGAGCAATCGCAACAGCCGATAGTAGTAGACAGCGGTACCACGCTTGAAGGCGGTGTCCGACGAGCGATCATCGCGCACGCCGTAGACGATTTCGCATCCCTCAGCATACTTCTTTACCATCAGGGGAATTGCTTCAATGTCGTCCTGGAGGTCCGCGTCGATGCTCACCACGACATCGCCCTCCGCCACGTGCAGCCCGGCCAACAGGGCGCTCTGATGCCCGCGGTTGCGTGACAGCTTTATGCCATGCCATCGATGCGGCTTCGACCGCGCCATGGTCTCAATCTGCGACCAAGTCGCATCGCGCGATCCGTCATCCACCAGATAAATATCGCTGTCTGCGTCGATCTGCTTCGCTGCCACCATTCGGTCCACCAGCCCATCCAGCTGCCGAACTGTTTCAGGAAGCGCCTCCTCCTCGTTGTAGCAGGGTATTACAATGGACAAACGCGGACAGTCGGTTCGCCTCGCATTGCCCGGAGTTTCCTCAGCACTTGGGCGCCCTCCGCAATCATCCATGGCATGACGCTCAACTAGTTTGATTGGAGAGCTATATTAGGCGTGAAAAAGCGCGCCTGCAAACCGCATTGGTGCGACTTAGGCCTTTTGCTGCCTTCGCAATCCCGCAGCCCTCGCTAACCCAATGCCGCCACGGCTAGCATCGGCAGTGTTCCCTGAACGCGCAAGCCTAAGCTGGCCGGCGCCGCCGCGCTTGTTGTCGGTGCCACAACGCCTGCAGCGCTGGTGCAATCAGGTAGACCCCGATGACGCAGGACAGCAATGGCACTGCTTCGATCATGTAGCGCGCCTCCAGACCCATGCCGGCAGCGAAGAACAGCGCGCGCGCCAGAAAGAGCGTAGCTGCGACCGTGCACAGGTGGCGGCCCAACGACGCACGCTGTCGCCACGCGATGATGGTGGCGATGGCAAAGGACCAGAAATATGCCGTCCGCAACATCGATCCGGCGGGTATGCGCATGGTCCACGTTCCGTCGGTCTTGAGCAGCGGCAGGATCCATGGGCCGGCCATGTCCCAGGTACGGCGGGCCAGAAGGCCGGCGTGGTCGGCCGGACTGAACTGTGCCAAGCGCGCCTGTGCGAGGCGGGCGAATGCGGTGTCGATCTCTGCGGGAAACGGCCTCCCCTCGGCGGCGCGCAACTGCGTTAGCAATTGCTGCACTTCGGCGCGATCATCGAAGCGCTGAAAGGCGGCGTCGTCGATATCGATGCGGCGGTACTGGTCGATGGCAAAATAGGAGGCCCGTCCCCGGGCGTCTTCGGTCACGATCCAGGTTTTGAGCCACGCTTGGTAGCCGAATGGCCCCAAACTGCCGTCCGGGAGCATCCAGGCGGTGGGAAATGGCCTGATGCCGACATGCAGGCTGCGCAGGGACCATGCGCCGGCGGTGAGGCCGACCGCGGCGACAACGACGATCATTGCCGGGATCGCGCGCCGCCAGCCTAGCGCCAGCCATAGTGCGACGGCTGTTGGCGCCAGCAGCAGCACGCCGTCCAGCCGCACCCAGACGGCGAGCACCACCAGCATGGACAGGATCGCCAACCGCAGGCGCTGTAGCGCGAGGATCAGCAGGAGTTCCGCGCCCACCAGCGTGGTTGTTGCCAAGGCCAGCGGCTCGGTCAACAGCGTGCCGAACCAGCGCGCGGTCAGTGGCGACAATGCCACCAGCAGACCCACGGCATAGGCCGGCAGCCGAGCGCCGGTGGCGGTCAGCACGGCTCGGCTCAGCACGACATTGGCCAGCGCGAATGCCACGACATTGGCGGCGCGTACGACCCCCTCGCTCTCGCCGAATGCAAGCCAGAGCAGGGCAACCCATGTGGGGTAGAGCGGCAGATGGGCGCCGCCGAAATGCGGCTCGCAGGTTCCGCTGAACGAAATCGCCACGCCGCATCCGCTCACCAGATTGCGCGCGATGTTGCTATACGTGAACCAGTCGGCGTCGCTGTACGACAGCAGGATCGCGAAGGCCCCGCACATCAGCACGGTAGCGCCGAATACCACAGCGGTGAGAAGCGGTTCGGCACGCCACAAGCGCAGTAACATCCGATGCGATCCCGTCAGTCTGGGGCCGGTGTCCTGGCCCGGGTGCCCGTGGTGCCCAATGCTCCGGCGGGCTGCTGCTTTAGCGACCGGCGGTGCGCGCCAGTGCCACCACGCTCAAACCCGGCAGGCGGAGATAGGGGAATAGAAACCGCAGCTCCAGGCGCAGGGCCGCCTTCAGCACCGCAGCGACAAACCCTGGAACCGGCCGCAGGTCGCTGCCGCCGCTTGGCGTCCGACCGCGACGGAGGAACCGAACTGCCGCTGCCAGCGGGAAGATGACGGCATAAAAATAGCGAGTCCAGTCGATCTTGAGCCCGGCCGATCGCAAGGCGGCCTGCAGGGTCGCGCGGGTGTAGCGGCGCCGGTGCTCCAGGAATACATCGTGCGCCGACCACAGGAAGGTAAAGGCCGGGACCGTCACGAACAGCGGCGTTCCTGGCGCGATCGGGCCCATCACGTCTTGCAGCAGTGCCACGTCGTCGTCGACGTGCTCAAGCACATCCATCATCAGGACCAAATCCACCGGGCTGCCGTCGTACTGCCGGCGGAATCGCAACAGTTTTCCGCCGATCTCCACGTCCTCTTCCACTTCGTAGGCGGGGTCGACGCACAGGGCTGAGGCGCACCCGGTACGCTCCAGCAACAGGCGCGAGAACACGCCCGAACCTGCGCCGATATCCACGACGTGACGCGCACCCAGCGCCTCGACCGCATTGGACAACAGGGCGAATTTGGAGGCATAGTACCAGTGGTCTTCAGGCGGTCCGTCGAGTTGGCCGAGTTCCTTGATATCCATATCTAGAAAACATTCCCTAGAATACGGTATTGACGTTGCAGCAACGCCCGCTTCTTTCGCTCGTGGTTCCCGTGTTCAACGAGGAAGTCGTGATCGACGCGTTTTGCGGGCGCGTGCGGCCGATCCTAGACGATATCACTGCGGATTGGGAAATCGTGTTTGTCGATGACGGCAGCCGCGATGGCACCGCTGCCGTGATAAGCCGATGCTGCCAGGCGGAGCCTCGCATTGCGCTGGTTATGCTCTCTCGCAATTTCGGCAAGGAAATTGCGATGACGGCAGGCCTGGACATGGCGCGCGGCGAAGCGGTGGTGGTGATCGACGTTGATCTTCAGGATCCGCCCGAACTGATCCCCGAGTTGGTCGCCAAATGGCGCGAAGGCAACGATGTCGTGTTCGCCCGCCGACTGGTGCGTGAAGGGGAGACGCGGCTCAAGCGCCTGACCGCCTACGGCTTCTACCGGGCTCTCAACGCCATTGCCGACAATCCGATCCCGCGCGACGTGGGGGATTTCCGGCTGATGAGCCGCCGGGCAGTGGATGCCCTGCTGCGATTGCGCGAACGCCACCGGTTCATGAAGGGGCTGTATTCATGGATCGGCTTTCGGCAGGCGGAGGTGCCCTATGTGCGCGCGCTCCGGGCGGCCGGAACGACGAAGTTCAACTACTGGCGTCTATGGAATTTTTCAATCGAGGGCTTTACCAGCTTTTCGATCCGCCCGCTTCAGGCCGCGTCGTATTTCGGGTTTGCGATCGCCATCCTTTCGGTAATTTACGGTATCTTCATCGTTTTGCAGACTTTGCTTTACGGCAATCCGGTGGCTGGCTATCCATCATTGCTGGTTGTCGTGCTGTTCCTCGGCGGGGTGCAGCTGATTTCATTGGGTATCATCGGCGAGTATCTCGGACGCGTGTTCAACGAAACGAAACAGCGTCCGCTTTATTTGGTCGGCGACGTCATCGCCAGCCGGTACGCGTCGATACCTCCTGACGCGCCGTCCACCTATCTTGAAGGCCGCTCTACCCCGACCTTAACGTCCTGACCGCCGCGCCGCGTTCGAACAGCGCCAGCAGGATCCGCACCGCCTCGCCGCGCTCCGTGCGCAATTCGGGGTCTTTCTGGACCAGCAGCTCGGCATCGCGCCCGGCCATGTGCAACAGGTCCTCGTCGCGGTCGGGTTGGGCCAGTTTCCAGCCCGGCAGGCCGGATTGGCGGGTGCCGAGCAAGTCGCCGCCGCCCCGCAGGCGAAAATCCTCGTCGGCGATGACGAAGCCGTCCTCGGTGTCGCGCAGCAGGGCGAGGCGGCGGCGGGCACTTTCGGGTAGTTCCATTGCATGCAGCAACAGGCAGAAGCTGGCGTCGCGGCCACGGCCCACGCGGCCGCGCAACTGGTGCAGCTGGGCCAGGCCGAAGCGTTCGGCGTGTTCGACGACCATCACGGTGGCTTCCGGGACGTCCACGCCGACCTCGATCACGGTGGTGGCGACCAGGATGCGGGTGTGGCCGGCGGCGAAATCGAGCAGGGCGGCTTCGCGCACTGAACTATCCTGGCGGCCGTGGGCGAGGCCGACGATCGGGCCGAAGTATTGGGTCAGCTCGGCATAGCGGGCCTCGGCGTCGGCGAGGTCGATCAGCTCGCTCTCCTCGACCAGCGGGCAGACCCAGTAGACGCGGGCGCCCTCGTCGAGCTTGCGGCGCAGCGCCTCGATGATCTCGGGCAGGGTGGACAGGGCGTGGATGGTGGTGCGGATCGGCTGGCGGCCGGCGGGTTTGCCGGCGAGACGGCTGGTCTGCATCTCGCCCCATTGGGTCAGCAGGATGGTGCGCGGGATCGGGGTGGCGGTCATCACCAGCACGTCGGTGGCCAGGCCCTTGGCGCCCAGGCTGAGCCGGTGCTCGACGCCGAAGCGGTGCTGTTCGTCGATCACCGCCACGGCGAGATCATGGAACGTGACGCCCTCCTGGATCAGCGCATGGGTGCCGACGACCAGCGGGATCGAGCCGTCCGCCAGTCCCTCCAGCACACGGGTGCGGGCGCGGCCGGTAACCGAGCCGGTGAGCAGTTCGACCGGCACCGGGCAGATGCGCGACAGGGTGCGGTGGTGCTGGCGGGCGAGCAATTCGGTGGGGGCCATCATCGCCCCCTGGGCGCCGGATTCGACCGCGCTCAGCATCGCCAGCGCGGCCACCACCGTCTTGCCGGCGCCGACATCGCCCTGGAGCAGGCGCAGCATCCGGCGCGGCGCGGTCAGGTCGGCGTCGATCTCGGCCAGGGCGGCGCGCTGGGCCTCTGTCAGGGCGTGGCCAAATCTGGCGAGCGCGGCCTGGCGCAATCGGCCATCGCCGGTCAGGGCGCGGCCGGGCCGGGTCCGCATCCGCCGGCGCAAAACCGCCAGCGCCACCTGGCCGGCAAGCAATTCGTCATAGGCAAGGCGGCGGGTGGGGTGGAGGCCGGGCAGCTCGGCGGGGGTTTGCAGGGCGCGCAGGGCGTCGGCGAAACTGGGCCAGCCCTCGCGCTTCAGCAGGGCGGCGTCGTGCCATTCAGGGAAATCAGGCACCCTTGCGACTGTCTCGGCCACCGGGCGGCGCAGATGGTAGCCGAACAGGCCGGCGGTCAGCGGCCAGACCGGCTCGATGCCGGGCAACAGGTCCGGCCGGTCGGCGGGCACGATGAAGTCGGGGTGCGGCATCTGCCGGCCGTCGCCGAAGCGGCCGGACAGCAGCACCCGCGCGCCGGGGATCAGGCGGTTGGCCGGGAAGCGGCGGAAGAACACCAGCTCGGCAAAGCCGGTGCCGTCGGTGACGCGGACCTTGGTTGGCTGACGGCTGGTCGCCGCCGGCTCGATGCCGACGACCTCGACCTCCAGCGTCGCCATTTCGCCCGGCGCGGTGTCGCGGATGCTGCGGCGGACGCGGCGGTCGAGGTAGGAATCCGGCAGGTGGAACAGCAGCTCGATCAGCCGCGTGCCCCCGGCGGCGCGCGCAATCAGCTTGGACAATGCCTCGCCGACGCCGCGCAGGCTGGTGAGCGGGGCGAAGAGCGGGGCGACGACCGCGGCTGGCGGGTCGCGGCCCGGCCGGTCAGCGGGGGGCCGTTCAGCGGGGGGCTGGTCAGCGGGGGAGGTTGCCAAGCCGGGCCTGTTCCATGTCGGCGATGATCGCGCGGGCGGCGGCGGCCGGGTCGGGTTTGGACACCACCGGGCGGCCGACCACCAGGTAATCCGCGCCGGCGGTGATCGCGGCGTACGGGGTGGCGACGCGTTTTTGGTCGTCCGCCGAGTCGCCCAATGGGCGGACCCCTGGGGTGGCGATCAGCAGATGCGGCGCGCCGGCGGCGGTGCGCAGGGCGGACGGGCTGTCCTGCGGCGAGGCGATGATGCCGTGGCAGCCGGCTTCGGCGGCCTGGCGGGCGCGCAGCGCGACCAGGTCGGACACGCCCATGCGATAGCCGATATCGGCCAGGTCGGCGTCGTCCAGGCTGGTCAGCACGGTGACGCCGAACACCATCAGCCCGCTGCCAGCCGCTCCCTTGACCGCCGCCCGCATCACCGCGGGTTCGGCGTGCACGGTCAGCAGGTCGACGCCGCGCTCGGCGGCGCGGGCGGCGCCGATCTCCACCGTCTGGGCGATATCGTGCAGCTTGGCGTCCAGGAAGACGCGCTTGCCGGCGGATTTCAGCTCGGCCAACAAGGCGTCGGCGCCGGGCGAATACAGCAGCCAGTAGCCGACCTTGTAGAAGCCGACGGCATCGCCGATTTGCGCCACGAGATCGCGCGCGGCGGCAATCGTCGGCACGTCGAGCGCCACGATCAGCCGGTCGGCCATGGCGGTTGGGACGGGGCGGGCGGCGGGCTCGGACATTGTGAGGGGACTCCGGGGCGTCTGGGGGCTTGTACGGGCTGCGGCGGCGATGCAGCAACCCGCGATTGCGCGAATCGCATGCGTCGGGCGTCGATTCCGGACGCAAACGGGGCTGCAACACGGCGCGCGAGGGCGTATGGAACCGTCATGACCATCGACGACTCCATAGGTGACCCGTCAGCCATCGAGCACCGCCGGCGCCGCCTGTTGTACCGCGCCAGCCACCGCGGCACCAAGGAGTGCGACCTGATGATCGGCGGCTATGTCGCGTCGCGGCTGGCCACCTTGAGCGATGCCGAAATGGACGCGCTGGAGGCGGTGTTGGAACTGCCGGACACCGACCTGACCGACTGGCTCACCGGCCGCGCGCCGATCCCCCCGGGCGATGACAGCCCGACGCTGCGCGCCATCCTCGCCTTCGTCACTGCCGGCGGGGCGCACTCACTATGACCACCACCATCCACGGCGCACCCGAAGGCTGGGATGCCGTCCTGCTGGCCCGCCGCGGGCTTGAGCACAAGGGCCCACTGCTCCACATCGCCCGCGACGACGCCCGCATGGCCCGCCTGGCCGAGGCGCTGGCCTTCTTCGCACCGGATGCCGAGGTGCTGCGCTTCCCGGCCTGGGACTGCCTGCCGTACGACCGCGTCTCGCCCAACCCGGAACTGGTCAGCGAGCGCATCGCCACCCTCTCCCGCCTGCTGGAACCCGCGCAGGGCCAGCGCATCGTCCTGACCACCGTCAACGCCCTGGTCCAGCGCGTGCCGCCGCGCCATGCCTTCCATGGCGGCAGCCGGGTGCTGAAGATCGGCGACCGGGTGAAGCCCGAGGAACTCGCCCGCTTCCTGGAGGCCAACGGCTATGGAAGGGCCGCCACCGTCATGGAGCCGGGCGAATTCGCCGTTCGCGGCGGCATCATGGACATCTTCCCCGCCGGCGTGCCCGAGCCGCTGCGCCTGGACATGTTCGGCGACGACATCGAGAGCATCCGCAGCTTCGACCCCTCCACCCAGCGCAGCGCCGACAAGGTCGACCAGCTGGTGCTGCGCCCGGTCAGCGAGGTGTTCCTCGACAAGGACAGCGTCGCCCGCTTCCGCACCGCGTGGCGCGAGCTGTTCGGCCAGGCCGCCGCCACCGACCCGCTCTATCTCTCGGTCTCCGACGGCCGCCGCCACCCCGGCATGGAGCACTGGGTGCCGCTGTTCCACGAGAGCATGGAAACCCTGCTCGACTACCTGCCCGGCGCCTCGGCCAGCATCGACAGCCAGGGCGACGAGGTGCTGACCGCAAGGCTGGAAATGGTCGCCGACCATTACGCCGCGCGCCGCAGCGTGCCGCGCGATGGCGAGGTCCCGTACCGCCCGCTGCCCGCCGCCAAGCTGTATCTCGACCGCGACGCCTGGGATGCCATGCTGGCACGCGGCCCGTTCTTCGCGTTCAGCCCGTACGGCAGGCCCGACGGTGCCGAAGGCCCCGATGCCGGTGGCCGCCCGTCACCGATCTTCGCCCAAACGGGGGGCGGTCCGGGCATCAGCGTGTTCGACCAACTGCAAGCCCAGGCCAATCGCTGGACCACGGACGGCACAAGGGTGGTGATCGCCGCCTGGACCCGCGGCTCGCGCGAACGCCTGGGCAATCTGCTGCGCGAGCACGGCTTCAAGGCCGACACCGCCGAGGGCTGGGACGAGGTCCGAAACCTGCCGCGCGGCACCGTCGGCCTGGTCACGCTGGGCCTCGAACGCGGCTTCATCGCCGAGCGCGTGGCGATCATCAGCGAACAGGACCTGCTGGGCGAGCGCATCTCCCGCCCGCCGCGCCGGCGCAAGCGGGCCGACCAGTTCATCGCCGAAGCCACCGAAATCGCCGCCGGCGACCTGGTGGTGCACCAGGACCACGGCATCGGCCGCTATGACGGGCTCGTCACCCTGTCGGTCAACGACGCGCCGCATGACTGCCTGCGCCTGCTCTACGATGGCGGCGACAAGCTGTTCCTGCCGGTGGAAAACATCGAGATGCTGTCGCGCTTCGGCAGCGAGACCGCCGGCGCCAGCCTGGACAAGCTCGGCGGCGCCTCCTGGCAGGCGCGCAAGGCAAAGATGAAGTCTCGCATTCGCGACATCGCCGGCGAGCTGATCCGCATCGCCGCCGCCCGCCAGATGCGCGAGGCCGATGCGATGATGCCGCAGGAAGGCGCCTGGGACGAATTCTGCGCCCGCTTCCCCTTCGCCGAAACCGAGGACCAGTCGCGCGCCATCGATGACGTGCTGGAGGATCTGGCCAGCGGCCGGCCGATGGACCGGCTGATCTGCGGCGATGTCGGCTTCGGCAAGACCGAGGTGGCGCTGCGGGCCGCCTTCGTCGCCGCTATGGCCGGCGCCCAGGTCGCCGTGGTGGTGCCGACCACGCTCCTCTCGCGCCAGCACTATCGCACTTTCACCGCCCGCTTCGCCGACCTGCCGATCAAGATCGGCCAGCTTTCGCGCATGGTGGGCGGCAAGGAGGCCGCCGCCGTGCGGGCCGGCGTGGCCGATGGCACCGTCAACATCGTCATCGGCACCCATGCGCTGCTGGCCAAGTCCGTCACCTTCAACAGCCTCGGCCTGCTGATCATCGACGAGGAGCAGCATTTCGGCGTCACCCACAAGGAGAAGCTGAAGGCGATCAAGGAGGACGTGCACGTCCTGACCCTGACCGCCACGCCGATCCCGCGCACCCTGCAACTGGCGCTCACCGGGGTGCGCGAGATGAGCCTGATCGCCACCCCGCCGGTGGATCGCCTGGCCGTGCGCACCTTCATCATGCCGTTCGACGGCGTGGTGATCCGCGAGGCGCTGCAACGCGAACGCTTCCGCGGCGGCCAGGTGTTCTGCGTGGTCCCCCGCGTCGAGGATCTCGACCGCATGGCCACCCGGCTGCGCGAGATCGTGCCGGAGGCGCGGATGATCCAGGCGCATGGCCGCCTCGCGCCCACCGAACTCGAACGCGTCATGACCGAATTCGGCGACGGCAAATACGACATCCTGCTGTCCACCAACATCGTCGAATCCGGCCTGGACATGCCGGCGGTGAACACGCTGGTGATCCACCGGGCGGACATGTTCGGCCTGGGCCAGCTCTACCAGCTCCGCGGACGCGTCGGGCGCGGCAAGCAGCGCGGCTACGCCTACCTGACCTGGCCGCCGAACCAGCGCCTGTCGGCCGCCGCCGAAAAGCGCCTGGATGTGATGCAGACGCTGGACGCGCTTGGCGCCGGTTTCACTTTGGCCAGCCACGATCTCGACATCCGCGGCGCCGGCAACCTGCTGGGCGACGAACAGTCGGGGCACATCCGCGAAGTCGGCATCGAACTGTACCAGCAGATGCTGGAAGACGCCGTCGCCGAGCAGAGCGCCGCCAAGGGCCGCCGGAAAGCCGCCGATCGCGACTGGACGCCGAACATCAATCTTGGCCTGCCGGTGCTGATCCCGGAGACCTATGTCCGCGACCTCCCGGTGCGTCTCGGCCTGTACCGCCGCATCGGCGCGCTGGAGGATGACGCGCAGAGCGAAGCGATGGCCGCCGAGTTGGTTGACCGCTTCGGGCCGATGCCGGAGGAGGTCGAAAACCTGCTCCAGGTGGTTGGCATCAAGCGCATGTGCCGCGCCGCAGGGGTAGAAAAACTCGATTCCGGGCCGAAGGGCATGGTGCTGGGCTTCCGCGGCAACGTCTTCGGCAATCCTGCCGGGCTGATCTCCTGGCTGTCCAGCAAGGGCGGCATCATCCGTCTGCGCCCGGACCACAAGTTGGCCGTCGCGCGGGCGATGAGCGTGGCCGAACGGGTGCGGATGGCACGCGATCTGGTGGGGAATCTGGAGCGCATCGGGCGGCAGGCGAAGGCGGCGTAAGGTGCGGGCGCCTGCTCCCCTGGATCGTCTGCGCACGATCTGCCTCGCCTTGCCCGAAGCCGAGGAGCGCGCGACCTGGGACTGCCAGACCTTCCGCATCCGCGCGAAGATCTTCGCCATGCATGTGCCGGGGCGCGAACTAGGCGCGGCCGGCACCGGGCTGTGGTGCAAGGCGCCGAAGGGGGTGCAGCAGTTGCTGATCGAGGCCGATCCCGAGCGGTTTTTCCGACCGCCCTATGTTGGCCCCAAGGGCTGGATCGGCCTGCGCCTTGCCGGGGCAGTCGACTGGGACGAGGTTGCAGCGCTGGTTCGGCGCAGCTGGCGTATGACCGCGCCGAAGCGGCTGGCGGCGATGTTGTCTGAAACTGGTTGATCTGAAAACAGTTGATCCTTGGCCAGCGCGTGTGTGATTGAGGTCCGCAAGGCTGGACAGCAGCCGCATAGGGAGGACCACGATGCCGATGAAGCGTCGAAATTTCATGCGTTCGGTTGCCGCCGCCGGTGCTGCCGGCACCGCCTTGGCCACGCTCGCGGCCCCCGCCATCGCCCAGAAATCGCGCGTGCTGAAATTCGTCCCTACCGCCGACCTGTCCTCGCTCGATCCGCACTGGACCACCACCCAGACGGTGCAGACCCACGGCTACTATGTGTTCGACACGCTGTTCGGGGTGAACGCCAAGCTGGAGCCGAAGCCGCAGATGGCCGAAGGCTACAGCATCGAGGATGACGGCCGCACCTGGCTCATCAAGCTGCGCCCCGGGCTGAAGTTCCACAACGGCGAGCCGGTGCTGGCGCGCGATTGTGCCCAGAGTCTGAAGCGCTGGGCAGCACGCGATATCTTTGGCCAGACCGCGGCGACGTTCGTGGAGGAGTGGGCCACCGCCGATGACCGGACCATCAAGGTGAAGCTCAAGCGCCCCTTCGCCCTGCTGGCCGACGCCATCGGCAAGCCGAACGGCATGGTGCCGTTCATTATGCCGGAGCACCTGGCCAAGACCGATCCGAGCAAGCAGGTCAGCGAGATGATCGGCTCCGGGCCGTACCGCTTCCTGGCCAACGAGTTCGTCCAGGGCAGCCACGTCGCCTATCAGCGTTTCGACGGCTATGTGCCGCGCCAAGAACCGGCAGAATGGCTGACCGGCGGCAAGATCGCCCATATCGAGCGGGTGGAGTGGAAGGTGATCACCGATCCCTCGACGGTTGCCGCCGCGCTGCAGAACCAGGAAGTGGATTGGTGGGAACAGATCCAGCCCGACCTGGTGCCGCTGGTCCGTCGCATGAGCCACCTGCGCGTGCAGAACACCAACCCGATCGGCTATAACGGCACGCTGCGCTTCAACCACCTGCAAGCGCCGTTCAACAACCTCGCGGTGCGCCGCGCGGTCGCCATGGGCCTGCCGCAGGAAGACTACATGCGCGCCGTCACCGGCAATGACGAAAGCCTGTTCACCGCCTGCCGCGCGCTGTTCCCCTGCGGCACGCGCTATGGCCAGGAATTGGGCAAGGATATCATGCGCGGCGACCTCGCTGCCGCGCGCGTGGCACTGAAGGCCTCGGGCTATAACGGGGAGAAGGTAGTGGTGCTCAATCCAGCCGATGTGCCCTCGATCGCGCCGTTCGGCCATGTTTCCTTCGACTACCTCAAGAAGCTCGGCATGAATGTCGAATTGGCCGACACCGATTGGGGCTCGCTGGTGCAGCGGCGCAATTCGCGCGAGCCGACCGAGAAGGGCGGCTGGTCGGTGTTCCATACCTGGTGGTTCGGCACGTCGCTGGCCCATCCCGCGGTCTCCAGCACCATTCGTGGCCTGGGCGCCAAGGGCTGGCCCGGCTGGTACGAGAATGGCCGCATCGAGAGCCTGACCGCCGAGTGGCTGACTGCTCCGGCCGAGGCCGATCGCGACCGCCTGGCCGAGGCGATCCACCGCGAGGCTTTTGACACCCTGCCATCGCTGCCGCTGGGCCGCTTCTTCATCAACACGGCCTACCGGAAGGATCTGAAGGGGATGCTGGAGGGCACGACCCCGGTGCCGTGGAACCTGGCCTGGGCATGACCGTGCTGGGCACGATCCGCGCCATCCGCCGCCACCCGGTCAAGAGCATGGCCGGCGAGGTGGTGGCGCGTGCCATCGCGAGCCATGCCGGCCTGGTCGGCGATCGCGTCTGGTCGTTCATCGACACGGCGGGACCCGGCCACTTCCCGTGGTTCAGCGCGCGCGCCCTGGGGCCGATGGTTGGCTACCGGCCGCGCTTCGTCGAGCCGTCGCGCACCCTGGGCGATGCGGCGCTGGAGGCGGCCTGGGCGCGCGGCAGCGGCGTGGCCCCGGCCTTGCCGGATGATGACGCCTTTGCCGTGGCGGTCGCGACCCCAGGCGGAGCAGTGCTGCGCATCGACGATCCGCGACTGCTGGCCGAATTGGAGGCCGCAAGCGGCAAGGCGCTCACTCTGCGCTTCGCCACGCGCGGCATGCAGGATTGCCGGCCGCTCTCGCTCGTCACCAGCCAGACTCTCACGGGCTTTGCCGCCGAGGCGGGGATTGCCGACGATGCCAGCCGCTTTCGCATGAACCTCGAATTCGACTGGCCCGGTGCGGCGCCCTTCGCCGAAGATGCCTTGGTCGGCCGCCGCCTGGCCATTGGCGCGCGCGTCGAGATCGCCATCGTCGAGCCCGATGCCCGTTGCGCGATGATCGGCGTCGACCCAGCCACGGGCGAAAGCGACCGGCTGGTGTTGCGCACGCTTGCCGACCGGCATGGCGGCAATCTCGGCCTGTATGCAGCGGTTTTGCGCGAGGGCGTGGTGTCGGAAGGCGACGAGATCCGCCTACTCGACTGACGGCCTTTTTTTTGCAACGCAGCATACTCGACGGCACGGTCGCCGCGCGGCGGTCGCGCGGCTATCATTGCGCATCCTTTGCAAAAGCGGAGCGCATCATGTCGGTATCAACAGGTTTCGGCCGGCGGACCGCCCTCGGCCTGCCGCTGCTCGGAGCGGCGATGGCCAGCGGACTGGCGCGACCGGCGATCGGCCAGGGGGCTGGTCAGGGGGCGGCGCGCACCCTGCGCTTCGTGCCGCACGCCAACCTGACCTCGCTCGACCCGCTGTGGTCGAACTCGCTGATCTCGCTGATGCACGCCTACATGACCGCCGACCAGCTCTATGGGCTGGATGACGGGCTGGTCCCGCGGCCGCAGATGGTGGCGGGGCACGAGCTGTCCGACGACCGGCTGACCTGGCGCTTCACGCTGCGCGAGGGGTTGTTGTTCCACGACGGCGAGCCGGTGCGCGCCCGCGATGCTGTCGCCTCGATCAATCGCTGGTCCAAGCGCGACGCTTTCGGCAAACGCATGGCCAGCCAGCTGGTCGAGATGAAGGCGCTGGACGACCGCCGCTTCGAGATCAAGCTGAGCAAGCCCTTCGCCCACCTGCTCTACGGCCTCGGCGGCACGTTCTGCTTCATCTACCCCGAGCGCATCGCCAACACCGATGCCTTCACCGCCATCACCGATGCCACCGGCAGCGGCCCCTACCGCTTCGTCAAAGACGAGTGGGTCGCCGGCGCCTCGGTCGGCTACGTCCGCAACGAAAGATACGTCCCGCGCCAGGAACCCCCGGCGTTCTGGTCGGGCGGCAAGGTCGCGCATTTCGACAAAGTCGACTGGCGCATCCTGCCGGACGCCGCCACCGCCGCGGCTGCCCTGCAAAAGGGTGAGATCGACTGGCTCGAACGCCCGCTGCTCGACCTGCTGCCGATGCTGCGCAAACAGGCAGGCGTCACCGTCGCCCCGCTCGATCCGCTCGGCTTCTACGGCATGGTTTATTTCAACCAGGCAGTGCCCCCCTTCAACAACCCCAAGCTGCGCGCCGCCCTGATCCCGGCGATCAACCAGACCGACTTCATGCAGGCCATCGTCGGCGACGCCGCCGATCTCTCCCGCAACAATGTCGGCATGTTCACGCCGGGCTCGCCCTTCGCCTCGGCCGAGGGCATGGCCGGCCTGACCGGCAAGCGCGACCTCGACCTCGCCCGCCGCCTGATCAAGGAGAGCGGCTATGCCGGCGAGAAGATCATCCAGATCGTCCCCACCGAGCTGCCGGCGCCGAATGCCATGGGCGAGGTCGCCCGCGCGCTGTTCAAGGAACTCGGCCTGAACCTGGAATACCAGAGCATGGACTGGGGCACGATGATCGGCCGCATCCAGTCCAAGGACCCCAACGTGCTGAAGAACTGGAATGTCTATTGCATCGCCTGGGCCGGGCTGTGGCCGTCCAACCCCGGCAGCCATATCCCGCTCTACGGCTCCGATCCCAACGCGAAGATGGAAGCCCTGCGCGACGCCTGGTTCGACGCCCCGGACCTCACCGCGCAGCAGAAAGTGACCACCGAGATGCAACTGCTGGGCTTCCAGGAGCCGCCGTATATACCGATCGGCCAGTATTTCATCCCGCAGGCCTATCGGAATGGCCTGTCCGGGTTCGTGAAGGCGGCCAATACGGTGCTGTGGGGCGTCAAGAAGGGATAGGGCACTGGGCCGTCATGACGTCGGCGGGATGCACGCCAAAATGCCGTTGGCGCCGCCACCGCGCCATCGTGGCCGCCCGGCGTGCCTCCGTGGAGGCTATCGTCCAGAAGTGCTGGGCGGTGGCTCCCAAATTATTGAAATGGTGAGCGCGCTGGGACTCGAACCCAGGACCACCAGATTAAAAGTCCGGTGCTCTACCAACTGAGCTACGCGCTCGCCGCGTGCCTTGAACGACACGCAGCGTCCCAGGTCAAGCCGCGCCATCGATGGTCTGCGTCGTGCCGTACGGGACAGGCCGGCACTTGCGCAATCGCGCGCCCTCCCGTTCCACCGCGCGGAACGTGCGAATGAAGTTCCCGCCCGCCAGCCCCGCCACCGCCGCGTCGGTCCAACCTCGCCGGATCATCTCCGCCAGCAACTGCGGAAACCGCCGCACATCCTCCAGCCCCACCGGCGTCGTCGCCACGCCAAAGAAATCCGACCCGATGCCAACCCGCTCCGGCCCGACAATATTGGCGATGTACTCGATGTGGTCCGCCACATCCTCCAGCTTCGCCAAGGGCCGGGCCCCATGCGTTTTCTCATGCACCGCGATCTTGGACAGCCGCTCGGCCTCGGTATGCAAAACGAAGCTCGCCCGCAGCGGCCCCATCCATTGCCGTACCGTCTCGCTGAGAAAATCCGGAATGAACGTCGCCATCACCAACCCGCCGCGTTGCCGCACCAGCCCCAGCACATCATCCGGCACATTGCGCACGTGATCGCACAGCGCTCGCGCATTGGAATGGCTGAACACCACCGGGGCCGAACTGAGCGCCAAAACCTGTCGCATCACGCTCGGCGCCACATGGGCGCAATCCACCATCATCCCCAACCGGTTCAGCTCGCCCACCACCGCCCGCCCGAACCCCGTCAACCCGCCATGTCGTGCTTCGTCAGTCGCCGAATCCACCCAGTCCAGCGTCCCGTTATGGCACAGCGTCATCAGCCGAGCGCCGGCCGCATGCCAAACCCGCAGCGGCGCCAGCGAATTTTCCAGCCCCACGCCCCCCTCGACGGCCAGCATCGAGGCGATCTTCCCCGCCCGCTTCGCCCGCATGAAATCACCCGACCGCATCACCGGCAGGAACACCTCGGGGTACGCCGTCTGCATCTGAAGCACGATATCGATCTGCTCCATCACCGCCCGCCCGGGCTGCGCGATCTCGCTTGGCACATACGCCGCCCAGACCTGCCCGCTCACCCGGCCTTCGCGCAGCCGCGGAATATCGGTGTCGCCGTCATTGCGCTGCCGCGAAATATCGTACGCCGCTACATCGCCCTGCGCCCTGACGTCATTGCGGATCACCCATGGCAGGTCGTTATGCCCGTCGATCAGCGGTATAGTCTCCAACAGCGCCAGCACCCGCTTCATCGCCCGGTCATTCGCAGCCTTCGCCATCTCGCCCCCCCTCGCTCAGAACCGGCTCAACCCGTGCGCCAGCGTCGCCGCCGCCGTCTGCAAGTGCTTGAACATTTCGAACAGCCGCTGATACCGCGCGATCACCGTCCGATCCGGCCGGAACACATCGGCCCGCTCCGACAACGCCGCCTGCGCCGCCGATAGCGTCGGGTATGCGCCCAGCCCGGCCCAGGCGACCAGCGCCGCGCCCACCAGCCCCGGCTGCTCGCTGGTCCGCAGCACCTGGCAGCCCAACACATCGGCCCGGATCTGGCACCATAAATCGGACCGCGCTCCGCCGCCGCCCAAAAACAACCGATCAAACGGCAATCCGCCCAATAGGTCGCGATCGGCAAACGCCACCCCCTCCATCACCGCCCGCGCCAGTTCCGCCGCGCCATGCCCGCGATCCAGCCCGGCGAACATCCCCCGGCTGCTCGCCGCCCAGCTCGGCGCCCGCTCGCCCGACAGCGCCGGCAGGAAGAGCAACGGCGTGCCATTCACCACCGCCCGCTCGGCCAAAGCCGCCACCGATGCCACGTCTGGCTGCCCAAGCATTTCGGCCAGCCATTGCAGGCAATCGCCGCCCGCCCCGCTCGGCCCGCCGGTATGGAACATGCCGATCCCCCACGGCAGCGTCACCAACCCCTCCGCCTCGCCCGCCGTATCGCTCAGCACCCCGCCGGCATCAGTGGTGCCCGCGATCAGATAGGCATCCCCTGGCAGCGACGCCCCGGCGCCAAGGCTGGCGCACCAGGTATCCATCGCCCCGCACATCACCGGCACGCCTTCGTATCCGGCCAGCCCGCTGCAGGGCCCGACGATATCCCAGGGATCGAACAATTCCGGCAACAGCGAGGCATCCAGCCGTGACCGACGAAACAGCGCCAGCGCCCGCACACTGCCGCGTCGCTCCAGCGCCCAGGCATTGCTGATCCGGTCGCTCGCCCGCTTTCCGGTCAGCCGCAGCACCAGGAAATCCTTCGGCTGCAACACATGCCGCGCCCGTGCAAACGCCGCGGGGTCATGCGCTTGTGCCCAGCGCAGCCGCGCCGCGGGGTGGAACGCCGTCATCTCGACCCAGGTGCCCCGCGTCGCTCCCGCCAGCTCAGCCGCCTCGGCCCCCGCCCGCGTGTCGGGAAAGCACTGCGCCGGCCGCACCGGATCGCCCGCCTCATCCACCAGCACCTGGCTGCGGGTGAAACCGGTGGCAATGATCGCCTTCACCTCGGCCCGCGGCAGCTCGGCCACCGCCTCGACCAACATAGCCCACCAGCCCTCGGCGTCGGCCTCCTCGCCCACACGGTGGCGACGCACGGCGCTGGCCGCAATCCGCCCGTCACGCCCCACCAACGCGGCGCGCAGCGAGCTTCCCCCCAGGTCGATCGAAAGTACGGTATCCATTCCGCTCGACCCTACCCAGCCCTACCCGGCACGACCAGGGGGTGGTTGCGCAATCGTGATGCAATCCCGGCGCAGCGCTTGCCGGGACTCGCCCGATGGCGCAGGACATGTAACATGCTCACGACCCGCCTCACCCGCGCGCTGGATCGCGCCAACGGCAAGCTCTACCGCCAGATTGCCGCCCGGCTGCGCGCCGCGATCATCGCGCGGCGGCTTGCGGTTGGCAGCGAGTTGCCGACCGAAGCCAGCCTGGCCAAGGGCTTCGGCGTCAGCCTGATCACCGTTCGCCACGCCCTCCGCGAGTTGGAAGCAGAGGGCCTGATCGACAAGCGCCCGGCCAAGCCCGCCATGGTGGCCAGCGCCGAGCCGCGCGGCCCAGCCGCGCGAAAGTTGAACTCGCTGGACGATATCGTGGCGGCCACCGAGGGTGCGGCGCTGGAAATCTCTGATTGGCAGGAACAGCACGCCCCCGTCGCCGCCCGCGTCCTCGGCCTGGACCCTGCCACCGCGCTGCCTTGCCTGCGCGGCCGGGTGATGCGCGACGGCGTGCCGCTGAGCGACGTGACGATCTATTTCCCGCCGGCCATCGGCGCACAGCTGACCCGGCGCGACTTCGACGATGTCGTGGTGTTCCGCTCGGTGCAGCGCCGGTTGGGCCTGCGCCTGTCCGGCGTGCGCGTGACGGTGCGTGCCGAACTGGCCGACGCCGCCTTGACCCGCCGGCTCGATCTGTCGGTCGGCGCCGCCGTGCTGGTCAGCGAGATCGTCTACCTCGACGATGCCGGCCAGCCGACCGAGTTCACTGTGGCGCGCCATCGCGGGGATGCCTACAGCCTGAGCTACGCCTTCTCCGCCAGCTAGCGGTTGCGCCGAAGCAACTCCAGGTTGACGCAGTTGGTCAGCCGGTTGTCGCGCAGGAACACCAGCAGGCACTCCGCTGCCTTGCGCCGGATATCGAGGTTGGAGGGCGGCGAGTAGAACGCGGCATGCGGCGTGACCAGCAGGCGATCGCGCAGCCACGCCTCGCCGTCGCGCCAGGCGGCGAGCAGGCGGGGCAGGGGGGCGGGCGGTTCGCTGGGGAACACATCCAGCCCGGCGCCACCAACCTTGCCCGACCTGAGCCCGTCATAGAGCGCGTCGAGATCGACCAGCGGCCCGCGCGCGGTGTTGATCAGTATCAGGTCCTGCTTGGCTGCCGCCAGGGAGCGGGCGTTGATGATGTGTTTGGTCTCGTCGGTGGATGGCGCATGCAGGCTGACCGCGTCGGATTGCGCCATCAATTCCTCGACCGAATGCACCCGCCGGCAACCGAAGCCGAGTTCGACGCCGCTCGGCAGATGTGGGTCGTAGAACACGATGTCCATGCCGAACCCGGCGGCGCGGCGGGCGGCGGCCATGCCGATGCGGCCGAAGCCGATGATCCCGAACGTATTGTCGCGCAGCCGGCGCATCAGCCGAGGGCCGGGCGCCCAGCCCCAGTTGCCGATCGGGTCGGCGCGCAGCTTCTCCTGGTAATGTACGATACCGCGCGCCAGCGAGACCATCAGGGTGACCGCGTGGTCGGCGACTTCGCTGGTGCCGTAGTCAGGCACGTTACAAACCGGCACACCGCGCGCGGCCCAGGCGTTAACGTCGAGATTGTCGTAGCCGACACCGAGACGCAGGATGATCTTGCAGTTCGGATACTGCTCGACGGCGCCGACATCATGGTTGGCCGAGCCGGTGATGATACCGTCCGCCTCGGCCATTTCCTGCGCGGTGGGGGTACCGCCAACCGGGTACATGGCCAGGGTGGCGGCACCGCCGAAGGTGGCCTGTTCAAGCCCGTCCGACGGCAGGGGATAATTAAGGTAGAGGATCTTCATGTCACCGCTCCGATCATGCCGCCCATCTTCACCACAGTGCCGGTTTCGGTGATCGTCTGCGTCACCACACCATCGGCCGGCGCCTCGATCTCCACCACCGCCTTGTCGGTCTCGATCTCGGCCACGGTTTGCCCTTTCTTCACCCGGTCGCCGGCGGCCACGGTCCAGCGGACCAGCTTGCCGGAATCCACGGTGAGGTCGCCGAAAGGCATCAGGATCGGCTCGCCAGCGATCTTTGGCGCCGTCGCGGCGGCCGGCTTTGGCGCGCTGGGTGCGGCGGCCTGCGTCACCTCGGCCTGGATGCCGTCGATGCGGCCTTTCCAGCGCCAGGGCGGCGTCGCCTTGCCGCCGATCACTTCCTTGACACGCTCGGCGACAAGTTCGGCGCTGACCAGCATGGCGCGTTCCAGCGCCGGGCCGAACGGATGGGTGACCGGGGCGGTGTGCAGACGCGCGACAGGCGCATCGAGCTGGTCCCAGCAGATTTCGTTCATCGCCTGGCCGAGTTCGGCGCCCAGCCCCATCATCGGCCAGCCTTCGTCGACCACGAGAAGCCGATGCGTTTTGCGAACACTCTCGGCAACGGTGTCGACGTCGAGCGGCTGGATGGTGCGCAGGTCGATCACTTCGACCTCGATGCCTTCGGCGGCGAGCGCTTCGGCGGCTTCGAGCGAGCGCTGGACCATCTGGCCGGCGGCGGCGATTGTGAGGTGCTGGCCCTGACGGGCGATGCGGGCGACGCCGAAGGGGACGTAATGATCGTCGCCCTCGGGCACTGGGCCTTTGCTGGCGAACAAGCCCTTGGGCTCCATCATGATGACGGGATCGCCGGCGCGCAGGGCGGTTTTCCACAGGCCCTTGGCGTCGGCCGGGGTGGAGGGCACTGCCACCAGCAGGCCCGGCAAGTGCGCCCACATGGAATGATAGGTGCCGGAATGATGCGGCCCGGTCGAGCGGATGGTGCCGGCGCCGACGCGGATCACCATAGGCGCGTTCATCTGGCCATTCGACATGTAGCGCAGCTTGGCGGCCTGGAGCGCGATTTGCCCCGCCGCCTCGAACATGAAATCGGCGAACATCAGGTCGGCGACGCAGCGCACGCCGGTGGCCGAGGCGCCGAGGGAGGCGCCGGTGAAGCCGAGTTCGCTGATCGGCGTGTCGACCATGCGGTGGGCGCCGAATTCTTGGTACAGCCCCTTAGTGTGGCCAAAAGTGCCGCCGCGTTCGCCGGTGCCTTCGCCGTAATAGATGATGTTGGGGTTGGCGCGCATCTCCTCGGCGATGCCGTCGCGCACGGCGTCCAGCCAGCCCATCTCGGTGGTCTTGCGCTGTTTTGGCGGCGCGAGGGCCTCGGGCGGGTTGATCGGGTCGGCATAGGTGTGGCGCATCACCGTGGCGGGATCGGGTTCGGCCGAGGCCCGGGCGAATTCGACCGAGGCTTCGACCTCGTCGTCGATGCGCTTCTCGATGCCGGCCAGGGTCTTGTCGGTGGCGATGCCGAACTCGTCCACCAGGCGGGCGCGAAAGGTGACGACGGGATCGCGCTTCAGCCAGCCATCGACTTCTTCCTGGGTGCGGTAGGTGCCGGTGACGGTGTCGCCCTCGTGGTGGCCGACGGTGCGGTAGGTCTTGGACTCGATCAGCGTCGGCCCCTCGCCGCGCCGCGCCCGCTCGGCGGCCTGTTTCATCACCGTCCAGACAGCGACGACATCGTTGCCATCGACCGCAACGCCGGGGATGCCATAGGCCGCTGCCCGGCTGGCGATCTCCGGGTTCAGCGTGATGCTGCTCAGCGGGGTTGCCGTGGCATACAGGTTGTTTTCGCACACCAGGATCACCGGCGCCTTTTGCACGCCGGCAAAATTCAGCGCCTCGTGGAAGGCGCCATGGCTGGTCGCACCGTCGCCGAAGAACGCCACCGCCACGCCATCGGTGCCCGTGTGCCGCGCGGCGATGGCCGCACCCACCGCTTGCGGCGCGCCGGATGCCACCACGCCGTTGGTGCCGAACAGGCCGATCGAGCGCTGGTAGAGATGCATCGTGCCGCCGCGCCCGCCGACGCTGCCGCCGGACTTGCCGTACAGCTCGGCCATCAGCACGTTGGGGTCCATGCCCTTGGCCAGCGCGTGCCCGTGACCGCGATGCGTGGAGGTGATCCAATCGGTCTTGCGCAGGTGGGCACAAACACCGACGGCAGTGGCCTCCTCGCCGATATACAAATGCAGGAAGCCCGGCGTCTCGCCGCGCCGGCACGCGACCTGGGCCGCCAACTCGAACTTCCGCAACAGCGCCATCTGCTCATACAGCCGCACCATCTCCTCGGCCGTCAGCCCCTCGGGCAGCGGCGGACGGTTGAGTCCGGCGGCGGATTTTGACTTGGCGGCCATGCGGCGCGGCCCTCCCGGCAGTGGTCCGGCGTTGCACCGCTGGACCAGAGATTATAATAGGTGGCACCGTAAGCCACCGACGCGCCCGCAGGCAAGGCGCGTATCGGCGCAACAGGGGAGGGGACGCCAATGCGCGTTGATCTGACGGGCCGCGTGGCCCTGGTCACCGGCTCGGCCAAGGGCATCGGCCGGGCCATCGCCGATCGCTTCGCCGCCGAGGGCGCCTCGGTGGTGTACTCCGATGTGCAGGCGCCTGACGAGGCCGCGAACGATCCGCGCCACATGGCGCTAAAGCTCGACGTCACCGACGAAGACGATGTCCAGGCCGCGATCGACGCCGTGCTGGTGCGCTACGGCAAGCTCGATATCTGCGTCAACAATGCCGGCATTGGCACCGCGCCGGCGGACCGGCTGCCGATCGACAAGGTGCGCATCGCGCAGTGGAAGCGCCTGATCGACGTCGACCTGACCGGCGTATTCCTGGTCAGCCGGGCGGCCTCGGCGGCGATGATCCCGCAAAAATACGGCCGCATCATCAACATCTCCTCGGTGCTCGGCCTGGTGCCGATGCGGCTGCAAAGCGCCTATGTCGCCGCCAAAGCCGGCGTCGCCAACCTCACCAAGGGCATGGCGATCGAGTTGGCGCAGCACGGCATCACGGTGAACGCCATCGCCCCGGGGAGCACCGCCACCGACGGCTGGCGCAATTGGATCAACGATGCCACCAGCGACGAACAGGAACTGCACGCCCGGCTGATGTCACATATCCCGATGGGCCGGCCGGCGGAAACGCGCGAAATTGCTCATGTGGCGCTGTTCCTGGCCGACCCCGACAGCGCCTTCGTCACCGCGCAGATCCTGGCCGTGGATGGCGGCTGGATCGCCGGCTTCGCGCGGGATTTCTGACGCGGCTAGAAGGGATGAAGGCTGGGGCTTTGCCCCAGACCCCACCAGGGTCCGAGCCTCAGGACCTCAACCCTTAACCCCCTTTTCAAAAGGCGCTCGAACGCATGGGGTCTGGGGCCTCGGGCCCCAGCGGGTCGAGGGCAGAGCCCTCGCCTTCCTCCCTTTAAACCCGCCGGATATTCCACGGATACGACCCGATCCCCGGCAGCACGCCGGTGATGTCCCGCGAGTAGGTGGTGAAGGTGGTGTACTGACCCAACGGCACGAACGGCGGGTCCTCGAACAGCGATTTCTGAATGGCGTCGAAGATGTGCTGTTGCGGCTGCTCCGGGGCGGTATCGCGCCATTCCTGCGTCAGCTTGCCGATCGCTTCGTTCTGGTACCAGCCGGTCCAGCCGCCATCGCCCCGGATGAAGAAGTTCAGTGCCGGCGAGGCCATCGACACATTCGAGCCCGCCGTGTGGAACAGGCTCCAGCCGCCCTTGTCTACCGGGCCCTTGTTGGTGATGCGCTGGATCATCGTGCCCCAGTCCATCGCCTGGTAGTCGAGGTTCATGCCAAGCCGGCGGATCAGGTCGCCGCTGACCTGGCCGAAGGCGTTGTGATGGTGAATATCGGTCGGCACCAGCAGCGCGATTTTTTCACCGTTATAGCCGGCCTCGGCGATGGCCTTCTTGGCGGCGGTCAGGTCCTCGGCCATCGGCATGGCGGCCTTTCCCGCCGCCTCGTTCACAAACGGCGCGCCGCACGGGAAATAGGCCCGGCAGGTCTGCCAGGCGGAGCCGCCCTCGCCGGCGGCGGCACGCAGGAAATCGGGCTGGTGGATCGCGGACAGGAAGGCACGGCGCAGCTTGACGTTGTCGAACGGCGGCTGGAGGAAGTTGAAGCGCAGGACGCCCATCCAGCCGAATTCATCCTTCACTTCCAGCGTGAGCTTGCTGCTGCGCTGGACCAGCGGGCGCAAATCGGCGGGGGTGCTCTCCCACCAGTCCATCTCGCCCGACTGCATGGCGGCGATCGCGGTGCCGTGGTCGGCCATGGTGGTCCACTCGACGCGCTCCATATGGGCGATCTTGGCCCCGGCGGTGCGGTTTGGCGTGTCCTGGCGCGGCACGTATTTGTCGAACTTGGCATAGACGACGTTGGTGCCGGCGATGAACTGGTCCGGAAGGAAGCGGTATGGCCCGCTGCCGACCACCTCCTTGATGGCGGTGAAGGCGTCGATGTCGCCGTACCGTGCGGGCATGATGAACGCTGGCAGGCCCGAGGTGCGGCCGAGCGCTTCCAGCAGGCGCGGAAAGCGACGCTTGAAGCGGAAGCGGATGGTGCGGTCATCGGGTGCCGTGACCTCGTCGAGTTGCGGCCACATCACCGCGCCGAAGCTGTCCCGCTTGGCCCAGCGCCGCAGGCTGGCGATGCAGTCGCGCGCCAATACCGGGGTGCCGTCATGAAACCACAAATTGGGCCGCAGCGTGATCGTCCAGTCGGTATAGTCGGCGTTGACGGTGTGCCCCTCGGCCATCTGCGGTGCCGGAGTGTAGTCGTTACGCGTGCCGTACAGCGTGTCCCACACGTGGTAGCCGTGGTTGCCGGTGACCAGGGACGCGGTCCAGACCGGGTCGAGCACGGTCAGCCCGGTATTCGGAATGAACTTCAGCACCCGCGGATCGCGCCGCTGCGCCTTGGACACGGACGGGGCGGCCAGGGGCGCGGCCAGGGCGGCGGCGCCGACAAGCACGGACCGGCGGCGAATCTGCGAGGTCATCGGGGTTTTCCTTGGCGGGGGGGTCAGACGCGGCGGACATTCCAGGGATAGGACACGACGCCCGGCAGGATGCCAGCGATGTCGCGGCCATGGGTGGTGAACACGCTGTATTGGCCGAGTGGCACGAAGGGCGGATCGTCGAATAGCACCTGCTGGAGCTGGTCGTAGATTTCCTGCTGCGGCGCATCAGGTGCTGCGTTGCGCCACGCCTCGGTCAGCCGCACGGTCTGCGGGTTGCGGTAGCCGTTGTTGCTGCCGCCATCGCCGCGGATCAGCCCGGCCAGCCCCGGCGAATAGGTCGAGACGTTCGCGGCCGCCGAGTGGTACAGGCTCCAGCCGCCTTTGTCGGTCGGCCCCTTGTTCTGGATGCGCTGCAACAGCGTCCCCCAGTCCATCGCCTGGAAATCGAGGTTCATCCCCAGCCGGCGCACCAGGTCGCCGCTCACCTGGCCGAAGGCGTTGTGATAGTGGATATCGGTGGCCACCAGCAGCGCCACTTTCTCGCCGTTGTAGCCGGACTCCGCGATCGCCTTGCGCGCGGCCGCCAGATCCTGCGGCTTGGGCATCGCCCGGCTGCCGGCGATCTCGTTGGCGAACGGCGCGTTGCACGGAAAGAACGAGCGGCACTCCTGCCAGGCGCGCTCACCCTCGCCCATCGCGGCCAGCAGGAAATCCTGCTGGTTGATCGCCGACAGGAAGGCGCGGCGCAGCCGGACATTGTCGAACGGCGGCTGCATGACGTTGAAGCTGAGCGCCCCCATCCAGCCGAACTCGTCCTTGACCTCCAGGCGCAGGTTGCGTGTGCGCCGCACCAGGTCGCGCAGGTCGGCCGGCGTGCTCTCCCACCAATCCATCTCGCCCGACTGCATCGCTGCAATCGCGGTGCCATGGTCGGCCATGGTGGTCCATTCGATCCGCTCGAAATGCCCAACCTTGCCGCCGGTGGTCCCATCCGGCGCCTCCTGGCGCGGCGCATAGCGGTCGAACCTGCTATACACAGCGCTCGCGCCGGTGTTGAACGCCTCGGCGACGAAGCGGTACGGCCCGCTGCCGACCGCCTCCTTGATGGTGGCGAACCCGTCCACATCGCCGAACCGGGCGGGCATCATGAAGGCCGGCACCCCGAAGGTCCGCCCCAGCCCCACCAGCAGCCGCGGGAAGCGCTGCTTGAAGCGAAAGCGGATGGTGCGGTCGTCGGGCGCACTCAACTCGTCGACCAGGCGCATCATCGCCGCCCCGAACGCATCGCGTCGCGCCCAGCGCCGGATGCTGGCCACGCAGTCGCTGGCCAACACCGGGGTGCCGTCATGGAACCATAACCCCTCGCGCAGCTTGATCGACCAGTCGGTGTAGGAGGGATCGACCGTATGCCCCTCGGCCATCTGCGGCGCCACGCTGAAGTCAGACCGCGCGCCATACAGCGTGTCGTAGACATAGTAGCCATGGTTGCTGGTGATCAGCGACGAGGTCCAGATCGGGTCGAGCACGGTCAACCCGGTATTGGGGATGAACTTCAGCACCCTGGGGTCACGCCGCTGTGCGCGGGAGAGCGAGGGGGCGGCGAGCGCGCCGGTAAACCCTGCGGCCCCGGCTAGCACGACACGGCGGGCAACGCCAGAGAGGCGATTAGCGGACATGCTTTTTTTACCAGGCAAATTCTTGGATCTTGGAAAACGCTAGGTGGCGCGCGGCAGCGTTGTCAATCGTGATGGCGTCTCACGGCAGGCGAATCGCTTGAACGTCATGCGTTCCCTCTGAGCACTGTCTCCAGGTAATCGACGTTCCACCCGGCCTTCTTGCGGCGGTTTTTGAAGCTTGTGGTGGGTCTGGCGGCAGACAGCAGGTTCAGCGCGGTGTGTCGAACGATT
>CAMBRC010000054.1 GCA_945869965.1 Asaia bogorensis
CCAGCCCCTGGCCGGCGCCTGGGCCGACCGCCACGGCGCCACCAGCGCCCAGATCGCCGGCGGCCTGCTGTACAGCACCGGCTACCTCCTGCCCGCGCTCCTGCCCAACAGCCTCACGGTCATCATCGGCATGGGCCTGATGACCGGCATCGGCATGGCGCTACTCGGCTGGGGTGTTTCGTTCGCCGGCGTCGCCCGCGCCTTCCCGCCCGAACGTCGCAGCGGCGCCATGGGCCTGGCCAGCGCCGGCGGCTCGATCGGCCAGATGCTGTTCCTGCCCATCGTCGCCGGCGCCATCGCCTGGGGCGGCGCCACCCTCGGCCTTCTCGTCCTCGGCCTCGCCATGCTCGTCGCCATTCCGCTCGGCCGCCCGCTGGACCGCGCCGCCTTGGAGAAGCCCGCGCCGCGCAAATCGATGACGGCCATCCGCACCGCCCTGGGCGACCGCGGCTTCGTCCTGCTCAGCCTCGGTTTCTTCACCTGCGGCTTCCAGCTCGCCTTCCTCGGCACCCACCTGCCGGGCTACCTCACCCTCTGCGGCATGCCGGCCGCCACCGGCGCCTGGGCCCTGATGCTGGTCGGCGGCGCCAACATCCTGGGCACCTGGCTCTGCGGCCGCGCCGGCACCATCGCCCCGCCGCAACTCGTCCTTGCCGGGCTGTATCTCCTGCGCGGCGCCGCCATCCTGCTCTACTGGCTGGGCCCGAAGAACGAGATCACCACGGCCCTTTTCGCCATCGTCATGGGCCTGGCCTGGCTCGGCACCATCCCGCTCACCAATGGCGTGATCGCCCGCCTCTTCGGCGTCGGCGACATCGGCGCCCTGTTCGGCGTCTGCTTCATCAGCCACCAGATCGGCGGCTTCCTCGGCGCCTGGGCCGGCGGCCTGGTCTTCGCCACCACCGGCTCGTACGACATCGCCTTCATCGCCACCGCCGCCTCCGGCCTGGTTGCCGCCCTGTTCAATCTGCCCATCCGCCTGCCCCGAACCGCCCGTTTGACAAGCCCCGCCTGACCAAGGCAGCCTGCTCATATCCGAGGGGCGCCCCACGAGGGGCTGAGAAGCCGGTATGCCCGGCAATCCCTAAGAACCTGATCCGGGTCATGCCGGCGTAGGGACGGGAAGCCTCTCAGGCCATTGCATATTCCCGCCCCCGCGCCGTCCGTCCCACAGCGCAAGGGAACCACCATGAACGTCCAGACCAAACCCGCCGCCGTCACCACCGGCCCCATCGTCGGCTCCCGCAAAACCCATTCCAGCCCCCCGGGCCGCCCGGACATCGCCGTCCCGTTCCGCGAAATCGACCTCCACCCCACCGCCAACGAACCCCCCTTCCGCGTCTACGACACCTCCGGCCCCTACACCGACTCCGCCGCCGCCATCGACCTCGAAGCCGGCCTCCCCACCATCCGCACCCCCTGGCTCGCCCGGCGCAACCTCACCACCGTCACCCCCCGCGAAGTCAAACCCGAAGACAACGGCTTCGTCCCCGCCGACAAGCTCGTCGCCCCCTGCCCCGCCCCCCGCACCATCTTCGCGGCAGCCGACGGCCAGATGGTCACCCAATACGAATTCGCCCGCGCCGGCATCATCACCGACGAGATGATCTACGTCGCCCACCGCGAAAACCTCGGCCACGCCGAAATGGCCGAAGGCGCCGAAGCCCGCATCGCTGACGGCGAGTCCTTCGGCGCCGACATCCCCGCCTTCGTCACCCCCGAATTCGTCCGCGCCGAAATCGCCGCTGGCCGCGCCATCATCCCCGCCAACATCAACCACCCGGAACTCGAACCCGTCATCATCGGCCGCAACTTCCTGGTCAAGATCAACGCCAATATCGGCAACTCCGCCGTCACCTCATCCGCCGCCGAGGAAGTCGAAAAACTCGTCTGGGCCATCCGCTGGGGCGGCGACACCGTCATGGACCTCTCCACCGGCCGCAACATCCACAACATCCGCTCCTGGATCATGCGCAACGCCCCCGTCCCCATCGGCACCGTCCCCATCTACCAGGCGCTGGAAAAAGTCGGCGGCAACCCAGACCTCCTCACCTGGGAAGTCTTCCGCGACACCCTCATCGAACAGGCCGAACAAGGCGTGGACTACTTCACCATCCACGCCGGAGTCCGCCTCGCCCACGTCCCCCTGACCGCCCGCCGCACCACCGGCATCGTCTCCCGCGGCGGCTCCATCATGGCCCGCTGGTGCCTCGCCCACCACAAGGAGAGCTTCCTCTACGAAAACTTCGCCGAAATCTGCGACATCATGCGCAAATACGACGTGAGCTTCTCCCTCGGCGACGGCCTCCGCCCCGGCAGCAACGCCGACGCCAACGACGCCGCCCAGTTCGCCGAACTCGAAACCCTAGGTGAGCTCACCAAGATCGCCTGGGCCAAAGGCTGCCAGGTCATGATCGAAGGCCCCGGCCACGTCCCCATGCACAAAATCAAGATCAACATGGAAAAACAGCTCCGCGAATGCGGCGAAGCCCCCTTCTACACCCTAGGCCCGCTAACGACGGACATCGCCCCCGGCTACGACCACATCACCTCGGCCATCGGCGCCGCCATGATCGGCTGGTTCGGCACCGCCATGCTCTGCTACGTCACCCCCAAGGAACACCTCGGCCTGCCCAACCGTGACGACGTCAAAACCGGCGTCATCACCTACCGCATCGCCGCCCACGCCGCCGACCTCGCCAAAGGCCACCCCCAAGCCCAACTCCGCGACAACGCCATCAGCCGCGCCCGCTTCGAGTTCCGCTGGGAAGACCAGTTCAACCTCGGCCTAGACCCCGACACCGCCCGCCAGTTCCACGACGAAACCCTCCCCAAGGAAGCCCACAAAG
The DNA here is from genome assembly GCA_945869965.1 of Asaia bogorensis. Lineage (GTDB taxonomy): Bacteria > Pseudomonadota > Alphaproteobacteria > Acetobacterales > Acetobacteraceae > CAMDGX01. The sequence goes on from CAMBRC010000054.1 coordinate 2,850, forward strand.
TCGCCCACTTCTGCTCCATGTGCGGCCCCAAATTCTGCTCCATGAAAATCAGCCACGACATCCGCGAAGACACGCTGAGAATGGAAGGCATGGCCGCCAAAAGCACGGAGTTCAAAGCCACCGGCTCGCAAGTCTACATCCCCGCCGAAGACTGACGCCCCTCGGGCTTGCCTTGCCCGAAGCAAGGCAAGCACGTTCTTTTTTGAAAAAAAGAACCAAAAAACTTTCATCCACGAAGAATCTTCTCTCCCCCCGCGGTCGGGGGGAGCCGGAGGGGGGCTCTACTACGTGCCGCCGAACCACCGGTCCATACCGCCCATCGCCAGCATGACTTTCATTGAAACACCCCCACACCCTGCTACAATCACCCCATGACCCAACTCCTGGACCAGGCCCTCAAAGCCGCCCGCAGCCTGCCCGCCGCGGCCCAGGACGAAATCGCCCGCATCGTCCTCCAACTCGCCGGGGCCGACGACGCCACGCCACCCATTGTCCTGTCGTCGGAAGAGCGCGCCGCAATCCTCGCCTCGCAAGCCGCCGCAGCCCGCGGCGAGTTCGCGACTGATGATGAGGTCCGTACGGTTTGGGCCAAGCACAGTTTGTGAGACTCTGCCAAATCCTACCGATGCTCTCTGGCCTCAGCGCCGTTCTCGATTAGTCTGGGTTGATCGAACTCGGCCGTCGGAGCTTGTAGGACTTTTTTGGGGCGCTGCCTCGCGTTCCCTCCTGCGTCATCTCGAGGATTCCAAGCTCTATCAGATGTTGCACATGCTTACGTGCAGTTGGCCAAGCGCGGCCGGTAATAGCCGCTACTGTTTTGATCGTGACGAATGGGTTTTGGAATAGAAACTCGACAATCTGACGCTCGGGCGCAGTCAATTTTGAAAGCTGCGCTGTTGGTATATTGCTCGGCACACTTTCCGCGACGGCGGCTTCCAATCTATTTCGAAGCGTCACGTGAACTTGGTAAGAGGTCGCCTCGATCTGCACGAACTTTGGCTCAGGTAGATGCGCTAGCGTCATTTCCTGGCGCATTCGCCTTGTTCCCTCAAAACCGCAGAAGGCAAGACGCATGTGTCGCATAGCCTGCATCAACCAAGGATTCCGTGGGTTATGTGCAGTATAAATGGATTGCGCCGTGGTTGGCGGAACAAACCCGCCTGGACTCTCTACAACAATACGATCATCAAACATCTTAATAAATATATTCTGTGATTTAAAGTTGTATGACCTATGGGCAACAGCATTAACCACCGCCTCAAGCCATGCGGCTTCCGGGTATTCAGGCGTCTTTTCTAGGTGTCCTGCTACAAGACGTTGACGAAAACGGATCTGAGAAGAAATTTTTTCTTTGGCGGCGTCTATCATTTTCAATATCGGTCCTTCCACCTCAGTGTCATATATGACGTTCAGCGAACTTCCGAACTTTTCCTCGTTCCCCTCGTAACGCAATATTCTAATAAACGCGCCCGGAACCTCAGAGCGCGGATCACGCGCGAATAGCAAAAAACATGCAAGATTGGGATAAAAAACGCCGTTTATCTGCTTTCCAAGCTTCGCCAAGGTTAGGATGTCTGCGTGAGAATTGTTTTGAGTAAGGCCTCTATTTTTTGTAAAATTCATGCAAAATTGAGAAATTTCAGAATTGTCGAAATCATCTGGATATTTGCAGTTAATACGATCCAGTTCGTATTGAACCTCTCCTTTCGCAATACGATGCTCCCTCTTCAGTGCTTCGTTCATTTCAATTTTGGTGCTCCCTTCGCGCAGGAATGCTTTACGAGAACTAGTCTCGACAACGCGGTCTTCTCGATACTGAACGCGATAAGCGAGCAGAAAATCAGCCTCTCCATATTTGTTAGTTAAAGGTATTTCTTTTACAGTCCACCTAGCATCCTCGCAGTGACGAGTGAGATCTTGAATATCATTATTATGATTAGTTCCTTGGCGCCTGCAGCCAGTGATTTCTCCGCTGTCGGATATTCCGACTAAAATGATCCCTCCGTCAGGCTGTGTATTCGCCCACATTGATAAATAATCCGCCAGAGATTTTGCGTTTATTCCACCGCTTTTTCTCTCCAGTCGCCTATTTTCTGCAAACTCGGCCACCGTTTCTGCGGTCAGTCGCTCGTATATCTCGTCAACCGACCACAGTTGCTTCAACTGTGAGGTCGGCGCCTGAGAAAAGAGATCAAGTTGATTGCTCATCCGCGCGATTCTACGAGTTTTTCAAACTCTCTTGAAGGGCTTTTAAATTCCAATTATTACAATGAGTTATACTCCGGTCTCAGGTGAAACGACCCATAAGTCAGCCGCTTGCGAGCGTGATCTCGAAGTTCATTGACACGCCCTGTCGCCGCCGTCCACGCCATGCGCGTGCGATTGTTGTCGCGTTCGTAGCACGCAATACTTACAATTAAAGTGAAAATTTGTGTCATGCGATATCCAACTTGTGCCGCTAGCGCGGACACTCCTACTCTCCCAGCTTTCCTGGCGCCTCGGCCAGCACTGCCCGGCCACTCATTACACATCGTATGAGTGATGCAATCTGGACGTCGCAGCGGCATTGTGTGATCTTGTATACATCCGCACACCAGCGAGGAAACCCGAAATGCCGACCAGCACCACCCTAACGGTCCGGCTGTCTCCAGACGTGAAGGAACGCCTAGGCCGCCTCGCCCACGCCACCCACCGCACCAAATCCTTCCTCGCCGCCGAAGCCATCGCCGCCTATGTCGCCCGCGAAGCCGAAATCATCGAAGGCATCACAAGCGGCCTCGCCGATATGCAAGCCGGCCGCCTCGTCCCCCACGACGAAGCGATGGCCCGCCTTGAAGCCACCCTCGCCGCCGCCGAACGAGGAACGCGTTGAATCGCCCCGTCTTATGGGCGGAAAGCGCAATCGACGACCTCGACAAGACCATCGCCTACCTCGCGGCACGCAATCCGGCCGCTGCCCGCAAAGTCTACAGCGAACTCCGCCAGGCCGCCGAAGTTCTCGGCGCGACAGCCACCGGGCGCCGCGGCCGCGTGACCGGCACTTACGAAAAACCCGTTACCAACCGCCCCTACATCATCGCCTACGCCCTCGCCCCCCAGCCAGCCAGCCGCGAAGCCGTCGTCATCCTGCACGTCATCCACACCTCCCGCGATTGGCAGCAAGGCCATTGGCCAACCTGATGCCGCCAAAGCGCCAGCACCCCCGCGCCACCCCATCCCCCGGCGCCCCAACCGTCACCGCCATCTGCGCCGTCATCCGCCGCATCCCCAAAGGCTGGGTCGCCACCTACGGCCAGGTCGCCGCCATGGCCGGCCTGCCCCGCCGCGCCCGCCTGGTCGGCCACATCCTACAAAACCTCGACCCCGCCATCGCCATCCCCTGGCACCGCGTCGTCAACGCCCGCGGCGAGGTCTCCCGCTCACCCTCCCGCAACGGCGGCGACGCCCTCCAGCAACGCCTGCTCGAACAGGAAGGCATCGAGTTCGATGCCAACAACCGCTTCGCCCTGGAGCGTTACCGCTGGCTCGACTAGCGGATCACCACGCCGCGCGAAGCGGCATGCACCGGCTTTTCCCTCGGCCCAACGATCAGAAAAAAATCGCCATACCGCAAAAATTCTCTAGCACTACGACAATTAGTTAGTTATAACGTTATTGAATGTCACGCCATCCCCCCCGCGGCGCCCAGATCGCCACCCCCCAAACCCGCCCCTTGGGGCAGGAGACATGCGCCCGCTTGCCGGCGGCCCTGGACGCCCTGATCGCCGCCATTTTCGCGCGCATCTTCGCCCGCCTCGAACAACTCCTCGCACTCTGGCAGTCCGGCAACCTTCCCCCGCCCCCGATCCGCCGCCCGCAATCCCCCACCCGCACAGCAGCGCCGCACCCGCCCGCTCTGCGCACCCGCCCCCATTTCGCCCGCGCATCCGCCCCTTCCGCTGGCGTGATCCCGCGCAAGGTGAAGCGCCCGCGCCGTCCCGCCGGGCCTCCCGCCGCCCCCAATCCACCCATCTCGCCTCCGCGCGGCACCGCGCCATGCCTGCCCCCGCGCCCCGGCATCCCACCGGGACGCGCCCCGCCGGCCGGACTGCTGCCAAACCCAGCCCGCGCGGGATAGCGCCAGCGCGCCTCTATCATTCCGTTATCGTAACTATAACCGCAAACCCCTCCCCCACCCGCGCCCCCCGCGCTACCGTGCCCCATGCCCGACCACGCCAAACTACCGCCCCGCGCCGCCCTCGTCCTCGGCGCCGCCGGCCTGCTGCCCACCCTGGCCGCCCTCGGCGTCCTGCTGATCGCCCGCCGCCCGGAACAGGACATCGCCTTCCGCGCCGCCGCCACCTATGGCGCGGTGATCCTCAGCTTCCTCGGCGGCGCCTGGTGGGGCCTCGCCGCCGCCCGCGGCCACCCGCGCGACCTGGCCTGGTGGCTCGGCCTTGCTGTTTTGCCATCGCTCGCCGCCTGGGCGGTGGTCTTCGCAGCAACCCCCTTGTCGGTCGCCATCCTGTCCGCCCTCTTCCTCGCCACCCTCTGGGTCGATCGCGAACTGTCCCGTCGCTTCGTCGCACCGGAATGGTGGCTCCCGATGCGCCTCCCCCTCTCCCTTTGCATGGCAGGGCTATACATGATGATCGCCGTCGTCCGCGTGGTGCGCCAATGACCCCGCCCCCCTGCCTTCCGCTCGAAGCCAGCCGCCTGCCCGAGGGCATCCGTGCCCGCATCATCCCTGATATCAACGGCCTGTCGATGCACATCCTGGAAGCCGGCCAACCCGGCCAGCCCCTGGTCCTGCTCCTGCACGGCTTCCCCGAACTCGCCTGGTCCTGGCGCAAAATCCTCCCCGCCCTGGCCCGCGCCGGCTACCACGCCGTCGCCCCGGACCAGCGCGGCTACGGCCGCACCACGGGCTGGGACCCTTCCTACGACGGCGACCTCGCCCAATACCGCATGGCCAACCTCGCCCGCGACGCCTTCGGCCTGGTCCGCGCCCTGGATTGCACCGAAGTCGCCTGCCTCGTCGGCCACGATTTCGGCGCCTCGGTCGCCGCCTGGTCCGCCCTGATCCGCCCGGACATCTACCGCTCGGTCGTCCTGATGAGCGCCCCCTTCCCCGGCCCGCCCGCCCTCCCGGCCGCCAAAGCCCCCGACATCGACACCGCCCTCGCCGCCCTGCCGCGCCCCCGCAAACACTACCAGCGCTACTATTCCACCCGCCCAGCCAACGCCGACATGATCAACGCTCCCCAGGGCCTGCCCGCCTTCCTGCGAGCCTACTACCACCACAAATCCGCCGACTGGCCCGCCAACCAGCCTTTCCCCCTGACCGGCTGGACCGCCGAGGAACTGGCCAAGATGCCCACCTACTACGTCATGGACCACGCCCAGGACATGGCCGCCACTGTCGCCGCCGAAATGCCCACCCAAGCCGAAATCGCCGCCAACCGCTGGCTAACCGACCCCGAACTCGCCGTCTACGCCACCGAATTCGCCCGCACCGGCCTCCAGGGCGGCCTCAACTGGTACCGCTGCCGCTTCGAACCCCGCTTCACCGCCGAACAACAACTCTACGCCGGCCGAACCATCGATATCCCCGCCCTGTTCGTCGCCGGCCGCCAGGACTGGGGCCCCGAACAATCACCGCACGCGCTCGCCCGCATGCGCCAAGCCTTCACCGACATGCCCGCCCCCATCCTGATCGACGGCGCCGGCCACTGGGTGCAACAGGAACAGCCGCAAGCTGTCACGGCGGCGCTTCTGACGTTTCTGGCACGTCTACCGCCGGCTTAGCCGTCGCCACGAACCGCCGGAACACCGCCCCCAGGCCAATCAGGCTCAACCCCAACCCGAGGAACGACAACACCCGCCACAGCCCATCCAGGTTGGCCATGTCCAACAGGAACACCTTGCCCACCACAACGACAATCACCCCGAGCGCCGCCAGCCGCACACTCCGTGCCCCGAACCAAATGCCCGCCGCCATCAACACCGCGCCATAGCCCAGCCAAACCCCGGAATAGCTCCACATCTCGGCATCCAGCGTCGAAGCACTGCCCATCTGGTCGCCGTCGTGGAACAGCAGCCGCACCTCCAAGCTGATCCAGGCAAACCCCGCCACCAGCGCAAACAACCCGACCGGCTTCAACACCCGCCGGAGCTCCGGCTGCATCGCCGCCAATCCCGCCAGCGCCGCCGGCACGAGGTACCCGAACGCCAGCGCCGCCTGCCCGGCCCGCAAGTTCAACCACACGGGATTGCCCAACAACAGCAACACCCCGCCCGCCAACGCCAACACCCCCTGGATGCGCCAGGCGAAATCCAGCACCCGCCGCCCCATCCGCCGCGCCAGGAACAGCCCGGCCACCGCCTGTGCCCCCATCGCTGACACATGCAGCCCAAGCTCCAGGAACGACCCGCCCCGCCCGAGATCGCCATGCCCGCTCCAGTGCCGCACCTGCAACGCCACGAACACGGCGGCAAACAGCACCGCGCCCGCCTCGAGTACCGCCACCGTCAAATCGTCACCGCGCTTCAGGAACATCCGCGCCGCCAGCCAGAAACACCCGGCGGGCAACGCATAGGCCAGCCACAACCCGTTCACCACAGGCGTGGCCCCGAACGCGTAGTCCAGCACGTACCAATTCAACAACAGCCGCACCAGCACCAGTCCGGCCACCGCCAAAGCCACCCGCCGCAGCGGCGCCAAATCCGCCCGCGCCTCGATCCACGCCAACGGCGGCAGGAAAAGTGCCACGGCCAGCGTGATCCAATGCCCATGCAGCACCACCGCCGCCCCAATGCACAGCGCCCCGACGGCCCCCGCCGCATGCACGCCCGCCACCTGGATATGCGCCCGCTGCCGCTCGCCCGCCTTCACGGCCTGCCCCGCCACCGCCACCAGCGCCGCCGCCAACACCCCCGCCGCCAGCGCCCACAGCGTATCCGCCTGGAACCGCGCCGTCTGAAGATACGTCACCCCCAGCGTCACCACCGGCACCGCCGCCGCCAGCCCGGCCCAGCGCACCGGATTCGGCCCCAACCGCTGCATCGCCAACCCGGCCACCGCAAAGAACGCCGCCATCGCCGCCGCCGTGAACAACAACGGCTGGATCACCTCCGGCGCCCACGCCCCCGGGAGGAACGCCGCCACCGCCCCCTCGATGGTGATGAACTCCCCGGTCGACTGCCAGCCCGGCATCGCCCAGAACAGCAACACCAAGACAAACAGCCCCGCCGCCAGCCACGGCAACCGGTCCAGCACCGGCTCCCGCGCGCCCTTCAGCACCGCCAGCGGCGCCAGCAACAACACCCCCAGCCGCACGGCGAAATCAGGCACCTCGCCCGACAGGAACACGCCCGCCAGCCCTAGCACCAGAAACGGCACCCATGACAGCCGCCGCCCCACCACATGCTCCAGCGCCGCCCGCGGCAACAGCAACAGATGCAACGCCGCCGCCGCCGGCACGAACAGCCCGGGCGCCCAGGCATCGGTGCCCAGCGGCGACCCCGCCGCCAACATCACCCACCCGGCACCCGCCACCGTGGCAATCCACCCCAGCCAGGCCCAGGCACTGAACCGCACCACCACGCACGCCGCCGCCGTCACGAACAACAAATAGCCGAACAACCCGGGCACCCAAGGCGCCTCGGTCTCCACCAGTATCGGCGTGGCAAACCCCGCCGCCACCCCCACCAGCCCCACCACCGGCCCGAACCGCAGCGAGGCGAAAATCCCCACCACCGAAGCCAGCGCCATCAGCGCAAACCCCACCAGCACCGGCACCAGCGCGTACATCGGCCCGACCGCATAGGCCGCCGCAAACAGCACCGCCGCCCCGCCCGCCGCCAGCGCCGCCGGCGCGTGATCGGCCGCCATCGTACCTTCCAGCACCGGCGCCGGCCGCCGCCGCAGCCACTCCGCCCCGCCCAGCAACGCCACGCCCAGCAGCATCGCCAGCACGCTGCGCACTTCCTCGCCCAGCCAGCCCTGCTCGGCGGCGTAGCGCACCAGGAACACGCCCGACAGCAACAGCGCCCCGGCGCCCAGCCACACACCCCAGCGCATGGTCAACAACGCCTCGATATCCAGCTTTGGCCCCGCCGGCACCGGTGGCGGCGGCTCTGGCGGCGGCGGCGATTCCGGCGGAGGCGGGGGTGGCATCATCGACGCCATCACCGGGTCAGCGACCGGCCCTACAGGCGGCTCCATACCCGCCGCAGGTACCGATCCTCGCACCTCCGATCCCGCAGCGACGGGCCTGGGCCCGAACGGCGACGGCCGCGCCCCCGCCCCCGCCGTCCCTGCTCCCCCTGCCGCAGCAGCACCCGCCGCCAGATCGGCATGATACGCCGCCAGCGGGTCAACCTCCGCCGTCACCGGCAGCCCGGCTGCCAGAGTACGTCGCAGTTCCGCCAGGTCCCGCCGCGCCCGCCGCGCCTGGAAGAACCCGACAACGCCCAGGACCCACCCCACCAGCGCGACCAGGCCAACAAATGCAAAGAATTCCATATCGCAATGGGGAGCGCATGCCTCGCCCCCGGTCAAGGCATTTGCGTACCGGCCCCGGGATTGCTACATCGCCGCCCACCGGTCCCATGATCGGCATATAACGACGCCGGCACCCCTGGAGGCCGGCGTTTCGTATTTATCTGGAGCGAACCAATGGCCGACTTCGTGACAATCGAGGCCGAGGCGCGCGAGCGTGCAGGTAAGGGGGCAGCACGCGCGACCCGGCGTCAGGGCAAAGTGCCCGGCGTGATCTATGGTGCCAAGCAGGCACCGACCATGATTTCCCTTGACCCCAAGGTGGTGTGGCGCGAGCTGCATCGCGGCGGCTGGCGTTCGCGCCTGTTCGAGCTGAAGGTGGGCGAAACCACCACCCGCGCCCTGATCCGCGACGTCCAGCTCCATCCCGTCACCGACAAGCCCGAGCACGTCGACTTCCAGCGCCTGGCTACCGGCGAAATGGTTCGCGTCGCCATCTCCGTGGTGTTCCACAATGAGTCGGTCTCGATGGGCCTCAAGCGCGGCGGCATGCTGAACGTGGTGCGCCACACCGTCGAATGCTTCGTCGATCCCGACAATGTGCCGGCGCATTTCGATGCCGATCTCGGCGCGCTGGACATCAACGAAACCGTGCGCTGGTCCAACCTCGCCGGCACCGACGGCGTCCGCCCGACCATCGGCGACCGCGATTTCGTCATCGCCACCATCGTGCCGCCGATCAAGTCGACCGAGGTCGCGGCCGAAGGTACTGCCACGGCCGGCGGCAGCAAGGCGCCGTCCAAGCCGGCCGCCAAGAAGAAGTGAGAATCTTCTTTTTGTGAACAAAAAGAAGCAAAAAAACTTTATCCGTTTGCTGGTCGAGATATCGTGACCTCCATGTTCAAGCTTTCCGCAAGGCATGACGATCACGGCGTCAATGACAGCCAATGGATGAAGTTTTTTTTGCTTCTTTTTTGTTCACAAAAAAGAAGACTTGCTTCGTGAAACTTTGGGTCGGCCTGGGCAATCCCGAGCCCGGCATGCTGCGCCAGCGCCACAATATCGGCTTCATGGCGCTCGACATCATCGCCCACCGCCACGGCTTCACCCCGTGGCGCAACCGCTTCAAGGGCGTCGTTGCCGAGGGAACCATCGGCGGCGCGAAAGTACTGGCACTGAAACCCCTGACCTACATGAACGCCTCGGGCGAAAGCGTCCAAGCCGCCAGCGCCTTCTTCAAGCTGCCGCCCGACGACATCACCGCCTTCCACGATGAGCTCGACCTGGTCCCCGGCAAGGTGCGGGTCAAAAAGGGCGGTGGCGCCGCCGGCCATAACGGCCTGCGCAGCATGGACCGCCAACTCGGCACGCCGGAATACTGGCGCGTCCGCCTTGGCATCGGCCACCCCGGCGACAAGGCCCGCGTCACCGGCCATGTCCTCGGCGATTTCGCCAAGGTCGACCAGCCCTGGCTGCTCGAATTGCTCGACGCCGTCGCCGACGCCGCCCCGATGCTGGCGGCCGGTAAACCCGAAGACTTCATGACGCGTGTGGCATTGCTCACGCAGGAGACGCGATAATGGGCTTCAACTGCGGCATCGTCGGCCTGCCCAATGTCGGCAAATCGACCCTGTTCAACGCGCTTACCGCCACGGTGGCAGCCCAGGCCGCCAACTACCCGTTCTGCACCATCGAGCCAAACGTCGGCCGCGTCGCCGTCCCCGATCCGCGCCTGGACCTGCTGACCCAGATCGGCAAGTCGCAAAAAACCGTTCCCACCAGCCTGGAATTCGTCGACATCGCCGGCCTGGTCCGCGGCGCCTCCAAGGGCGAGGGCCTCGGCAACCAGTTCCTCGCCAACATCCGCGAGACCGACGCCATCGTCCACGTCCTGCGCTGCTTCGAAGACGGTGACGTCACCCACGTCGAAGGCTCCGTCGACCCGATCCGCGACGCCGAGACGGTCGAAACCGAACTCATGCTCGCCGACCTCGACAGCCTGGAAAAACGCCTCATCGCCGCCCAGAAAAAAGCCCGCGGCAACGACAAAGAGTCCATCGCCCAGGTCGCCCTGATGGAACCCCTCGTCGCCGCCCTCACCGAAGGCCGCATGGCCCGCACCGCCATCCCCCCCGGCGAGGAAGAAGCCGTCCGCCGCCTCCAGCTGCTGACCGCCAAACCCGTCCTCTACGTCTGCAACGTCGCGGAATCCGAAGCCGCCACCGGCAACGCCCACTCCGCCCGCGTGATCGAGCGCGCCCGCGCCGAAGGGGCCAGATACGTCATCGTCTCCGCCGCCATCGAGGCCGAAGTCGCCCAACTCCCCGCCGAAGACCGGGTGGAATTCCTCGAAGGCCTCGGCCTGCACGACAGCGGCCTGGACCGCATCATCCGCGAAGGCTACGCGCTGCTCGGCCTCATCACCTACTTCACCTGCGGCCCCAAGGAAGCCCGCGCCTGGACCATCACCGCCGGCACCAAGGCCCCCGCCGCCGCCGGCGTCATCCACGGCGACTTCGAACGCGGCTTCATCGCGGCGGAAACCATCGCATACGACGATTACATCACCTGCAAAGGCGAGGTCGGCGCCAAAGCCACCGGCAAGATGCACGTCGAAGGCAAGGAATATGTGGTCAGGGACGGCGATGTGATGTTGTTTCGATTCAATGTGTAAGAAAAAATCTTCTTTTTGTGAACAAAAAGAAGCAAAAAAACTTCATCCATTTAGGCCGTTCGTCATCCTGAGCGCAGCGAAGGATCCACGCTTCTCCCTTGCTAATCGGATAAAGTTTTTTTGCTTCTTTTTGTTCACAAAAAGAAGTCTTGCCTTCGGCTTACCTTCCTGATGACCGACCCCACCCGTCTAGCCGCCTTCGACCTCCTGTCCGCGGTCCTCGACAAACGCCGCACCCTGGACGAGGCGCTCGCCGCCCTTCCCGCCATTGAGCCGCGCGACAAGGCTGCCGCCCACCGCCTCGCAGCCGCCGTTCTGCGCCGCGCCGGCACGCTCGACGCTGCCCTCGAACCCTTCCTCCGCAAGGCCCCGCCCGACCCGGTCCGCCACATCCTGCGCATCGGCGCCGCCGCCCTCCTCCTCCTCGACACCCCCCCTCACGCCGCGGTCGCCACCGCCGTCGACCTCGCCCGCGCCCGCGGCCTGTCCCCCTTCACCGGCCTGATCAACGCCGTGCTGCGAAAACTCACCCCGGACGCTCTGGACGGCCTGGACTCCCCGCGCTTGGACACCCCGCCCTGGCTCTGGGCCAGCTGGGGCCGCGAGGCCCGCGCCATCGCCGAGGCCCACCAGCTTGAAGCCCCGCTCGACCTCACGCTGAAGCCCGGCGCCGAACCGCCCCCCGGCGGCGAACCCCTTCCCACCGGCTCCTGGCGCTACCCCCCCGGCACCCGCGTCGCGGATTTGCCCGGCTTTGCTGAGGGAAATTTCTGGGTCCAGGACGCCGCCGCCGCGCTGCCCGCCCTTCTCCTCGCCGCCCAGCCCGGCGAGCGCATCGCCGATCTCTGCGCCGCGCCCGGCGGCAAGACCGCCCAGCTATCCGCCGCCGGCGCCGAAGTCTTCGCCGTCGAACAAAGTGCGAGCCGCCTCGTCCGCCTGCGCGAAAACCTCACCCGCCTGAACCTTCCCGCGACCATCATCCACGGCGACGCCATCACCTGGCAGCCCGACTCTTTGCCAGGAGGAGGGCCGCTCGACGCCGTCCTGCTCGACGCGCCGTGCACCGCCACCGGCACCATCCGCCGCCACCCCGAAGTGGCCCATCTCCGCCGCCCGCGCGACGTGGCCGCCATGGCCGAACAGCAATCCCGCCTGCTCGCCGCCGCCGCCGCCATGCTCCGCCCCGGTGGCCGCCTGATCTACGCCGTCTGCTCCCTGCAACCCGAAGAAGGCCCCGCCCAGTTCGCTGCCGCGCTGGCCACCCTCCCCCTGACCCCGGCCCCCTTCGACACCCCGCTGCCCCGCACCCCCGAGGGCTGGCTGCGCACCACCCCCGCCCAGGGCATGGATGGCTTCTTCATCGCGCGGGCCATACGGCAGTAAGCAAGCGCGTTCTTTTTTGAAAAAAAGAACCAAAAAACTTTTCATCCCTTGGCCCCGAACCAGTGGATAAAGTTTTTTTGCTTCTTTTTGTCCACAAAAAGAAGACCTTCCTCCCTAACCTTGCCCCCCAAGGAGTCCCCCCGCTACAATCCCCCGATGCGCCCCGTCCTGATCGCCCCCAGCCTGCTCGCCGCCGATTTCGCCCGCGCCGGCGAGGAAATCCGCGCCATTCAGGCCGCCGGCGCCGACTGGCTCCACCTCGACATCATGGACGGCCACTTCGTCCCCAACATCAGCTTCGGCCCCGCCATCGTCGCCAAACTCAAACCCCACTGCACCCTGCCGTTCGACGTCCACCTGATGATCGCCCCGGTCGATGCGTACATCCCCGCCTTCGCCGAGGCCGGTGCCGACCGCATCAGCATCCACCCGGAATCCGGACCCCATCTCCACCGCAGCCTCCAGCTGATCCGCGCCCTCGGCTGCGCCCCCGGCGTCGTCATGAACCCCGCCACCCCGATCGAGATGGTGCTGCCGGTCCTCGACATGTGCGATACCGTCATGATGATGACGGTAAATCCAGGCTTCGGCGGCCAACCCTTCCTCGACAGCCAGCTCCCCCGCATCGCCGCCATGCGCGCCGCGATCCAATCGACCGGCCGCCAAATCCACCTCCAGGTCGACGGCGGCATCACCCCCACAACCGCGCCCCGCGTCATCGCCGCCGGCGCGAACGTCCTGGTCGCCGGCACCGCCATCTTCGCCGCCCCCAACTACGCCGCCGCCATCGCCGCCTTGCGCGGCGTCCCCGCATGAAGGCCCCCGGCGCCTGGCTGCGCGACGCCCGCCGCCAGCTCGCAAAACTCCCCAGCCTGCGCATGACCCGTGTGCCGGACGCCCCCGCCCAACCAGTCCGCGACCCCTGGCTCGGCGACCTCGAACAGGGCGGCGTGGTCATGCGCGGTGAATTCGTCACCGCCGGCGGCGGCATCCCGCTGCGCCCCGGCGCCTTCGCCACCTCCGCCGTAAACCCCGTCCTGCGCGCCGGCGCCCATGGCTTCACCTGGCTGCGCGACCTGCGCGCCCTGGGCACCGACGCCGCCCGCATGCGCGCCCGCGCCCTGGTCACCGACTGGATCGCCGAGCCCGAGCTGGACCGCATCGCCGACCGCCCGGACGTCATCGGCGCCCGCATCGCCGCCTGGCTCGGCCATTACGACTTCTTCGCCGCCTCCGCCGACGACGCCTTCCGCCAGCGCCTGATGGCCCGCCTCGTCGCCGACGCCCGCATCCTCGCCGCCGCCCTCCCCGCCGAGGAGCTCGACGCCCGCGCCCTCACCGCGGTGAAGGGCCTCATCGCCGCCGCCGTCGCGCTGCCCGAACACGCCGCCTTCCTCACCCGTGCCCTGCGCGTCCTGCCCCAGGAACTCAACCGCCAAATTCTCCCCGACGGCGCCCACTGCGAACGCTCCCCCGCCCAGCAAATGTCCGTCCTGATGGACCTGGTCGAAATCCGCATCCTGCTCCAGGCAGCCCAAGCCCCCGCCCCCGAACCCCTCATCCGCGCCATCGAACGCATGGGCCCGGCACTCCGCCTGATGCGCCACGGCGACGGCGGCCTCGCCCTCTTCAACGGCTCGCGCGAAGACACCGCCCCGCGCGTCGAAGCCGTCCTCACCCAAGCCGGCCGCGCCGGCCGCATGCCGTCCCACCTGCCCGAGGGCGGCTTCCACCGCCTGCAAACCGGCCGCACCGTCATGATCATGGATTGCGGCGCGCCCGCCGTGGCCAAGCTCGACCGCAACGCCCACGCCGGCACCCTGTCCTTCGAACTCTCGATCGGCCGTGAACGCCTCATCGTCAACTGCGGTGCCGCCCCCGGCGCCGGCCCGGAATGGCGCGAAGCCTGCCGCGCCACCGCCGCCCACTCCACCCTGGTGATCGCCGAAACCAGCTCGGCCGAACTCCGCCCCGAAGGCCTCGGCCGCCGCCCCGAACACGTCGAAGTCTCGCGCCAGGAAGCCAACGGCGCCCACTGGCTCCACGCCAGCCACGACGGCTGGCGCGTCCCCTTCGGCGCCATCCACAACCGCCGCATCTACATCTCCGAAAGCGGCGAGGACATCCGCGGCGAAGACGCGGTCGAAGCCGCCGACCCCCAACCCTTCGTCGTCCGCTTCCACCTCCACCCCAGCGTCGAAGCCAGCCTGCAACAAGACGGCGAAGCCGTCCTGCTGCGCCTCCCCTCCGGCGGTGGCTGGCGGCTGCGGGCCGATGGCGCCCGCGTCAGCCTGGACGAAAGCGTCTACCTCGGCGGCCCCGAACCCCGCCACGCCGAACAAGTCGTCCTCACCGCGGCCCAGGACGGCCCCCAGCACGTCCGCTGGGCGATCACGCGGGTCGGATGAAAGAAGGAAAGGAAGACTTCTTTTTGTGAACAAAAAGAAGCAAAAAAACTTCATCCATTTGTCCCCTCGTAGGGTGGAATGCGCTTTGGCATTCCACCATCTCCGCTCCCAACTTCAACATTTCGCCCGACCCCAACGAATAAAGTTTTTTTGCTTCTTTTTGTTCACAAAAAGAAGAACCTTCCTTCCCCTCTTCCTCCCCGCCCCATGAAAATCCTAGAAGTCACCAACGTCGATTTCTCCCTCCGCCAATTCCTCCTCCCCCTCATGCGCGCCATCCGCGCCCGGGGCCACGAGGTCGTCGGCGTCTGCGCCGAGGGCGCGCACCTGGACGCCGTCCGCGCCGAGGGCTTCCGCGTTGAGCCCCTTCCCTTCGCCCGCTCCCTCTCGCCGCGCGCTCACTGGCGCGCCTTCTGGGCCATGGTCGCCCTGATCCGCCGCGAAAAGCCCGACATCGTCCACGCCCACATGCCGATCTCCGGCTTCCTCGCCCGCCTCGCCGCCCGCACCGCCGGCGTGCCCAAGATCGCCTATACCTGCCACGGCTACCTGTTCAACCAGGAAGGCGCCTGGCTCCGCCGCGCCGGCGGCCTGGTCATGGAATGGATCGGCGGCCGCATGACCCACGTCTATATGAACGTCTCCCGCGAGGAGGCCGCCGACGCCAAGCGCCTGCACATCCACCCCACCCCCATCGCCATCAGCAACGGCCGCGACCCCGCCCTCTTCCGCCCCAACCCCGAAGCCCGCACCCGCCTGCGCACCGAAATGGGCGTGCCAGACTCAACCGTCGCCGTCGTCATCGTCTCCCGCGTCGTCGTCTACAAAGGCTTCCTCGAACTGCTCGAAGCCATGCAAACCGTCCCCGCCGAACTCTGGGTCGTCGGCAACCGCCTGCCGTCCGACCGCGGCGAAGACCTCGCCCCGCACTTTGCCCGCTTTGCCGAAACCGGCCGCCTGCGCAGCCTGGGATACCGCACCGACGTCGCCGACATCCTCGCCGCCGCCGACATCTTCGTCCTCCCCAGCCACTTCGAAGGCCTGCCCATGTCGGTCATCGAAGCCATGCTGACGGGCCTGCCCGTCGTCGCCACCGACATCCACGGCCCGCGCGAACAAATCATCCCCGAAAAAACCGGCGTGCTCGTCCCCGTCCGCAACGCCCCCGCCTTGGCCACCGCCCTCACCCGCCTGGCCGAAAACCCCGCCCTTCGCGCCCGCATGGGCACCGCCGCCCTGGCCCGCGCCCGCGACCTCTATGACGAAACCCGCATCGTCGCCCATACGCTCGACCTGATGGGGCTGTGATCGCCAGGGCAGCAAGCAAGCGCTTCTTTTTGAAAAAAGAAGCAAAAACTTTCATTCACTCAATTTCTTCTCTCCCCTCGCGCTTGGGCGGGGGAGCCGGAGGGAGGGCCGCTTCCATCCGTCAGTCCTCAGAAATTTATCCAGAAAATTTTCTAAATTTTCTTGCTTTATCGCACATATTGCGGTAAATTATCCCCAATGCGCGATTTCACCACCCGCCTGGTCGCCCTCCTGACCAGCCTGCGCCACGCCGTCGCCGCCTTCGCGGCCCGGCAGGACCGCGTCCAAACCACCTGGATCGGCGCCCAGGCCTACAGCCCGATCCAATCTCCCAACCAGCCGCCCAAACTCCCGGCGGAAACCTGGCCCCTCCTCTGGCACCGGCTCAACCGCCTCGCCGCCCGCTTCCAAACCCTCTTCGCCCGCTGGCAAACCAACACCCTGCCCGCGCCCCGTCTCCGCGCGCCCCGCCCCTACACCCCGCGCGAATACCCCCGCCTGCCCACCACCCCCGGCTGGATCAACCACCGCATCGCCGAAGCCGCCGCCTGCGCCGGCACGCTCGATATCCTGCTCCGCGCCCCCGAACTTCCGGCCTTCCTCCAACAAGCCCCCCAAGCCGGCCGCCTCCTGCGCCCCCTCATCCGCGCCCTCGGCCTGCAAACCCCCGACTGCCTCAAACTGCCCAAACCCGTGCCTCTCTCCCCCCGTCCTCCACCGGCGGAGCCGGAGGGGGGCTCAGTGGCCACACCTCCAACCCCCTTCCGCCCCCTCCCCGCCAACATCCGCGCCGCCGCCCGCGCCTGGAAAAAATACGACAGATAGCCCCCCAGGCGGAATTGCGCCCTATTCGTTCCACTATCGAACCAATAACCACCGCCCTAGAGTTGCCCCGAGCCCGCCCCCCGCGTATCTGGGCGCGAATTCCCCCGCTCCAGCAAGGCGCCGCCCATGACCAGCATCGTCCCCATCCGCCGCGCCCTGATCTCCGTCTCCGACAAATCCGGCCTCGTCGACTTCGCCCGCGCCCTCGCTGCCCACGGCGTCGAAATCCTCTCCACCGGCGGCTCCGCCAAAACCCTGCGCGAGGCCGGTATCCCGGTGAAAGAGGTCTCCGACCACACCGGCTTCCCCGAAATCCTCGACGGCCGTGTCAAAACCCTGGTCCCGCAAATCCACGGCGGCATCCTCGGCCGCCGCGACCTGCCCGAGCACCTGGCCCAGATGCGCGAACACAACATCGCCCCGATCGACCTCGTCGCGGTGAACCTCTACCCCTTCGAAGCCACGGTTGCCCGAGGAGCGGCCTACGACGACTGCGTCGAAAACATCGACATCGGCGGCCCCGCCCTGATCCGCGCCGCCGCCAAGAACCACGATTTCGTCGCCATCCTCACCGACCCCGCCCAGTACGCCGAACTCACCAGCCAGCTCGCCACCGGCGGCACCACAATCGAATTCCGCCGCCGCCTCGCCGGCGAAGCCTATGCCCGCACCGCCGCCTACGATGCCGCCATCGCCGCCTGGTTCGCCGAACAGCAAAACGACCCCCTGCCGACCCGCTTCGCCATCGCCGGCACCCGCCGCCAATCCCTGCGCTACGGCGAAAACCCCCACCAGCAAGCCGCTTTCTACGTCACCGGAAGCCGCCCCGGCGTCGCCACCGCCCGCCAGGTCCAGGGCAAGGAACTCTCCTACAACAACCTCAACGACACCGACGCCGCCTTCGAATGCGCCGCCGAATTCGCCGACCCCACCGTCGTCATCGTTAAGCACGCCAACCCCTGCGGCGTCGCGACGGCGGAAAACCTGTCCGAAGCCTGGGACGCCGCCCTGCGTTGCGACCCGGAATCGGCCTTCGGCGGCATCATCGCCACCAACCGCATCCTGGACGAAGCCGCCGCCACCAAGATGGCCGCCATCTTCTCCGAGGTCATCATCGCACCGGACGCCACGCCGGAAGCCATCGCCGCCCTCTCGCGCAAGAAGAACCTCCGCCTCCTGCTCACCGGCGGCCTGCCCGACCCCGCCGTGCCGGGCCTGGCCTACAAATCCGTCGCCGGCGGCTTCCTCGTCCAATCCCGCGACGCCGGCCGCATCACCGAAGCCGACCTCAAGATCGTGACCAAGCGCCACCCCACCGCCCAGGAAATCGCCGACCTGCTCTTCGCCTTCCGCATCTGCAAGCACGTAAAATCCAACGCCATCATCTATGCGAAAAACGCCGCCACTGTCGGCATCGGCGCCGGCCAGATGAGCCGGGTCAATTCCTCCCGCATCGCCGCCTGGAAAGCCCAGGACGTCGCCGACAAAGCCGGCCTGCCGCACTCCCTCGCCATCGGCAGCGTCGTCGCCTCCGACGCCTTCTTCCCCTTCGCCGACGGCCTGCAAGCCGCCGTCGCCGCCGGCGCCACCGCCGTCATCCAGCCCGGCGGCTCCATGCGCGACAACGAGGTCATCGCCGCGGCCGACGAAGCCGGCGTCGCCATGGTCCTCACCGGCATGCGTCATTTCAGGCATTGAAGAAATGCCAGTAGCCCCCTTCTACCTTTCCCACCCCGGCGGCATCGCGAGCTTCGCCACGTTTGCGAAAGGAGACTGAGCGATGCGCAACTTCAACGAACTGAGCGAGCGCGAAGTGCTGGCCCTGGCCATCACCAACGAGGAGGAGGATGGCCGCATCTACCTCGACTTCGCCGATCGCCTGCGCGCCGACTATCCCGCAAGTGCCAGCGTCTTCACCGCCATGGCCGCCGAGGAGGGCGACCACCGGCGCCGCCTGTTCGACATCTACCGCGAGCGCTTCGGCGAGCACATCCCGCTGATCCGCCGCCAGGACGTGCGCGGCTTCCTGCCGCCGCGGCCGATCTGGCAATTGCCCGAACTGCGGCTGGACCAGGTGCGCCAGCAGGCCGAGCTGATGGAAGTGGAAGCCGCGCGCTTCTACCGCCAGGCCGCCACCCGCTCCACCGACGCCTCGATCCGCCAGCTTCTGGTCGACCTCGCCGAGGCCGAGGCGGCGCACGAACACATGGCCGAGAAGCTCGCCACCGCGAACCTGACCGCGGACACCCGCGCCGAGGAGGACGAGACGGCGCGGCGCATGTTCGTGCTGCGCTATGTCCAGCCCGGCCTGGTCGGGCTGATGGACGGCTCGGTCTCCACCCTGGCGCCGCTCTTCGCCGCCGCCTTCGCCACCAGCAATTCGTGGGAGACCTTCCTGGTCGGCATGGCCGCTTCGGTCGGCGCTGGCATCTCGATGGGCATGGCCGAGGGCTTGTCCGACAACGGCTCGCTGACCGGCCGCGGCGCGCCCTGGATGCGCGGCACGATCTGCGGCGTGATGACGACCCTCGGCGGCGTCTTCCACACCTTGCCGTATCTGATCCCGCACTTTCTGACGGCCACCATCCTGGCGGTCGTCGTGGTCGTGCTGGAACTGGCGGTGATCACCTGGATCCGCTGGAAATACATGGACACGCCGGCCTTCTCGGCGGCCATGCAGATCGGTTTCGGCGGCGCCTTGGTGTTCGCCAGCGGCGTGCTGATTGGTAGCGGCTGAAAGATCAGGCCACCGGCACGCGGGCGCGCAGCCTGTCTGGAAGGACACCCAGCACCAGCCGGCGCGATACGTGCCAAAAGGCCGACAGCAGCAACAGCCCGGAACCGACCATCAGCGCGGTGAGTGAGAAATTCACGCTCACCGCCCCCGCCGCCTGCACCAGCGTACTGATCGCATAAAGGACATAGGACAGCGCCGAGACCAGCAACGCTCGCCGATCCACCACCAGGGCAACCACCGCCAGCACCAGATACAGCCCGAACGCCGCCGCCGCCCGGCCGATATCGGCGCCGTCACCCAGCAGGCCCAACAAGGCGAACACCGGATGCACGATCAGCGGAGCCGCCGACAGATGCAGCCAGAACGCCACATCCGACCGCCGCGTGGTGCGCAGCCGGTCACTCATGTCCCAGCGCATCGCCAGCGCGAACAGCGCGATCCCGCTGACGAAAACCAGGACCAGCCATCTCTCGCCCAGCCCGGGGACCACCGCCACCACCGCGGCAACCACCGCGCCGACACCGGCCACCGCTCCGACCGCCACCGTGATCGGCACCCGGAAGCGGCGCCAGTGGAACCACGTGCCGAGAACTGCCGCGATCGCGCCGCCGGCAATGCCGATGGTCTCGCCGCCAAGCCGCCGACCGCCCATGGCCAGCACCGTCTCGGCCAGCACCAGGCCGAGGAAATAGCAACAGCCGGCAAAGCTCGCGAGCAGGATGATGCTGGGCAGCGCCATCCGCCGGCGCCGGGTGAAGAATTCCGCCAGGCCCCAGCTCGCCACGGCCACGGCCAGCGCACTGACCGGCGGGCTGATGCTTCCGGTCAGCCAGGCCAGCGCTACCAGCATCAGCGTGGCGGCGATCGACACGAAGATGTCATTGAATCCGGTCAGCAGGCGGAACTGTTCCTCGTCGGCCGCGGGCGTTGTGCGCTGGCGGGCGACATGGGCGCGCAGTGCGGCGGCGGCCTCGGCGCTGATCGCGCCGTCGGTCACGGCGGCATCAAGTTCGGCATCGCTGTACATCCGGGCGCTCCATGATCGGGCCGGAGCATAGGCCGTCCGGCCGGCGAGTTGAACCGGCGGCACGCTGCTTCTAGTTTGGACGAATGTCCGAGACGCTCCGCATCGCCATCGCCCAGATCAACCCGCATGAGGGCCAGGTGATCCACAACCTGGCCGGCATCCGCCGGGCCCGCGCCGAAGCCGCCCGCCTCGGCGCCGACCTCGTGGTGACCCCGGAATTTTCGATCGCCGGCTATCCGGCCGAGGATTTGGTGCGCAAGCCGGCCTTCGTCGCGGCGTGCGAGGCGGTGTTGCAGCAGCTTGCGGCGGACACGGCGGATGGCGGGCCCGGCCTGATCGTTGGCGGGCCATGGGCCGATGGCGGCAAGCTGTACAATGGGGCGTTCCTGCTCGATGGCGGCAAGATCGTCGCGCGCCGGGCCAAGCACGAGCTGCCGAATTACGGCGTGTTCGACGACAAGCGGGTGTTCGATGCCGGGCCGGCGCCGGGGCCGGTGGCGTTTCGTGGCTTTCGCCTGGGGCTGATGATCTGCGAGGACTGGTGGTTCCCGGCGGTGGCCGAGACGCTGGCCGAGAGCGGGGCGGAACTGATGCTGTCGGTGAACGGCAGCCCGTACGAAGTGGACAAACACGAGAAGCGGATCGCGCTGGCCGTCGAGCGAGTGGTGGAGACCGGGCTGCCGTTCGTTTTCTGTGCGCAGATCTGCGGCCAGGACGAGCTGGTGTTCGAGGGCGCAAGCTTCGTGCTCAACGCCGACCGGTCGTTGGCGGTGCAGATGCCGCATTTCGAGGAGGCGGTGACGCTGACCGAATGGACGCGGCAGGGCGAGGTGCTGGTCTGCGCGCCGCAGCCCCTGTCGCCGGAACCCGAGCGGCTGGAATCGATCTATCGCGCCATGACGCTGGGGCTGGGCGATTATGTGCGCAAGAACAGCTTTCCCGGGGTGATCCTCGGCCTGTCGGGCGGCATCGATTCGGCATTGTCGGCGGCGGTGGCGGTGGATGCGTTGGGGCCGCAGATGGTCCGCACGTTCATGCTGCCGAGCCCCTATACCAGCCAGGATAGCCTGGATGATGCGGCCGAATGCGCTCGGTTGCTCGGGATTTCCTGCGACACCATCTCGATCGAACCGGCGATGATGGCATTCCAGGGCGCGCTGGCGCCGGTCTTCGCCGGCAAGCAGGCCGATACCACGGAAGAGAATATCCAGTCGCGGGCGCGCGGCCTGATCCTGATGGCGATCTCCAACAAGCTCGGCCACATGGTGCTGACGACCGGCAACAAGTCGGAGATGTCGGTCGGTTACGCCACGCTGTACGGCGATATGTGCGGCGGGTACTCGGTGTTGAAGGACGTCTACAAGATGACGGTGTTCGCGCTATGCCGCTGGCGTAACGCGCATCAGCCGAAAGAGGCGCTCGGACCGCTTGGCGCGGTCATGCCGGCGCGGGTCATCTCCAAGCCGCCCAGCGCCGAATTGCGCCCCAACCAGACCGACCAGGACAGCCTGCCGCCCTACGAGACGCTGGACGCCATCCTGGAAGGGCTGGTCGAAGGCGAACAGAGCGTTGACGCCATGGTGGCGGCGGGGTTCGACCGGGGCACGGTGCTGCGGGTTTGGAAGCTGCTCGATCGGGCGGAATACAAGCGCCGGCAGGCGCCGCCGGGGGTGAAGATCACGGCGCGGGCGTTCGGGCGGGATCGGCGGTATCCGATCACCAATGGGTTTACCGGGTTGGTGACGTGAGGAAGCAAGCGCCTTCTTTTTGTGAACAAAAAGAAGCAAAAAAACTTTATCCGTTTTCCGTCCGTCGCGCCGCCCGTCGCCTGCCAGTGAATGAAGTTTTTTTGCTTCTTTTTGTTCACAAAAAGAAGATTCTTCCTTCCTTCGGACCCCGCGCATGACCCAAGAATTCGACACCGCCGACATCTTCGCTCCGCCCGGCGGCTGGCGGGTGCGCATCCTCGACCAGTCGGCCGACAGCAGCGACAACGTGGTGGAGGAGATCGCGGGTTTCCCGACGTTGATGCACGCCAACGCGTTTGCCCGGCGGTATGTGCGGGATTCCGTGGAGCTGTGCCGGTCGACGGAGGTGGTGGGGCGCAAGGTACTGGAGCTGTGGTTCCTGTATGGCGAGGATGTCGAGGTGGTGGATGCGGGCGAGGCGGGCTGGCAGAGCGGGACGGAGTTGTCCGATTTCGCCGACCGGCCGGCGAGTGACGACGAGCGCGACTGGCGGGCGCTGGACCCTCGGCGGGGCGATGATGCCGAGGAGGACGACGAATGAGCCTGATCCTGGCCGTGGTGCCGGAGTCCGGCGCATTGCCGCTGGCGCGGGCGCGGCTGTTGCATGCGGCGTGGGTTGAGGCACGGCGGGCGGGTGCGCGGTTTGTGCTGGCGGTGGATGATTCGGCGCCGGTGCGGCCGGGGATGCCGCTGGATGACCTGGCGTGGTTGGGGCTGGAGTGGGACGAGGTGGTGCTGCGCGGCGAGCAGGGGGCGCGGTATGAGGCGGCGGCTGCGCGGCTGGAGGCGGCGGGGCGGTTGTACCCGTGTTTCGAGAACCCGGACGAGTTGCGGGCCAAGGCGGATCGGCAGCGCAAGCGTGGGGCGCTGGTGCGCTATGACCGCGCCATGCTGAAGCTCACGGCGGCGCAGCGGGCGACGGCCGAGGCGGGGGGCAAGCGGCCGCATTGGCGGTTTCGGTTGTCGGACCGGGTGATCGGCTGGGACGATTTGCGCTCGGGGCGGGGGGAAGTGGCGCTGCCGCTGCTGTCCGATCCCGTGCTGCGCGATGCGGCCGGGCGGGTGGATGCGGCGCTGGCGCTGGCGGCAGATGATGTGGCGCTGGGGGTGACGCATATCGTTTCCGGCACCGAGCTGGCGACGCAGACGGCGGTGCATCTTGATCTGCTGGCGGCGCTGGGGGTGGATCAGGGGCAGCGCGTGCTGGTGCATCTGCCGGCGCCCCAGGAAGCGGGGGCCGAAGAGGGCGAGCGGCGGTTGCAGGGGCAGTCGGTGCGGGCGCTGCGGGCGGATGGGTTCACGGCGGCGGGCCTATGCGCCTGGTTCGCCAAGATGGCGCGGCAGAAGAAGCCGCGGGCGCGCATCGAGGACATGCTGGCGGAGAACCGGCGAGTGCTGGCGAGCACGCCGTTTGCCGAGGTGAGCCACATGCTGCCGGAGGTGGACGAGGCGCGGTGGCTGGCGGTGCGCGAGGGGATCGACCTGGTGGTCGAGGCGCGGCCGGATCGGGATTAGCGGCGGGGCTTGCCGGGCCCCTTTTGCCGGGTCCCTCTTGCCGGGTCCCTCTTGCCGGGTGCGGTCGCAGGTTCCATGTTCGTGATCGTTCCTTTTCGGCCGGGCCACGGATGATCCACTACAATCTACGTTGCGATGACGGACATGCGTTCGATAGCTGGTTCAACAGCTCGGCCAGCTTCGACAAGCAGGCCAAGCGCGGGCTGTTGGAGTGCCCGCATTGCGGCAGTGCCCGCGTGGAGCGGGCGCTGATGACGCCGTCGGTGCCGCGCAAGGGGCGGATCACCGCCGAGCCTTCGGTGCCGGTGTCCGCAGCGGGGGCGAAACCTGAAACCCCCGCCGTGGTCGCCGAGCATGTGCCGGCGCATATCCGCGCCATGCTGCAAAAACTGCGGGCCGAGGTGGAGAAGAATTGCGACTATGTCGGGCCGGGCTTTGCCGACGAGGCGCGGCGCATCGCCAAGGGCGAAGCCGACGCGCGGGGCATTTATGGCGAGACCACGCCGGAGGAGGCGGAGGCGCTGGCGGATGAGGGGATCGAGGTTTCCAGCATCCCGTGGGTGCCGCGCGCTGACGGCTAGTGGCGGGGCTGGTTGCGGGTTTGGGCGCTGCGATATTTCATTTTCCGGAACATTTTCGTGACCCAGGCCCCGGATGGCATTTCCCCGGTTGCGGAACAACATGACCGCCCGTTAACCTGCCGAATCATATGCGCGTATTTGGGTCTGACCGGCCGGCTCCTGGCTGCGATGACCGGAACGGAGCCACGTTGGTGCAATTGCAGGTATTTGGCCCGGCTCGGACTTACGGCGAACAGGGGTCGCCGTCCGTGAATCTCGCCGGCGACGCGAGGGACGGCGCCGGCCCGGAGATTGCGGCGCGGCCGTTGACCGGATGGCGCGCGAGGGTCAAGCGGGCCGAGGACCTGGTGCTGGCCAGTTTGCTGCTGGTGGCGTCGTCGCCGGTGCTGCTGGTGGCGGCGGCGCTGGTGGCGTGCACCAGCCGCGGGCCGGTGATGCTGCGCCAGAGCCGCTTCGGCTACGGCGATGTGCCGTTCATATAAACAGCGGCTGCAAAGTGTACCACTTCACCGGTTGATGCGGTCGTCCTGAAGGCGGCGGCAAAGTGTACCGGTCCTGCTAGGCCTTTCTGATGTCCATGACGGGCATGGAGAGGCTGGAAGGATGTTCACAGTGGAGTTCTATGCCCGGATCCGTCGTGCGGTGATGGTCGACGGTCTGAGCCGTCGAGAGGCGGCGATCCGATTTGGTGTTCACCGCAACACGATCACGAAGATGCTTCAGTTTTCGGTCCCGCCTGGCTACCGGCGACGCGAGCGGCCGGCATCGAAGAAGCTTGGCTTACAAATGGCGT
>CAMBRC010000055.1 GCA_945869965.1 Asaia bogorensis
ATCATGGCAAGGGCACGCAGTTTCGCCCTCAACATCTTGCGGAAAAATCACGTAACGAATGTCGCGAAGGCACTCTGGAACGGCGCGCTCAGCCTCGATCACATCTTGGCATACAAGGAAATCTAATCAGCGTTGAACAACCCTGCTCCCTACTGGTGCATATTTTGAGGTGCTTCTCAAGCGTGATTTACCCAATCAAACGCCAATACCAAATAATCGTGGGCAATTATTTGCCGGAAATGAATGTAGAGGTTTCAGCGGATCGGTAATGGATGGGTGGCAATGCGCCATGGGAGGAACCAATTGCAGCTTTCAAGGTTGTCCAGTCGCGACGTGCCGCAACGGAACTTTGGTCCGAACTGGAAGATGTGGTGCCAATGATGGACCATGCCCTTTTCCTTGCCCGTAAAGGGCTTCCCCGACGCGGGAGCGATCCTATTCAACGTGTCCGCTGGTGGAGGAGGCCATTCCCGCATGCCGAATCGGAAGAATAATGGCTCTCAGGGCAACCTCGAAGATGGCCATACCCACTCGCCGCGCCGGTCGACCCCGGCGCAGTTCCCGTGTCTCGGTACAATCCCGCACAGATCTATCCCGGCCCGCCGGAACTGTATTCATTGCCCGATCTATGGGGTGAACACGCCCCCACTCCATTGTGACGCGCGCATGCTAAAGGAGGTTATCATGCGTGAAATGAAGCCCCCCGTGGGCAGTCCGAAAAGGTTAGCCGATCGTCTTAGCTTTTTCTCAATCAATCGATCGTGCGAGCCCTGCCTTGCGTCATTCGATAGGCCGCTACGTTACATAAGTCTTGATTTCTGCAACAGGCACAGGTCGATGCTCCATTTGCTGCAGCATGCGAAAATTCGATCGAATGCGGCGGAGCCGCTCGCACGGTCCGGCGCCAAACGGATGAAGTTTTTTTGCTTCTTTTTGTTCACAAAAAGAAGGTGCTTTCCTTCACTTCTGACTCTTCTTTCACTTCTCATACCAATAATCGCTTCGAGCGAGCGATTCGATCCGGTCCTATGACCTGCCTGCGGGGTGGCAAGTCTGGATTGCTTCGCTGCGCTCGCAATGACGGCGTGGGGCCGGGGGGCTTCGAGGGGGGGGGGCGTTACCCTGCCATTCGGAGGATTTTGCCGGGGTTCATGAGGTTTTTGGGGTCGAGGGCGGCTTTGATGGATTTCATGGTGGCGATTTCGACGGGGCTTGAGTAGTGGGCGAGTTCGTCGAGTTTTTCTTGGCCGATGCCGTGTTCGGCGGAGATTGAGCCACCGAAATCGCGGATCAGGTTGTTGATGGCGCGGGTGATGGCGGGTTTGTATTGGGTGAAGGTTTCGCGGGTCATGCCTTCGGGGGCTTTGAAGCCGTAATGCAGGTTGCCGTCGCCGATGTGGCCGACGGGGGAGAGGCGGATGCCTGGCAGGACGGATTTGGCGGCTTCGTTGCCGGCGTCGACGAAGGCGGGGATTTTTGAGGTGGCGACGGACATGTCGTAGCTGATGGCGGGGCCTTCGCTGCGGCTGGCTTCGGCGTGGCCTTCGCGGATGGCCCACATTCCGCGGGCTTGGGCTTCGGATTGGGCGATGGTGGCGTCTTCGACCAGGCCGCGTTCCATGGCGTCGGCGAGGAAGGTTTCCATGCGTTCGGCCATGCCTTCGGCGCCGGCCGGTTTGGGGCGGGTGGAGGACCATTCGGTGAGGATGTACCAGGGGCTTGCGCGGTCCTTGGTGTGGGGCAGGGGGTCCTGGGTGCCGGGGACGTGGGTGAAGACGCCGTCCAGGCTGAGGCGGTGCATGATTTCGAAGCTGGTGACGCTGTCTTCGGAGGCGGCGTGGCTTTCGGCGAGGAGGTCGACGGCGGCCTGGACCGAGGGGATGGCGAGCCAGGCGGTGGCGATGTCTTTGGGTTTTGGCCAGACTTTTATGACGGCTTTGGTGATGATGCCGAGGGTGCCTTCGGCGCCGATGAAGAGGTGTTTGAGGTCGTAGCCGGTGTTGTCTTTTTTGAGGGCGCGGAGGCGGTTCCAGATGTCGCCGTTCGGGAGCACGACTTCTAGGCCGAGGACGAAGTTTCTGGTGTTGCCGTAATGCAGGACCTGGGCGCCGCCGGCGTTGGTGGAGAGGTTGCCGCCGATCATGCAGCTGCCCTGGGCGCCGAGGGAGAGGGGGAGGAGGCGGTCGTGGTCGGAGGCGAGTTGCTGGAGGGTTTGCAGGACGCAGCCGGCCTCGACGGTCATGGTGTGGCCGGGGGCGTCGACTTCGATGACGCGGTTCATGCGGCCGAGGGAGAGGACGATGCCGGTATGGGCGGGCCAGGGGGTGGCACCGCCCATCAGGCCGGTGTTGCCGCCCTGGGGGACGATGGCGATGTCGTTGTCATAGCAGAGTTTGACGACGGCGGCGACTTCCTCGGTGCTGTTGGGGCGGACGACGACGGCGGCGTTGCCGGCCAGTTGGCCGCGCCAGTCGGTGACGAAGGGGCGGATGTCCAGGTCCTGTTCCAGCAAGCCGCGATCGCCGACGATGGCGCGGAGCTGTTCTATCAGCGCCGGGGTGACCGGGTTGGTGGGGATGGTCGGCGGGACGATCTGGTCCATCGGTGGGCGTTTCCTGTGGTGTTTGGAACAGAGTAGCGCGGGTGGGGGTGGGGGCAACAGGGTCGATAATTATTCCGTAATAAGAACATTTTGGGCGTGAGATGGCAGTGGGTCAGGCGAGTTTCATTTTTTGGACGATGGGCGGGTGGCAAAGTCCATGGACGGCAGGGGGCGTGGCGGTGCTGCGGGTAGAGGGGGAGCAGATTCCGGAGGGTGGCGGGTATGGCGCGCTGCACAGGTTGGGGCGCGGTGGCCTTGGCGGCGCCTGGAGTTCGGGCGGCAGGGTGACGCCGAGCAGATGGGCGAGCGGTCGCAGGGTTCTGCCGGCGGATTTGAGGATTTCGGGCGGGGCGCTGGCCAGGACGGCGCGGGCCTCCAGGGTGCACAGCAGGGGCTGGAGCTGTGAGGCGTGGGCGGCGGCATGGTGGCCGAGGGTGATCACCAGCGAGGCGCAGCGGCGCGGGATCTAGGGGGCTGGGGGGCCGCCCTTGCGGCCGGGTTTGCGGTCGGTTGGGCGTGGCGGCTTGCCGGCGGCGATGAGGGCGAAGAGCCCGACGATGCGGCGGCGGACGCGCGAGATGCGGTTGCTGAGCAGGATGTGCAGGGCGGCGAAGAGGTTGGCGCGGCGCAGGAGGTCGCCCAGGATGATGCCGAGCACGTGCGCGACCTCACCCGTCGGGGCGGTGGAGCGGGGTTGGTCAGCCGGTGTGTCGCGCTTTCAGTCTTGTATTCTAACGCCGATGTCGCGTAAATAATACGTATATTTCTAACTTTTCTGTACTGTGCGACGCGCCGGAGCACCCGTGTTTACGCATCCTGCCACTTCGTCGCCGGAGGGGGCGAGCAAGCGCCCCCTCCGGCTGCCCCCGCCCGAGTGCGGGGGAGAGAAGAGGATCTGCAAGATAACTTTTAGGTAATATGACGGTCCGGCGGTTGCCAGGGTCGAAGCGGCCCATTAATCAGCTTTCGCTTTATTTTCGGGGATATCGATGGTGTGTTCCAGGATTTTGCGATCGTTCATGGCGATTGGCGGTGTGGCGCTGACGCTGATGGCCGGGGGCGGGGCACAGGCCGCCGACGTGAGGGTCGACATCACCGTAGTCCAGCCGGTGGTGGCGTCTTCCTTTGTGTTCCGGTCGCCGTTGATCACCTTCGAGAACCTGTCCGATAGCGGCTACCTGGTCACCAACCTGCAAATCACCAACGGGTTCATCGACTATGTGCTGCACCGCACCCCGAGCCCGCTGATCCAGGCCCCCGCCGGCGGCAGCTATACACCGCAGGGCACCACGCAGGTGTCGGCGGTCGACGTCAATGACGGGTGCCACCCCGTGAATTTCGGCATGACCGGCTTCGACCCCGGCGACAGCTTCGCCTTCGTTGTCGACCCCGAGGACAATGCCTGTAGCAGCGTGGTGTACGACTGGCGCAACCGGCTGGATTTCGCCGACGGGCTGGCGGACAACGCGGCGGCAGCGGTGAACGTGGCCGGGCCGGGGATAGTCGGGGCGCTGGCGCTGAGCGGCAACAACTGGACCAAGGAACTGATCGACCCGCAGGCGGCGGACACCTACGACAACCAGCGCTACCGGCTGACGCTGTCGGCCACGGTGAACACGTCGGTGTCGACGCCGGAGCCGGCGAGCCTGACGCTGCTGGGCGTCGGGTTGGCGGGGCTGGCGCTGCGTCGGCGCGGGCGCGCCGGTTGAGCGGTTTCGCCCTGGTGGTGGCGGCGGGACTGCTTGTGGCGTCGCTTCGCTCCGACGCTTGATCCGCGATCCCCGACCCTCACCTTGGGGGAGAGGGGAAAAAGGGGGTGAAAGCTTTTGCTTCTTTTTTCAAAAAGAAGCGCTTGCCGGCTTGCTGAGAGGCCTTCTCCCGATGGGAGTGGCGGTCCATATTCGCGATCATCGGCGGGCTGAATCCCGCCCCACGTTAGGGGGGGGTTGGGCGGCAGGGGGATGGCGATGGCGCGCAAGCGGCGGGTTGGGATTGTCGGGTTGGGGCGGATTTTCGACCTCAATGTGCGGGGCTATCTCGGGCATCCCGAGGCCGAGGTGGTGGCGCTGTGCGATCTTTCGCCGAAGTGGCGGGCGCAGCGGGCGGGGGAGTTTCCCGGGGCGTTCGTGACCGATGATTTCCAGACATTCCTGAAGCAGGGGTTGGACTTCGTCGATGTGCTGACGCCGCATCCCGTGCACGCCGGGATGGCGATTGCGGCGCTGCGGGCGGGGGCGGATGTCAGCGTGCAGAAGCCGATGGCGATGAATCTCTCCGAGTGCGACGCGATGATCGCGGCCGCCGCAGAGACCGGGAAAAGATTGAAACTGTTCGAGAATTTTGTGTTCTATCCGCCGCTGGTGCGGATGAAGCAGTTGCTGGACGAGGGGGCGATCGGGCGGCCGGTACATTTCCGTATGAAGGTGGTTTTGGGGGATGCCAGCCAGGCATGGCATGTGCCGGTGGAGAGCAATGCTTGGCGGCAGGCGCTGGCGGCCGAGGGCGGGCCGGGGCCGATGGTGTTCGACCACGGGCATCACATGATGGCCGTCGCGCTGTGGCTGTTCGGCGATGTGGTGGACGGGTTCGCGCGCTTCGATAACACGGTCTTGCCGAGTGGGCGACGGATCGATGCGCCGTCATCGCTGATGTGGCGACATGCGGGGAAAGGGGACGGGCCGGTTTTGCATGGCATGTGGGATGTCAGTGCGGCGCCGCGGATGACGCTGCGGACCGATTATTATCCGGATAGTGAGCGCTTCGAGATCCAGGGTGAAGAGGGGATTTTGCAGGTGACGCGGTGTTCGGACCGGCTTTTGGACGAGCCGGTGCTGACGCTGTACCGCGATGGCGAGGTTCGGAGCTTTCACAATATCGAGGCGGATTGGGGGAATTCGTTCCGGCTGTCGACGCTGCATCATCTGGATGTGCTGGCCGGACGGGCGCCGCAGATGATCTTTACCGGGGAGCAGGGGCGGCAGGTTTTGGCGATGCATGACATGTTTGCGCGCAGCCATGCGAGCGGGCGGATGGTGGGGATGGTCGGATAGGCCGGTTGGGCTGGGCTGCTGGGCTGGGCATTGCAAAGTCGTAAGATGCGCGAGACCTTGGATACATGATACGCATGAGCCATGCGCGGGACGATCCATGACAAGCTATAGCGGTTCGTTGCGGTTCGATGCCTCGGGTCAGGCCGTCGGGGTCGGCCAGTTCGCGATTTCTATTGCGGGCACGATGTCTATCACCTCCGGCACGCTGTCGGGGGGCACGCTGTCCGGATACACGAGCGCCTTCGCAACCGTTTCGGCGGATGTCTGGGGCTTTGATGGCGAGCATCTCGCCGGAGACAGTGCTCAACGCTCGGTCTACGGCGGGTATTTCTCTGCGCCGCTCGATGGATTCATAATGCCCTGGTCGTCCCTCCTTGGGAGCGGTATCACCTCCTACAACGAGACCTACACCTACAATGCCGACCGCAGCGTGATCTACGCGACCCTGAACGCGGGCTTCGACGGTTATGACTCAGGCTATTACCTCACCGGTACTGCGTCGGCCGCGGCAACCTTGTTCGCGACGAGTTCGGCGTACAGCATTGCCGGCGCGCAGGCGCGGCTTGCCGAGGGAAGTGGCGGCACGACGGCCTATACCTTCACTGTTCTTCGACAGGGCAACGCGACGGCGACCGGCACCGTGTTTTGGCAGGTGGCAGGCAGCGGGGCAGCGCCCGCCACGGGTGCGGATTTTGCCAACGGGCTTCTGCCCTCAGGTGCCCTGGCTTTCTCGGGCGGACAGACCTCTCGGACACTGACGATCCAGATCGCAGCCGATGCCAGGGCGGAAGCTGATGAGACCTTTATCGTCTCAGTTTCGCAAAACCCGGGCGAAGTCATGATCACGACGCCCAGTGCTGTGGGGACGATCGAGAACGATGACATTTCCACCATCTCCATTGTCAGCGCGATGGCTGATCGCCCGGAGGGATCGGCGGGTACAACGGCCTTCACGTTCATACTGACCCGAGCCGGCGACGCGTCAGCCAGTGCCAGCATACTCTGGTCCGTGCAGGGCAGTGGCGTGCGACCTGCCGACGCGTTGGATTTTGCGGGCGGCGTATTGCCGAGCGGTACGGTTGCGTTGACGGCCGGGCAAACAAGCAAGACGATTACCGTCCAGGTGGCTGGGGATGCCGCGCGGGAGGGTAGCGAGGGCTTTACCGTTTCGCTGGTGCCGCCGTTGGGCGCCGCGTTGGGCATGGCGTCCGCCGATGGCGTGATCCGCGCCGACGAAGCGCTGACCGACATCATGATGATCGACGCAGGTACGGGATTGGCGCTGCCGTCGGCGCCGAGCTTTTACGCTGGACCGGTGGCGGGGCTGGAGCGCGAGTTGTTGGCGATCGTGCCGCAGAACGTGACTGCGGTTGCCTCCGGGCCAAATTGGTTTGTGCACACCGGCAGCGGCGATGACGCTATCCGAGTGCACAGTGGGCGCAATGTGGTGGATGGCGGGACGGGGTCGAACTTCCTGACGGGGGCGGGCGGGGAGGACACGTTCTTCCTGGATGCGCGCGGGCAGACGCTGCCGATCTGGAGCACGCTGGTGGATTTCGGGGCGGGGGATAGTGCGACGATCTGGGGGCTTACGCAGAGCAGTGCGACGCTGTTGTGGCAGGATGGCAGGATGGCGGGGGGGCGCCGGGGTTTACCGGGGTGACGATGCATGCGTTGTTGCCGGGGCATCCGTTCGCATCGTTGACGCTGCCGGGGTATAGCAGCGCGGACCTGAGCAATGGGCGGCTGAGCTTGACCTCGGGGCACGACATTGCCAGCGATAGCGATTTCATCTTTCTGGTGGCCGCTTAAGGACCGACCGGCGGCGCCGCGCCGGGAATCAAATGGGTAAAAGTTTTTTGGTTCTTTTTTTCAAAAAAGAACGTGCTTCCTTCCCGCTCACCTGATTGTGGCTTCGCGGCGCACGGAAACCCGGCTGTAAGCATCGGTAGACTTTAGTCGACCACGCCTGAGCCCCGGGGGAATCGTGCCGCAGATCGTTGTGTTTTCGATGCGTAGCGATGATTGATCGGCTGTTGCGGCAGCGTGCCGGCTGGCGGGCGGATTCCGTGGACGAGCCGGCATCTTCGGATGTGCCGTGGGTCGCGCCGGCGTTTGCGGTGGCGGCCGAGTTTTCGGTGGCGGCCTTGGGCGGGCGGGTGCTGCATTTCGATCCCGGGGCGGCGGATGGCGGCGACGGGTCGGAGGCGGCGCCGTTCAATGCATTTGGCACGTTTCTGGTGGAGGCGGGGGACACGCTGTTGCTACGCGGCGGCACGGTGGTGGGCGGGTTTGCCATCACCACCGTGGGCAGTGCGGCGTTGCCGGTGGTGGTGGGGTCGTATGGTGTTGGGCGGGCGATGGTGGAGGGGTCGGTGGCGATCACCGGGGCCGCCTTTGTCACGCTGGAGAATCTCGATATTGCCGGGGGGGCGGGGTTCGGGGTTTTGCTGAGCGGTGGCACGGTGAATTGCACGGTGCAGAACTGCGACATCGGCTATGGGCTGGGGGGCGTGTTGGTGCAGGGCGATGGTGCGGTTTCGAACCGGATCATCGGCAACGAGATCCATGACAATGACTATGTCGGGGTCTGGCTGGACGACGCGATCGCGGTGTTGGGGCAGGAGATCGAGGTCAGCGGCAATACGATTTTCCGCAACGGAGAGCAGGGGATTTTGTTGCACGGCAGCCGGATTGTGGTGGACGGCAACACGGTGGTCAATAATGGGCTGTCGCGGCTGCCGGGGATCAGCGCGATCCATGCCTATGCCGATTCGGCGGCGGACCCGGCGGGCAAGGACAACACGATCAGCAACAACGTCGTCGCCTATCAGCGCGACGGCAGCTCGATCGACGGCAACGGGATCACGCTGGATCACTGGTCCGGCAATACGGTCGTCAGCGGCAACCACATCTTTGGCAATGATGGTTGCGGAATTGATATATTGTCGTCGTCGGGCAACACGATCACCGGCAATGTCGTGCATGACAACATGGTGGATAGCGGCGGCACGCATGTGGTGTCGCATGCCGAGATCTTTGTCGGCGAGGCGGGGATTGCGCCGGGGCTGACGACGGGGAACACGATCAGCGGCAATACGCTGTTCGCCTCGTCGGGGTTTGGGGCGGCGATCCAGGTGGCGTCGCAGGTGACGGACGAGGCGTCCAACGTGATTGCCGGCAATACGCTGGGGCGAGATGGCGCGGGGACGCTGTGGATTTGGGGGGAGGAGAGCGGCCTGGTGCTGGCCGATTGGAATGCACTGCCGCATGGCGGGGTGGATGACGCGCCGGCGGGGGCGGCGCCGGCGGCGGCGAGTTTCGATCCCGCGCTGCTGGTGGCGGGGTTCACGCTGTACTCCGCGCTGTTGACGACGCCGGTGCCGGGCGAGCTGTCGATGCTGGTGGCGCATGGCAGCGTCAAGGATGTCACGGGAGGGGTGCAGGGCAGTTGGATCGCCGGGGATGGGCGGGCGAACATCCTGCAGGGGACGGGGGGCACCAACCTGATTTCGGCGGGGCCGGGGGATGCGGTGCTGTTGGGCGGGCCGGGGCCGGACTCGTTGTTTGGCGGCGCGGGGGTCACGCTGTTGATCGCAGGCGATGGCGGGGCGCTGTTGGTGGGCGGCAGCGGGGACAGCCGGATGTTCGGGGGTGCGGGGGTTGATGCGCTGTTTGCCGGCAACGGGACGGGGGCCAAGTTGCTGGATGGCGGGGGCGGCGGCGATGTGATGATCGGCGGCGGCGGGGCGGACCGCTTTGTGCTGGGCGAGGGGGTGGATGTGGTGCTGGGGTTCACCCAGGGTCAGGACTTGTTGGACGTGTCGCGGTTGGGGGTGGCGGGGATTGGCGATCTTGTGCTGGCGGGGGATGCGGCGGGCGGGGTGATTATCGATGGCGCCGGCGATGTGCGGGCGATTGTTGCCGGGTTTGATGTGGCGGGCCTGGTGGCGGCGGATTTCGTGTTTAGCACGCCCACGGCTGGGGCGACGGTGTCGATGGCGGGGGGGAGCCCGGCGGGCGCGAGCGGGCTGGTGCTGGCCGAGGGCGGCGCCGGGGCGACGGGGTTTGTGTTCACCGTCAACCGCAGTGGCGATTTGTCGCGCGCGGACAGTATTGCATGGCGCGTGGCGGGCGGCGGGGTGGATGCCGCGGATTTCGAGGGGGGCGTGCTGCCGGGTGGGCGGGTGACGTTTGTGGTGGGCGAGGCCGCGCGGACGGTGACTGTGGCGGTGGCCGGCGATGGTGTGGCGGAGGGGGATGAGGATTTCAGCGTTGTGCTGGGTGCTGCGTATGCCGGGTTGGCGGTGGGGACCGGGACGGCTTTGGCGACGATCCTGGATGACGACACGCCGCCGTGCTTTTCCCCGGGGACGCGGATTGCCACGCCGTTCGGGCCGCGGGCGGTGGAGACTCTGCGGGCGGGGGATGCGGTGTTGACGGCGGCCGGGGAGGCGGGGGTGCTGTGCTGGGTTGGGGGGTGGGATACGCGGGCGGATGATCTCGCGCAGCGGGCGGTAAGGGTAATGGCGGGGGCGTTTGGGCCGGGGTTGCCGGCGCGAGACCTGGTTTTGAGGCCGGGTCATGCGCTGTGGCTGGAGGGGGTGATGGTGCCGGCGATCGCGCTGGTGGACGGGTTTCGGGTGGTGCGGGAGGCGGCGGCGCCGGTGCGGTATCACCACATTGCGCTGGCGCGGCATGCGGCGATCCGGGCGGAGGATTTGCCGGTGGAGAGTTTCTGCATGCCGGAGGGCGTCGGCCACCGCAACGCGCCTGCGGTTGCGGCGCACCTGCCGCGGTTGGAGGAAGGCCTGGCGCTGGAGGCGCTGCGGGCGCGGCTGCGGCTGGCGGCCCGACCGCTTGTGGGGCGGCGGGAGGGCTTTTTGGAGCGGGTGTTGCCGCATCGGGGGGGCTGCGTGGTGGAAGGCTGGGCGAGCGATCCCGGTGGGCCCGCCCGGCTGGACATCGAAGTGGACGGCGCGCGCATCCCGGTCATCGCCAATCGCTGGCGGACCGATCTGGATCGGGTCGGGCTGCCGGCGGCCGGGTTTCGCACCGTCATCCCGCATGACCCCAGGGCGCGGCTGCGGGTGGTTCGGGCCGGCGATGGGGCGGTGTTGGCGACAGTGTAAGGAAGGCCAGGGCTCTGCCCTGGACCCGTCGTGCGGGAGCACGCTTACGCGTGACGGGGCCTGAGGCCCCAGACCCCCATCCGCTTACAGGGTTGAGGTCCAGGGTCTCGGACCCTGGTGGGGTCCGGGGCAAAGCCCCGGCTTGCTTACCTTGCCTTCACTGCCCGCGTCGCATGGCTCGTCTGCGGCACGCCGCGGTTCAGGGACATGTGGGAGTGGGTACAGCGCCAGGCGTCGTTGTCGCGGGCGAGGACCATGGTGGCGCGGCCGGGGCGGTTGAATTGGGTGCCGTCGGGGTTGAAACCGGTGCTGGTCCAGGGGGTGATGGCGACAGCGAGGCTGTTGTCGGCGGCGGCGAGGATGTGGGTTCCCGCGAGGTCGAAGGCGAAGTCGGCGGTGCGGGGCCAGACGTTGTCCCATTGGGTGCTGATGGCGGCCTCCAGGCCTTGGATGACGTCATTGTAGGTGCCGAAGGCGAGGAGGTCGGGGTGCCACATCGGGCGGGCGCTGGCGTAGTCGACGTCGCGGACGAAGGCGGAGAAGACGGCGAGCCAGTCGAGGATTTCGGCGCGGACGGTGGCGCTGGCGAGGGGCAGGGCGGTCATGGGTGGGGCTCCCCCAGGGGGTGTGACGTGTTCGCCATTGGGGTGCCACGATCTGTGGTCACACTTCAAGCAGCTTCGGCAAACCCTTGTTGAAGCGACGCGATGGCGCCTTGTATTGAGCGGCGTCGAGTTTTGGGAGATCGCCATGTTCCGCCTTGTGTTCGCGGGCTTGATTGCCCTCCTGCCGCTGTTTGCCACGCCGGCGCGGGCCCAGACCGAGCAGCAGACGCTGGTCGATCGGGCGACGCTGACGGTGCAGGAGATGTTTTCCGACCAGGTGAACCCGGAGGGGCGGCGGCTGCTGAAGAACGCCAAGGGGATCATGATCTGTCCGCGGGTGTTCAAGGCGGGGTTCATCATTGGCGGGCAGGCGGGGGCTTGCGTGTTGATCGGGGCGGCGAATGGGGCGTGGACCAATCCGGCGTTTTATGGCTTTGGCAGCGGCAGCATCGGGTT
The DNA here is from genome assembly GCA_945869965.1 of Asaia bogorensis. Lineage (GTDB taxonomy): Bacteria > Pseudomonadota > Alphaproteobacteria > Acetobacterales > Acetobacteraceae > CAMDGX01. The sequence goes on from CAMBRC010000055.1 coordinate 11,846, forward strand.
TCAGATCGGGGTGCAGGATGCGCAGATCGCCTTCATCATCCTGACCGAGAAGGGGCTGGCGGCGCTGATGGACAGCCAGTTCAAGGTTGGGGCGGATGCCTCAGTGGCGGTGGCGAGTTTTGGGGCCGGGGTGTCGGGCGCGACGACGGCGGCGCTGCGGGCGGATATCGTGGCGTTTGCGCAGGCGCGCGGGCTGTTTGCCGGGATTGCGCTGGACGGGTCGATGATCTCGCAGCGCAGCGAGTGGAACCAGGCGTATTACGGGCAGTATCTGTCGCCGCAGCAGATCGTGCTGAACCGGCAGGGCAACAACCAGGGGGCCGATCCGCTGCGCGAGGTGCTGGCGCAGCTGGCCGCCCAGCCGCGGCCGTAGCCGTGCGCGGCTTATGCCGCTAGTTTGTCGCCCCATGACTGATCCGGCCCCGTTCTGGCAGACCAAGACGCTTGAGGCGATGAGCCCCGAGGAGTGGGAATCGCTGTGTGATGGGTGTGGGCGGTGCTGCCTGCACAAGCTGCGGTTTGAGACGACGGGGCGGAGCGGGGAGGGTGATCTTGGGTTCACCAATGTCGCCTGTCGGTTGTTGGATCTCGATACCTGCCAGTGCAGCAAGTATGAGACGCGGCGGCGGTATGTGCCGGATTGCGTGACGCTGACCGCGGCCGAAGTGCGGGTGATCGACTGGCTGCCGCCGAGTTGTGCGTATCGGCTGGTGGCCGAGGGCAAGCCGCTGGCATGGTGGCATCCGCTGGTGTCGGGCGATCCCGAGACGGTGCATACGGCTGGCGTTTCCGTGCGCGGAAGGGCGGTGGGCGAGCGGGTGGCGGGGCCTTTGGAGCACCATATCGTCGATTGGCCGGGGAAGATGCCACGGGTACGGCGGGCGAAGAAGTAAGGATGTTCTTTTTTTTTAAAAAGAACCAAAAAACTTTTGTCCGCTTGGCCGAGTGCTGGTCGGGGATGCTCGGTCTGAGTGGATAAAGTCTTTTTGCTTCTTTTTCTTCAGAAAAAGAAGATTCTTTTTCTCTCTCTTGGAGACCTAACCATGCTCAAAGATGCCCTGTTCGGTGGCGTGAATGCCGCGGTGCTGAGTGGTTATCATGCTGATCTGTCGCTCGACCTGGATCGGATGGCGGCGCATTCGCGTTGGCTGTTGGCCAATGGATGCAACGGGCTGGGGATCCTGGGGACCACCGGGGAGGCGAATTCGCTGGGCATTTCCGAGCGGATCGAGGTGATGGAAGGCCTGATCGAGCGGGGCATTCCGGCCGGCACGCTGTTGCCGGGCTGCGGGACGACAGCGATTCCGGACACGGTGCTGTTGACCAGGCGGGCGGCGGCGCTGGGGATTCGGGGCGTGCTGCTGTTGCCGCCGTTCTTCTACAAGGGGCCGTCGGATGATGGGTTGTTTGCGTATTATTCCGAGGTGGCGCAGCGGGTGGGCGGCGAGATCAAGCTGTATTTCTACCACTTCCCCGCCCAGTCGGCGGTGCCGATCGGGCTTTCGCTGATCGAGCGGCTGCTGCGGGCGTATCCCGGGACGTTCAAGGGGATCAAGGATTCGACCGGCGATTGGGCGAACACCAAGAGCTATGCCGATGCCTTCGCGAGCGAGGGCTTCGAGGTCTATTGCGGCGATGACTCGCTGATGCATGCCAACCTCAACAACAACGGGGCGGGGTGCATCACGGCGGCGGCGAATGTCGGGTGTGCGGCGAGCCAGGCGGTCTACAGCAACTGGAACAACGCCCAGGGCGAGGCGGCGCAAGCGACGCTGACGGCGATCCGGCGGGCGGTGACGTCGGTGCCACTGATCCCCGCCCTGAAGTCGCTGGTGGCGCGCAATACCGGCAATGCCGACTGGAAGATCATCCGGCCGCCGCATTTGCCGTTGTCGGCGGAGCAGGAGGGGAAGCTGTTTGCGGCCTTTGATGCGTCGGGATTTGCGTTGGCGAAGGCGGCCTGAAGGAAGGAAGAATCTTCTTTTTGTGAACAAAAAGAAGCAAAAAAACTTCATCCATTAAGCTAAGTGGATAAAAGTTTTTTGGTTCTTTTTTTCAAAAAAGAACATTCTTGCTTCCGCTTCCTAATGACCCGCCCTGTGCTCCAGCTTTATGCCGCGCTCGCCACGCTCGCGGCCCCGATGCTGCGCCGCCTGCTGCGCCGGCGGGCTCGGCGGGGGAAGGAGATTGCCGCGCGGCTGCCTGAGCGCGAGGGCATCGAGGCGACGGCGCGGCCGGCGGGGCGGATGATCTGGCTGCATGCGGCGAGTGTGGGCGAGGCGGTGTCGGTGCTGCCGGTGTTGTCCGCTTTGCCGGCCGAAGTGCGGGTGATTTTGACGACCGGGACGGTGACGTCGGCGATGTTGCTGGCGCGGCGGCTGCCGGAGTTGGGGTTGGATGGGCGGGTGGTGCATCGGTTTGTGCCGCTGGATGTACCGGCCTGGGCGGGGCGGTTTTTGGACCATTGGCGGCCGGATGCGGCGGGGTTTGTCGAGAGCGAGATCTGGCCGAATTTGCTGGGGGCGTGCGCTGCGCGCGGGATTCCGGTGATGCTGGTGAATGCGCGGATTTCGCCGCGCAGTTTTGCCAGGTGGCGGCGCGTGCCAGGGCTGGCGGGGGCGGTGTTTGGCGGGTTTGCGGTGGCGCAGGCGCAATCGGCGGCGGTGGCGGAGCGGTTGCGGGTGCTTGGGGTGCGTCGGGTTGTCGATGAGGGCAATTTGAAGTTCGCGGCGCCGCCGTTGCCGTTTGATGCGGCGGAATTGGCGCGGTTGCGGGGCGTTTTGGGCGGGCGGCCGGTGTTCCTGGCGGCGAGCACGAATGTTGGCGAGGAGGCGCTGTTGCTGCCGGTGCATGATGCGCTGGCGGCGCGGTTTGCGGGGTTGTTGACGATCATCGTGCCGCGCCATCCCGAGCGCGGGGCGGAAATTGCGGCGTTGGCGGCGCCGCGGGCGGTTGGGCGCCGGGCGGTGGGGGAGGGGCCGCCCGGTGGGGGGAAGGGGGCGGGGGCGGGAGTTTGGGTGGCGGATACGCTGGGGGAGTTGGGGCTGTTCTACCGCCTGGTGGGGCATGCGTTTGTTGGGCGGTCGCTGGTGGCGCTGGGGGGGCAGAACCCGATCGAGCCCGCCCGGCTGGGGTGCGCGGTGGCAGTGGGGCCGCATGTGTTCAATTTTCCCGAGGCGGTGGAGGTTCTGGAGGCGGCCGGCGGGTTGGCGCGGGTGGTGGATGCGGCGGCGTTGGGGGCGTGGGTGGCGGGGATGCTGGAGGACCCGGCGCGGGCGGCGGCGATGGGGGCGGCGGGGCAGGCGGCGGTGCAGGGGTTTGAGGCTTTGCCGGGGCGGATTGCGGGGCTGTTGGTGGGGTTGGCCGATGCGGGCACCTGAGTTCTGGCAGCGGGACGGGGTTTTGCCGTGGCTGCTGGCGCCGGTGGCGGCGGTTTATGGCGGGGTGACGGCGTGGCGGGTGGCGCGGCCGGGGTGGCTGGCGCCAGTGCCGGTGCTGTGCGTGGGCAATGCCGGGGTTGGCGGCAGTGGAAAGACGACGGTGGCGCTTGATCTTGGCGCGCGGTTGCTGGCGCGGGGGCGGCGGGTGGCGTTTCTGACGCGGGGGTATGGCGGGCGGCTGGCGGGGCCGGTGCGGGTTGATGCGGTGCGGCACGGGGCGGCGGAGGTGGGGGACGAGGCGTTGCTGCTGGCGGGGATGGCGGCGACGTATCTGGGGGGAGATCGGGCGGCGACGGCGCGGATGGCGGTTGAGCAGGGGGCGGGGGTGCTCGTGCTGGATGACGGGTTGCAGAATTCATCGTTGCGCAAGACGCTTTCGCTGTTGGTGATTGATGGGGCGGTGGGGTTTGGCAATGGGCGAGTGATTCCGGCCGGGCCGCTGCGCGAGCCGGTGGGGGCGGCGGCGGCGCGGTGCGGGGCGGCGGTGTTGATCGGGGAGGATGTCACTGGGGCGCTGGGGCAGTTGCCGGCGGGGTTGCCGGTGTTACGGGCGCGGCTTGTCTCCGAGGTGCTGCCGGCGGGGCCGCTGGTGGCGTTTGCCGGGATTGGGCGGCCGGAGAAATTTCGGGAAACGCTGTCGGCGGCGGGTGGGGAGGTGCGGGCGTTGCACGCATTCCCGGACCATCATCGATATACCGAGGCGGAGTTGCGGCCGATTCTGTCGGCTGCCGGTGGGGCCACGGTTGTGACCACGCCGAAGGACATGGTGCGGGTTCCCGCCGCGTTGCGGGAGCGCATTGCGGCGGTTGGAGCCCGGCTTGTCTGGGACACGCCGCCTGATCCCTTTTTGGAGTTGCTGCCATGACGCGACCTGCGGTGTTGCTCGATCTTGATGGGACGTTGATCGATTCGCGGCCGGGGATCATTGCCAGCATCCATGCGGCGCTGCGGGATATGGGGCACGCGCCTGATCCGGCGGAGGATTTGACCTGGGTGATTGGGCCGCCGATGGAGCAGGTGATGGGGCGGGTGTTGCAGCGCTTTGGCGATGATCGGGCGCAGCAGGCGGTGGATCGTTATCGGGCGAATTATGCCCGGATCGGGTTGCGCGGGAATGCGCTGTATCCCGGGGTAGCGGAGGCGTTGCGGTCGTTGGCGGGGGATTTCGAGTTGTTCGTTTGCACGGCCAAGCGGAGGCGGTTTGCGGTGCCGATCTTGGAGGATCTTGGGCTGGCCGAGTTGTTCCGGGGCATCCACGGGACGGAGGATGACGGGCGGTTTGACCACAAGGTGGTGCTGGCGGCGCATATCCGGGACAGCCATGGGCTCGGTGCTGCCGTCATGGTCGGGGATCGGATGCACGATATCGAGGCGGCGGTGGAGAATGGGCTGCCCGGGATTGGGGCTGGGTGGGGGTATGGCGGGCGGGCGGAGCTTGAGGCTGCCGGAGCTGTGGTAGTGCTTGAGAGCGCCGCAGAATTGCCGGCAGTTGTTCGGCGGTTATTGGGATAAGGGTCCAGGGGGCTTGGCCCCCTGGCGGGTCTGGGCGGAGCCCGGCCTTATGCTGCCCTTTGGCTTGCCTGCGCCCGATAGCCGCGGCAGGCGTCGCCGAATGCCTGGAAGATGGCCATAGAGTCGGCATTTTCGGCGAAGCGCCATTCCGGGTGCCATTGCACGCCGAAGGCCCAGCCGGGGGCGGTGGCGACGCGCACGGCTTCGATGGTGCCGTCGGGGGCGGTGGCTTCGACGACCAGGCCGGGGGCGATTGTGTCAAGGCCTTGGCCATGCAGGGAGTTCACCCGGGTGTTGGTGCGGCCGAGGATGCGGGCCATTTGGCCGGTCAGGGTGATGTCGTGGCAGGGGCTGTAGCGCTGGTCTTGGGAGCCGCTGCCGGCGCGGTGGTCGAGGCGGTTGGGGAGTTTGTGGATTTCCTGGTGCAGGGTGCCGCCGAGGGCGACGTTCAGTTCCTGGATACCGCGGCAGATTGCCAGGACGGGGAGGCCGCGGGCGAGGGCGGCGCGGATCAGCGGCAGGGTGGTGGCGTCGCGCGGGGGGTCGTGCAGGTCGGGGGTGGCGTCGGGGTCGGTGCCGTAGCGGGTGGGCTCGACGTTGCTGGGGCTGCCGGAGAGGAGGAGGCCGTCGAGGCGGTCCAGGACGTGGAGCAGGCGATCTCCCACCGAGGCGCCGACGGGCGGGAGGAGGATGGGCATGCCGCCGGCGCCGCCGATGACGGCGTCGCCGTAGCGCGAGGGGGTGGCGTGGTTGGGGTGGCCGGCGACGTCGCGGGAGCAGGCGGGGATGCCGATGATGATCATGTGCGGCCTCGTGGAGTGGTGAGCCTGCTTATCACTTTCGGGCGGGGTAGCACTACTGCTGATAGTTGCTAAATCGTAACAATATAGTCGTGCTGAGATTCGGGCCGCCGGGGGACGAAAAATCGTATTCGGGCGTGCGGGGGGTGCGGCGGCGGGGGGTTTGGCGCGGGTGGTGGCGCGGCGGGATGATGGGGCGGTTGGACTCGGGAGGGCTGCGGGGGGACGGATTGCGGGCGTGCGCGGCGCGATGCAACGCGGACTCGGCGCGGGGCGGCGGTTTTGGTGCTGGGGGATCGCGCTGCCGGGGGGTGCGGATGGGTGGCGCGGGCGCGCGGGGCCGGGACGGGGAGGGTGCCGGCCTGCCAGAGGCGGAGGATTTGTTCGAGGCGGGCGAAGATTCGGGCGAAGATGGCGGCGATCAGGGCGTCCAGGGATTTGGACGTGATTCTCCGACCAGCCCCCGGAGGGGCATTGAAGCTCAGGCTGGCGAAGGTGTCGGCCAGCGAAGGGGTTGGTTGCGATGACATTGGTTCGCATAATAACTAACTGATTCCGGTGAATCAAGGATTTTTTGCGAATCCAGGAAATTTTTTGCAGGTAGCTAGAGCGGCGCGTGGACGCCCGATGAATGAAGTTTTTTTGCTTCTTTTTGTTCACAAAAAGAAGAGTCTTCCTGCCCTTCGGCTACCCGCCCCGCCGCCCGATGATGGCAAAGCGCAGCCGGGTCGAGATCCAGTCGATCAGCGCGACCGTCACCAGGATCATCAGGATCAGGAACGAGACGTTCTGCCACTCGTTGAGGCGAATGGTATCGGACAAATGCAGCCCGATGCCGCCGGCACCGACGATGCCGATGATGGTGGCGGAGCGGGTGTTGGACTCGATGTAGTAGAGCACCTGGCTGATCATGATCGGGAAGACCTGGGGCAGGATGCCGAAGCGGATGCCGTGGGCGGGGCCGCCGCCGGCCGCGGTGACGCCTTCGACCGGTTTGCGGTCGGCGGCTTCGATGGCTTCGGAGAACAGCTTGGCGAAGCCGCCGGTGTCGGACAGGGCGATGGCCAGGATGCCGGCGAAGGGGCCGAGGCCGACGACGTTGATCCAGATGAGCGCCCAGATCAGCACGTCGACGGCGCGGAAGAAATCGAGGCCGCGGCGCCAGCCGAAGTGGAACAGGCGGTTGGGGATGATGTTCTTGGCGGCGAGCAGGGCGAGCGGGACGGCCATGATGGCGCCGAGCAAGGTGCCGAGCAGGGCGATGGCGACGGTTTCGCCCAGGGCGTGGAAGTATTTCCAGAAATGGCGGCCGGGATCGGGCGGCAGCATGTAGCCGACGATATAGCCGAGGCGCTCCAGGCCGTTCCAGACGCGCTCGAAGGTGAAGCCGAGCGCCATCAGGCTGTAGGCGAAGAGGCCGAGGACGAGGGCCAGGATGGCCGGGCCGAGCAGGCGCTGGGCGAGCGGCTGGTGGAAGATTTCGGGGTGGCGGGCGGCGATGGCGGGGCCGTTCGCAAGGGCTGCGTGGCGCAGTGCGCCGTCGGTGGGGCGGGTGCTCATGTTCGGGCGTCCATTCCGATCAGGGCGTGGCGCAGGCGTTCGGTGGCGATGTCGATGACGGCGACGGTGGCGACGATCATCAGCAGGATGGCGCTGACGTCGGGCAGGTAGAACTGGCGGATGGCGCTGAGCAGTTCCTGGCCGATGCCGCCGGCGCCGACGAAGCCGAGGACGGCGGCACCGCGGACGTTGATCTCGAAGCGCAGCAGGGCGTAACTGACGTAGTTCGACAGCACCTGCGGCAGCACGGCGAAGCGCATCGCCTGGAACCAGGAGGCGCCGGTGGCGTAAATGCCGTCAACCGGCTTGAGGTCGATGTTCTCGTTCACTTCGGCGAAGAGCTTGCCGAGGGCGCCGGTGGTGTGGATGGCGATGGCCAGCATGCCGGGGAAGGGGCCGAGGCCGAAGGCGACGACGAAGATCAGGGCATAGACCAGCTCGGGCACGCTGCGCTGGATTTCCAGCAGGCGGCGGGCGGCGAGCACCAGCCAGCGCCGCGCGGTGAGGTTGGCCGACGCGGTGAAGCACAGCATCAGCCCGCCGACGAAGCCGAGCAGGGTGCCGGCATAGGCGATCAGCACGGTATCGATCAGCAGCCGGCCCCAGCGCTTGTAGCCCCAGTACCATTCGGCGAAGTCCTCGCCGAGGGTGGCCCAGCGGAGTTGCGGCGTGATCGAGAGGATGTAGTTGGGGAATTTGTGGAAATTCTCGGCGAATTTCGCCAGGTCGACCTCGCCGATCCAGGCGGCGAACAGGCAGGCGATCAGGGTCGCCGCGGCGAAGAGCAGGGTGCGCAGCCGCTTGGCGGCCTGTTCGGCGCGATAACCGTCGAGCAGGCGCTGCGTGGCGGGGGCGTTGGTCGGGAGGGGGAGGGTGGCCATATTACTAACCATCGAAATAAGTGACCAATGGACTGAGGTAAGACTGGGCTCTGCCCAGACCCGCCAGGGGCCAAGCCCCTGGACCTTAATTTATTGAAAAAAAAAGATTTTCAAAGACCGGCGGCCTTTGAAAACCGTTTCATTTCCTATGTAACTAAGGTCCAGGGGCTTGGCCCCTGGCGGGTCTGGGCAGAGCCCAGCCTTACTTACCTGAGTGCCTATGGGGTGAAACCCTGGCCTCACCGGAATCGGGGGGCCATCGCCGCACGTCAGCCGGTCAAGACGACTTGCGACGCAGCGCGTCGATGAACTTCAGCATGTTGGCGGTGTCGAGGTAGTCGGCATGGGTGACCTTGATGTAGGCCTCCGTTTGACCGTCTTCCATCTTGTCCATCATGGCCTTGTCATTGATGTGCATGTTGTAGAAGGCGTCCTCGATCTTCTTCTTGAGGTCGGCGGGCAGGCTGGCGAGCATGGCGTAGGGCGAACCGGCGAGCAGGTCGGATTTCCAGGCGATGCGGACGTCGGATTTCTTGGCCATGCCCTTGGAGACCATGCGGTCGAAATTCGAGTCGCCGTCGGTGTTCCACCAGTTCATGGCGATGTCGACGGTGCCGTTCATCAGGGCGATCACCGCGTTCTCGTGGCTGCCGGTGAAGTTGACGTTGGAGAAGAAGGTGTCCGGGTTGATGCCGGCCTTGTCGAGGAAGAAGCGCGGGGCGAAGTTGCCCGAGGTGGAGTTGGGGTCGACCAGGCCGAGCTTGCGGCCCTTGAGGTCCTGGATCGACTTGTAGGGGCTGTCGGCGCGGACGTAGCCGACGGCGTAATAGCCGACCGCGCCGCCCTTGCTCCTGGTGGTGGTGAAGGCGATCGCGTTGCCGTTCGACTGCTGGTGGGCGCGCACGTAGCTGCCGGGGCCATAGCCGCCGATGTGGATGTTGCCGGCCTTCTGGCCCTCGATCACGGCTGCGTAGTCGCTGGCGACGCGCAGGGTGGTCTTGATGCCGGTCTGCTTGGTGAGGTAGGCGGCCAGCGGGGTCATGCGGTCGACCACGCCCGAGGAGTTCTCGGAGGGCACGACGGCGATGACCAGTTCGGTCGGGGCGGCCTGGGCCCGGGCGGGGGAGATGGCGGCGGCGGGCAGCACGGCGGCGCCCGCGGCGGCGGTCAGCAGGGTTCGGCGGTTCATCATCGGGTGAGGTTCCTGTTGGTGGATCAGGCGGCGACGGGCGGCAGGTCGGCTATCGTTGCTCCGAGCCGGGCCTTGATCCAAGCGGGGCGGCGTCCGGCTTCAGATGATCAGGAGGATTTGCGACGCAGCGCGTCGATGAACTTCAGCATGTTGGCGGTATCGAGGTAGTCGGCATGGCTGACCTTGACGAAGGCCTCGGTCTGGCCGTCCTCGATCCTGTCCAGCAACGCGCGGTCGTTGATGTGCATGTTGTAGAAGGCGTCCTCGATCTTCTTCTTCAGGTCGGCCGGCAGGCTGGCGAGCATGGCGTAGGGCGAGCCGGCCAGCAGGTCGGATTTCCAGGCGATGCGGACATCGGATTTCTTGGCCATGCCCTTGGTGACCATGCGGTCGAAGTTGGAGTCGCCGTCGGCGTTCCACCAGTTCATGGCGATGTCGACGGTGCCGTTCATCAGGGCGATCACCGCGTTTTCGTGGCTGCCGGTGAAGTTGACGTTGGAGAAGAAGGTTTCCGGGTTGATGCCGGCCTTGTCGAGGAAGAAGCGCGGGGCGAAGTTGCCCGAGGTGGAGTTGGGGTCGACGAGGCCGAGCTTGCGGCCCTTGAGGTCCTGGATGGTCTTGTAGGGGCTGTCGGCGCGGACGTAGCCGACGGCGTAATAGCCGACCGCGCCGGCCTTGCTCCTGGTCGTGGTGAAGGCGACCGCATTGCCGTTGGACTGCTGGTGGGCGCGGACGTAGCTGCCGGGGCCGTAATAACCGATGTGGATGTTGCCGGCTTTCTGGCCCTCGATCACCGCGGCATAGTCGCTGGCGACGCGCAGGGTGGTCTTCACCCCGGTCTGCCTGGCGATGTAGTTGGCCAGCGGCGTGTAGCGGTCGACCGTGCCTGAGGAGTTTTCGGCTGGCGCGGCGGCGATGACGAGCTCGGCTGGCATGGCCTGGGCGCGGGCGGTGGAGATGGCGGCGGCGGGCAACAGGGCGGCGCCTGCGGCCGCGGTCAGCAGGGTGCGGCGATGCATCATGGCATGGGTTCCTGTGGCGCGGGTCAGGCTGCGGCGGAGGCCGGGATGCCGGCCATGGCGGGGGATGCCGCCAGGTGGGCCATGTCCATCGCCTCGGCGACTTCCAGGCCGTAGAGGTCCTGGGCGATGGACGGTGTGAGTTCGGCGGGCGCGCCGTCGAATACGATGCGGCCGGCCTTCATGCCGATCAGCCGGTCGCAATAGCCGGTGGCGATGTCCAGGTCGTGCAGGTTGCACAGCACGGTGATGCCGTAGTCGCGGTTGATGCGGGCGAGCGCGTCCATCACCACCTTGGTATTGCGCGGGTCGAGCGAGGCGATCGGCTCGTCGGCGAGCAGGATGTCGGGCTCCTGCACCAGGGCGCGGCAGATCGCCACGCGCTGTTGCTGGCCGCCGGAGAGGGTTTCGGTGCGCTGGGCGAGATAGGCGCCCATGTCGAGCTGTTCGAGGGCGGCAATGGCGAGCAGGCGGTCCTCGCGGCTGAACAGCTTGAGCATTGAGGCAGCGACGGAGCGCTGGTTGAGCCGGCCCATCAGGACGTTGGTCAACACGTCGAGCCGGCCGACCAGGTTGAACTGCTGGAAGATCATGGCGCAGCGCTGGCGCCAGTCGCGCAGGCGGCGGCCGTCGAGTGCGGTGATGTCGGTGCCGTCCCAGGCGATGCGCCCCTTGGTGGGGTCGCTGAGGCGGTTGATCATGCGCAGGAGGGTGGACTTGCCGGCGCCGGAGCGGCCGATGACGCCGACGAACTGGCCGCGCGGGATTTCCAGCGACGCCGAGTCGACGGCGCGCATGGTGCCGAATTGTTTGGTCACTCCGTCCAGCACCAGCATGCGTGCCAACCCTTGCCCCGTTTTCTCGGGTGTTATGGCGGCGCTTCGCGACAGCTTGTGGTCAGTTTGATGACAGCTGCGTGACGCTTGGCGGGATGGGGCGAGGTCGGCGGGGCCATGGGTGCGGTTGCCGGCCGGCACTTTCGCTACGGAGTCTCATCGTATAAGGTGCAAAATAACAACGAGTGGCGGACGCAAGGGATCGGGATGCTGTTGGAGCGGTGGTGGGACAGGCTGCGCCGCAGCGTTCAGGGTTGGCCTCCGCCGGGGGGGGCGGCACCGCGACGGCAGACAAGGGGGTTCAGCGAGCAGGGCTTTGCGCCGGGTGCCGTCGAGCTGGATTTTGAGTTTCCGCGGGCGCCGCGCAGTCTCACCGCCGCGTTGCGGCCGCTGTCGCAGCCCGGGCTACAGGGCGGCGGGGCCGTGCCCGATTCGCCGTTTCCGAGCACCGGGCCGCATGGCCACCGCCAGCGGATGCGCGACAAGCTCATCGCCCGCGGCCCGGATGCGCTGGCCGACTACGAGTTGCTGGAGATGTTGCTGTTTCTCGCCTTCAAGCAGGGCGACACCAAGCCGCTGGCCAAGGCGCTGATCAACCGCTACGGCAGCTTTGCCAATGTCATCGCAGCCCCCGCGGAGGAGCTTGGGCGGTTGCGCGGCGTCGGGCCGCATGCGGTCACCGCCATCAAGCTGGTGCAGGCCGCCGCCATCCGCTCCGCTCGGGCCGAGCTGCTGAACCGGCCGGTGCTCGGCACCTGGGATCAGCTGCTCGACTACCTCAACCTGGTGCTGGCGCGCGAACGGATCGAGCAGTTCCGGGTGCTGTTCCTGGACACCAGGAACCGCCTGCTTGCCGACGAGGCGCAGGCCAGGGGGACCGTCAACCACACCCCGGTCTATCCGCGCGAAGTGGTCAAGCGGGCGCTGGAACTGCATGCGACGGCGCTGATCCTGGTGCACAACCACCCGTCTCGTGACCCCAAGCGGTCGCGCGACGACATCGAGATGACCAATGAGATCCGGCACGCCGCCGCCACGATGGGCATCGTGCTGCATGACCACATCATCGTTGGCAACGGCGCGTTCTTCAGCTTCCGCGACGAGGAGCTGCTGGGGCGGTAGCGCTACTCCTCCGCCGCCAGCCGCGCCGCCTGGTCCTCGGCGGTTAGCGCGTCGATGAACTGGTCCAGGTCGCCCTGCATCACCCGGTCGATCTTGTAGAGCGTCATTTCGATGCGGTGATCGCTGACCCGGCCCTGCGGGAAGTTGTAGGTGCGGATGCGCTCGCTGCGATCGCCGGTGCCGACCTGGTTCTTGCGATCGGCCGAGCGCGCGGCATGCAGGCTGAGCCGCTGGGCCTCGTAAATGCGGGCGCGCAGGATCTTCATCGCCTTGGCCTTGTTCTTGTGCTGGCTCTTCTCCTCCTGCATCGCCACGACGGTGCCGGTCGGCAGATGGGTGATGCGCACCGCACTCTCGGTCTTGTTGACGTGCTGCCCGCCGGCGCCGGACGCCCGATAGACGTCGATGCGCAGGTCCTCGTCGTTGATCTGGACATCGACCTCCTCGGCCTCTGGCAGCACCGCGACGGTTACGGTCGAGGTATGGATGCGGCCCTGGCTTTCGGTGGCCGGCACCCGCTGCACCCGGTGCACGCCGGATTCGTATTTGAGGCGGGCGAACACCGACTTGCCGGTGATCTCGGCGGTGGCGGACTTGATGCCGCCCAGGCCGCTGTCGTCGAAGTCCATCACCTCGAAGCGCCAGCCGCGCGCCGCCGCGTATTTCTGATACATCGCGAACAGCTCGGCGGCGAACAGCCCGGCCTCGTCGCCGCCGGCAGCCGGGCGGATTTCGAGGATCGCCGAACGGTCATCCGCCTCGTCGCGCGGCAACAGCGAAATGCGAATCTCGTGCTCCAGGGCGGGGATGCGCTCCTTCAGCTCAAACAGCTCGGCCTCGGCCAACTCGCGCATATCGGCGTCGTCCAGCATCGCCTGCGCCTCCGCGCGCGCCTGCTCGGCCGCCCGCAAATCGTCGACGCGGGCCACGACCGGCTCGATCTCCGACAACTCCTTGGACGCCTTGGTGAAGGCGTCGCCGCTGATGCCCTCGTTGAGCAGGGCGCGCAGTTCATCGGCGCGGGCGACGATGCGGTCGAGCTTGAGGGCGAGGGACATGATCTTGATCCAAGGAAGGCAAGGCGAGGGCTCTGCCCTCGACCCGCTGGGGCCTGAGGCCCCAGACCCCCAATACTGAAGTGATGGTTTCCAAAGGCGACGCCTTTGGTGGGGTCCAGGGGCAAAGCCCCTGGCCTTACTTCCTAACCTAGCTTCGCCGCAAGCTCGGTAAGCGGTATTTCGGTCTGTTCGCCGGTCCCAAGGTTCTTCACTTGCGCCACGCCGCGGGCAATCTCGGCCTCGCCGACGATCACCGCCGTGTGCGCGCCGGTCTTGTTGGCCCGCTCCATGCGGCGCTTGAGATTGCCGCGATAGGCCATCTCAGCCCGGATGCCGGCGTTGCGCAGCGTCTGCACGATATCCAGTGCCGCCCCTTCCTGGCCCTCGCCAGCGGGGATGACGGCAATGCCCGTCGGGGCGGCCGGCGGCTGCGCCAGTAGCATCGACAACCGCTCCACCCCCGCCGCCCAGCCGACACACGGCGTATGCGGCCCGCCCATCTCCTCGACCAGCCCGTCATAGCGCCCGCCGCCGAGCACCGTGCCCTGGGCGCCGAGCTGTGAGGTGACGAACTCGAAGGCGGTGTGGCTGTAGTAGTCCAGGCCGCGGACGATGCGGGGGTTTTCGACCACGGGGACGCCGATGCGGGCCAGGTGTTCGCGCAGCTTGCCGTAGAACGCGGCCGAGTGTTCGTTGAGATAGGGATGGATGGTCGGCGCCCCGGCCACGATGGCCTTGTCGCCCGGGTCCTTGCTGTCCACCACCCGCAGCGGATTGCGCTCCAGCCGGTTGCGGCTGTCCTCGCTCAGCTTCTCGCGGTGCTCGGAGAAGTACTCGAGCAGCGCCGCGCGATAAGCCATCCGGCTATCCCGGTCGCCCAGCGTGTTCAGCTCCAGCACCACGTCCTTGGCCACGCCGAGCGCCTGCAGAATGGCCCAGCCGCACGAAATCACCTCGGCATCGGCCAGCGGCTCGGCACTGCCCAGCACCTCGACGTCGATCTGGTGGAACTGCCGGTAGCGCCCCTTCTGCGGCCGTTCGTAGCGGAACATCGGCCCGGTATAGAACACCTTCTGCGGCAACGACTGCGTCAGCCCGTTGGTCACCAGCGCCCGGCAAACCCCCGCCGTCGCCTCCGGCCGCAGCGTCAGCGACTCACCGCCACGGTCGGTGAAGGAATACATCTCTTTCATCACGACATCCGACGTGTCGCCCAGCCCGCGGGCGAACACCGCCGTCTCCTCGAAGATCGGCGTCGACCATTCGTCGAAGCCATACGTGGCGGCCACCCGACGGGCGGTCTCGATCACATGGAAGTGCCGCCGCGCGGCCTCGCCGATCAGGTCATGGGTGCCGCGAACCGGCTGGACCTTGGTGCGGGCGGGAGTTTCGTTCACGCTGGGTGGTGTCCTTGGTTTGGAAGAAAGAAGTTCTTTTTTGAAAAAAAGAACCAAAAAACTTTCATCCACTAAGCGAATGGATAAAGTCTTTTTGCTTCTTTTTCTTCAGAAAAAGAAGATTCTTCCTTCTACTCGGCTGCCTGCTTCGCAGCGGCCTTCTGGGCATCGATCTCGGCCTGGATGATTTTCGCCTTCGCCTCGACCAGCTCGATGATGTGCTCGACCATCGACTGGCCATCCACGGTATGATCGGTCTTGCCGGCGTTATAGACCATGTGCCGGTGGTTGCCGCCGCCGGTCACCCCGATATCGGTCATCAGTGCCTCGCCCGGCCCGTTGACCACGCAGCCGATGATCGACAGCGAAATCGGCGTTTCGATATAGGCCAGCCGCTCTTCCAGCATCGCCACCGTCTCGATCACGTTGAAGCCTTGGCGGGCACAGGACGGGCAGGAGATGATCTTGACCCCGCGGTGGCGGATGCCCAGGGATTTCAGCATCTCCCAGCCGACATGCACCTCCTCCTCCGGCTCGGCGGAGAGGGAGACGCGCAGCGTGTCGCCGATGCCTGCCCAGAGCAGGTTGCCCAGGCCGATCGCGCTCTTCACCGTCCCGGTCCGCTTGCCGCCGGCCTCGGTGATGCCGATGTGCAGCGGGTGGTCGCACACCTCGGCGAGCTGCTGGTACGCCGCCACCGCCATGAACACGTCGGACGCCTTCACGCTGATCTTGAATTCGTGAAAATCGTTGTCCTGCAGGATTTTGGCGTGCTCCAGCGCCGACTCGACCAGCGCCTCGGGGTTCGGCTCGCCGTATTTCTCCAGCAAATGCCGCTCCAGCGAACCCGCATTGACCCCGATCCGCATCGACACATTGTGGTCGCGCGCCGCCTTGATCACCTCGCGCACCCGCTCGGGGCTGCCGATATTGCCGGGATTGATCCGCAGGCACGCGGCCCCGCTCTGCGCCGCCTCGATCGCCCGCTTGTAGTGAAAGTGAATGTCGGCCACCACCGGCACGTCAACCTGGCGGATGATGTCCTTCAGCGCCAACGCGCTCTCCTGGTCCGGACACGACACGCGCACGATGTCCACCCCCGCCGCCTCGGCCCGCTTGATCTGCGCCACCGTGGCCGCAACGTCGGTGGTCAGCGTGTTGGTCATCGTCTGCACCGTGATCGGCGCGCCCCCGCCCACCGGCACGCGGCCAACCATGACCTGCCGCGACTTGCGGCGCTCAATGTGCTGGTAAGGACGATAGCTGCTCATGGCAGTGTGCTCCGATCACGGGGCCGGTCCGGCAACGCGGGCGCAACATGCCGCGCCCCGCAGCGCCACGCAAACGCCCGGCGGGCCGGACGTCTAAGTGCTTGAAGCGAAGGAAGAAAGGCGGGGGCTTCGCCCCTCGACCCCACCAGGGTCCGAGACCCTGGACCTCGACCCTTAAGCGCCTTCGGCAAAGGGGGTC
>CAMBRC010000056.1 GCA_945869965.1 Asaia bogorensis
CGCCACCACTCGGCCCACCGTCTGCAACCCCCGCTCACAGCACGGTGGGGTTAAAGATACCGTCGCAATTCAGGCATCTACCTGAGGCGGCCGAGGCGCAGAACGTGCGAGTACGAGGCGAATCGGTCGCCCGCGCACAGGTCTCATAAGCTCTATCCATAGGCGCGCCCGTGCGTCAGCTTCAGTGCAGCGGGATTCAGGAAAAATTCTTCGAAATCAGGAAAATTTCTCTTGAACTCCGAAGATCAGTTAGTTAATATGCGCCCATGGAGTTACCCGCCGCCCCCCTGAGCGACCAGCTCTCCAGCCTGCGCACCACCCTGACGGCGGCGGCGGCGCCCCGTTGGATGCCCGACCGCGTGCACGCCCTCATCATCGCCTGCCTGGCCCGCATCTTCGCACGCCTCGAACACGTCCTCACCCTCTGGCAAGCCGGCCAACTCGCCCCGTTGCCGACCCGTCCCGCCAGCACCGCGCCACGCAGCCAAAGCCCGCGCGCGCCCGGCCCCCGGCAAACAACATCGCATCGGGCCAAGCCGTCCATCTCCGCCGCAACGCAGCCCTCGCCCGCCCATCAGCGCCGCCCGCGCAACCCCGCCCGCTCGTTCGTTCGGGCCATCCCCACACCTGGCATCGCCTTCGCAATCGGCGGCCGAGCGGTCCCGCGCCGCCACTTGGCGCGCGCGCCGCCATATCGGCGGCCGCATCAGCCTGGAACCCCCCCAAAAAGGGGTGGCGAAGCCATGTCCAATTTATTCCGCTACAAAAACAATAAAGTAAGCCAAATCAACCTTTCTAATGAATAAGGTCCAGGGGCTTGGCCCCTGGCGGGTCTGGGCAGAGCCCAGCCTTACTCCTTCCGAACCCGCGGCGGCAAAGCCAGCGCCAGCGACAATTCCTTCAACCGCGCCGCCGGCACTTCGGCTGGCGCCCCCATCATCAGGTCTTCGCCTTGTTGGTTCAGCGGGAACAGGATGACTTCGCGGATATTCGGTTCATCGGCCAGCAGCATGACAATCCGGTCGATCCCTGGCGCCGACCCGCCATGTGGCGGTGCCCCATAGCGAAAGGCATTGAGCATCCCGCCAAAGCGGCTTTCGACGTCGTCGCGCGTATAGCCGGCGATTTCGAAGGCTTTGACCATGATATCCGGCCGATGGTTGCGGATCGCCCCGGACGACAGCTCGATGCCGTTGCAGACGATGTCGTACTGATACGCCTTGATGGTGAGGGGATCCTGGTTTTCCAGCGCGTCCAT
Source organism: Asaia bogorensis (assembly GCA_945869965.1). Classification (GTDB taxonomy): domain Bacteria; phylum Pseudomonadota; class Alphaproteobacteria; order Acetobacterales; family Acetobacteraceae; genus CAMDGX01. The sequence goes on from CAMBRC010000056.1 coordinate 1,259, forward strand.
CTCGCCCTGCGGCATGCTAAACGGGTTATGGCTGAAGTCGATCTTGCCGGTTTCCTCGTTCAGCTCGTACATCGGAAAATCGGTAATCCAGCAGAAGCGGAAATCGCCCTGCGCGATCAGCCCGAGTTCGTGCCCCAGCTTGGTCCGCACGATCCCCGAGAACTTCGGCGCCTCGTCCCGCTTTCCGGCGGCAAAGAACACCGCGTCCCCGGCCTTCAACCCGCACGCCACCCGGATCGCTTCGGCCCGCTCGGCTTCCAGGTTGCGCGCGATCGGCCCCTTCGGACCCTCCGCATCGAAGGTGATATACCCAAGCCCGCCTTGCCCCTCGCCGCGCGCCCATTCGTTCAGCTTGTCGAAGAAGCTGCGCGGGTTGGCCCCGGCCCCCGGCGCCGGAATCGCCCGCACGATCCCACCCGCGGCCGCGATCTTGGCGAACAGCCCGAAGCCGGAGCCGGCAAACTGCTCGGTGACATCGGCGATCTCGATCGGGTTGCGCAGGTCGGGCTTGTCGGAGCCGTATTTGAGCATTGAGGTATCATAAGGGATGCGCACGAACGGCGGCTTGGTGACCGCGCGCCCGGCAGCGAACTCCTCGAACACCCCGGCGATAACGGGCTCGATGGTGTTGAACACGTCCTCTTGCGTGACGTAGCTCATCTCGAAATCGAGCTGGTAGAACTCGCCCGGCGAACGATCGGCCCGGCTCGCCTCGTCACGAAAGCAGGGTGCGATCTGAAAATACCGGTCAAACCCGGCGACCATGGCCAGTTGCTTGAACTGCTGCGGCGCCTGCGGCAGGGCATAGAACTTTCCGGGATGGTTGCGCGCGGGAACCAGGAAGTCGCGCGCCCCCTCGGGCGAGCTGGCGGTCAGGATCGGCGTCTGGAACTCGGTGAACCCGCTCTCGATCATCCGGGCCCGGATCGAGGCGATCACCCCCGCCCGCAGCATGATGTTGCGATGCATCTTCTCGCGCCGCAGGTCGATGAAGCGGTACTTCAGCCGCAGCTCATCGGGATACTTCTCCTCGCCGGCCACCTGGATCGGCAACACCTCGGCGGCGGATTGCACGACCAGCGTCTCCGCCCGCAGCTCGATCTCCCCGGTCGGCAGCCGCGGGTTGATGGTGGCGCCCTCGCGCAGCACCACCGCCCCGGTGACGGTGACCACGCTCTCCGGCCGCAGCTTGTCGATTGTCTCGAACGGCGCGCTGCCGGCGGCGAAGACGATCTGCGTCAGCCCGTAATGGTCGCGCAGATCGACGAACAACAGCCCGCCATGGTCGCGCTTGGAGTGCACCCAGCCGGACAGCCGGGCCTGTTGGCCAGCATCGGTAGCGCGGAGCGCGCCACAGGTATGCGTGCGATAAGCGTGCATGATCGAAATTCCCATCTGGAAAGCCGGCGCAAACAAGCCGCCCCCCCGGATCGAGTCAAGACCTACAGCCAGCCACGAACCCTGAACCACACCAGCGGCAGCACCGCCGACAGCACGATCACCAGCAGCGCCATGGGGTAGCCGAACGCCCAGTCCAGCTCCGGCATCCCCTTGTAGTTCATGCCCCACATGCTGGCGAAGAAGGTCGGCGGAACACCGACCACGCTGACCACGGTCAGCACCCGAATGATATTGTTCTGCTCGATGCCGATGAAGCCCAGCGTCGCCTCCAGGAGGAACTGCACCTTGCCCGCCAGGTGACCGTCATAGTCGGTCAGCGAGGAGATGTCGGTGCGCAGCGTCTTGAACCGGGTCTTCTGGTCCGGCGTGATCCACGGGGTGTTGGCCAGCACGAACGGGATGATCCGGCCCAGCCCGAGCAAGGTGTCGCGGATCTTGGACACCAGGTCGCCGACCCGCCCGACATTGCGCAGCAGCGCCCGCAACTCGGTCTCGGTCCGCCGCGGCCGGATGCGGCGGCCGTCGGCCGGGCGGAAGATGCGACGGGAAACGGCGTCCAACTCCTCGCCCTCGCGTTCCAGCAGGTCGGCGGTGCGGTCGATCAAGGTCTCACACAGGCCAAGCAGCAGCGAGATGCTGGTGCGGTCGGCATTGGCCCCGAGGCGGCAACGCGCGGCATAGGTCTCAAACGCCGGCATGGAGGAGAAGCGGACCGTCAACAGCCGGTCGGGCGCCAGCACGAAGCCAACCGGCGAGGTCCGTGCCTCGCCGCCTTCCGCGCGCACCAGGCCGGGCATCGACAGATAGAGCACATCGCCGACACGCGACAGGCGGCTGGACGACTCGATCTCGCTCAACTCATCGCGGGTCGGCACATGCAGCCCGGTGACCGCCTCGACAAGCTGCCGGGCGGTCTCGTCGGGGTCGAACATGTCGATCCACAACGCGCCCTCATGCACGTGGCCCACGCCGTGCGGCGCGGGCGAGCCCGTCGGCGGTTCGGGCAAGGCGGGGAAGACAGACAGCATGATCGGCGCCTCCGTGCGACAAGGCAGGCACCCCCCTTCTGCCGCATGGCTTCCGGCCGCGCCAGCCTGCGTGTATGACAGCATCCATGTCACGATCCCCCCAGTCGCGTTCCGATGGGCCGGAATTCCCGGCGCCCGACCTGATCACCACCACCGAAGCCCTCGACGCGCTGTGCACGCGGTTGCGCCGCGAGGCGGTGGTGACCGTGGACACCGAGTTCATGCGCGAGCGGACCTACTGGCCCGAGCTCTGCGTGGTCCAGCTTGCCGGCGATGCCGAAGTGGCGGTGGTCGATACCCTGGCCCCCGGCATTGACCTGGCCCCGCTGGGCGCGCTGCTGGCCGACCAGGCGGTGATGAAGGTGTTCCACGCCGCCCGCCAGGACATCGAGATCTTTGTCCTGCGCTTCGGCGACGTGCCGCGGCCGATGTTCGACACCCAGGTCGCCGCGATGGTCGCCGGCTTCGGCGATCAGGTCGGCTACGACAGCCTGGTCGCCGCGACCACTGGCGGGCATATCGACAAGGCGCACCGGTTCAGCGACTGGGCCGCCCGCCCGCTCTCACCCGCGCAGATCAACTATGCCGCCGCCGATGTGACCCACCTGCGCCGGGTCTACGAAAAGCTGCTGGCGCGGCTGGAGAAAGACGGACGGGTGGACTGGGTCGGCGAGGAGATGGCCGTGCTGGCCGATCCCGCGACCTATCAGCCTGATCCCGAGCTGATGTGGGAACGGCTGCGGCCGCGCACCTCCAACCGGCGGATGCTCGCCGCCCTGCGCGCCATCGCCGCCTGGCGCGAGCGTGAGGCGCAGAAATCCAACATCCCGCGCGGCCGGATGCTGAAGGACGAGGCGCTGTTGGAAATCGCCGCCAGCGCGCCCGACAGCGTCGACGCCCTGTCGCGCATGCGCGGGGTCACGCGCGGTTTCGCCGAAGGCCGGATGGGCGCCGGCCTGCTGGCCGCCATCGCCGAAGCCCGCGCCCTGCCGGACAGCGCGCTGCCGGAAGCGCCCAATCAGCGCGACGGGCCGAAAGCCTCGCCCGCCCTGGTCTCGCTGCTGAAAGTCCTGTTGGCGGCCAAATGCGAACAGCACCACGTGGCGCCCAAGCTGGTGGCCAACAGCGACGACATCGAGCGCCTGGCCAGCGAGGACGAGCCGGCCATTCCCGCTTTGGCCGGCTGGCGGCGGGATGTGTTTGGCGCGGATGCCCTGGCGCTGAAGACCGGGGGGGTGGCGTTGGGGGTGGATGGGAAGCGGATCAAGCTGATCCGAACGTAGGGCAAGAAGTCTTCTTTTTGTGAACAAAAAGAAGCAAAAAAACTTTGTCCATTTGATCGCGGCTTGGCGATGGAGCAGGCGACGTGGAACTATCCTGCGGGTCGGGCCTCGCCCCGAGGGAAGCGTTCTAATGGATAAAGTTTTTTTGCTTCTTTTTGTTCACAAAAAGAAGACTACCTTACTTAACTGACTTGGCATTCATCGCCACCGTACGTTCGTCCATGCGCGGCGTATAGGCGATCGATTTCTTCGACGCCCAGAAGTTGACCAGCTGGTGCAGCGGGATGATGGCGACGTCGTTGGTGGCCATTTCGACGGCCTGGATCAGTTGTTTTTCGCGTTGGTCGGGATCGAAGGTCGACAGGGCGCGGTCCGTCAGGCTGTCCAGCGCGGGGTTGGAGTAGCGCCGGGCGTTGGCGGCGCCGCGGCCGGCGGAAGGCGTGTAGGTGCCGATGACGTTGATCAGCATGTAGCCGGCCTCGGCGGTATTGCTGCCCCAGCCGCCGAGGGCGACCGAGAATTCCTGTTTCGAGTTTCGCACCGAATAGGTGTTCCAGGGCAGCGCTTCGATCGCGGTTTGCACGCCGATACGGGTCCACATCTGGGCGACGGCCTGGGCGGTTTGGCTGTCATTGGGGTAGCGGTCGTTGGGGGTGTGCAGGGTGAGCTTGAAGCCCTGGGGGAAGCCGGCTTCGGCCAGGAGTTTGCGGGCTTCGTCCGGCGCGTAGGGCGGCGGATTGACGGTGGGGGCGAAGGAGTAGGTGCCGGGGGGGAGCCATTGGCCGGTGGCGTCCGCGGTGCCGGACATGACGCGTTCGGCGATGGCCGGGCGGTTGATGGCGAGCGAGAGGGCGCGGCGGACGCGGACGTCTTCGAACGGGCTTTTGTCGAAGGGTTTGCCGGCGTTGTCGGTGACGAAGGGTTCCGGGGTGGCGCGGCCGCGGGCCATGCCGATGAAGATGGTGCGCAGGCCCTAGATCGAGGCGACGGCGAGCTTCGGGTCGGATTTGAGGCGCGGGATATCGGCGGCGGGGGGGACATCGATCAGGTCGACGTCGCCGGCGAGCAGGGCGGCGACGCGGGCGCCGGGGTTGGGGAGGAAGCGGAAGGTGACGCGCTCCCATTCCGGCTTTTCGCCCTTCCAGCCGTCGTAGCGGGTGAGTTCGGTGCGGTCGCCGTTGATGAAGCGTTGCATGCGATAGGGGCCGGAGCCGATGGCGGCGCGGCCGGAATTGTAGTCCTCGGTGGCGGCGGTGGCGCCGTGTTTGCGGGAGACGATGGCGATGTTGGCCAGGTCGAGCGGCAGGTTGGGGGCGGGGCGCTGCGTGTGGATATGCAGGGTGGTGGGGTCGATCACCTCGATCTTGGCGACGGTGCGCAGCATGCCGGCGTAGCCACCGGGGCTGTTGGGCACGTTCGGCACGCGGGCGACGGTGAAGACGACGTCGTCGGCGGTCACGGCTTCGCCGTCATGCCAGGTGGCGCCGGGCCGGAGCTTGAACTCCCAGAGTGTTTCGCTGAGCGGCTTCCAGCTGGTGGCCAGGCCGGGGGTGAGCTGGGCGGTTGAGGTGCGCTCTACCAGGCGTTCGAAGACATGCAGGGCGAGGCCGTTGTTGGGGGCGGCGTTGTAGAAGTGCGGGTCGATCGTGGTGATCGGCGCGGCCATGGCGGCGGTCAGGTGCTGGGCCTGCGCCGGCAGGGTTGCGGCGGAGAGGGCCAGGAGCGTCGGGAGGGTGAGCCGGACAAGATGGGGCATGACTCGTTCCTCAAGTGGTGTCGCGGGCGACCTTATCAGCGATATCCGTGGATCGGCAGGGGTGATTCGGTTCGCGAGATCGTGCTATCGAGGGTCCAAGTGCTACGGCAGGCGTTCTGGACCAGACTGCGCGCGGGGCTTCGCGGCGGTGCTCGCAGGGGCACTGGGCAATGGAGAGATCGATATGGGTGCAACGCGCTGGATGGCCGCGGCCTGGATAGTGGCTGGGGTTGGCGGATTGCCGGCAGCTTCCGGAGCGCAGACGCTGACCCTGGCGGTGGCGGCATCGCCGACCAGCGTTGATCCGCACTACCATAATCTTGGGCCGAATAACGGGCTGGCGCATCACATCTTTGGCCGCCTGGTGGAGGCGGATGCCCAGGCGCGGCCGGGGCCCGGGTTGGCGCTGTCCTGGCGCGCGGTGGACGAGACGACCTGGGAGTTCAAGCTGCGGCCCGGCGTGACATTCCATGACGGCGCGGATTTCGGCGCCGAGGATGTGGCGTATACGATCGCGCGGGTGCCGACGGTGAAGAATTCGCCGGGTAGTTTTCTGCTTTACACGCGCTCGGTCACCGCTGTTGAGGTGGTGGACCCGTTGACGGTGCGGATGAAGACACGGGTGTCGACGCCGTTGCTGCCGATCGACCTAACCCAGGTCTATATGCTGCCGCGCGGGCTCGGGCCGGAGCCGGCGACGGAGGATTTCAACGGGCTGAAGCACGCTCGCGGCACCGGGGCGTTTCGTATTACCGCGTTCCGGTCGAGCGATCGGGCCGAGCTGGCGCGCAATGACGCGTTCTGGGGCAAGAAGCCGCATTGGGAACGGGTGATCTATCGCATGATCCCCAATGATTCCGCGCGCACCTCGGCCTTGTTGGCCGGCGACGTTGATCTGATCGAGGCGGTGCCGACCCAGGATCTGGCCACTCTGCGCAGCGACAAGCGGGTGGCGATGGCCGAGGCGGTGTCGCTTCGGGTGGCCTACCTGATGTTGGATCTGTCGCGCAAGGACGGTCAGCCCTTCGTGACGGGGCCGAACGGCGAGGTTTTGACGACCAATCCGTTCCAGGATGTCCGGGTGCGCCGGGCGCTGTCGCTGGCGATCAACCGCCAGGCGATCGTGGACCGGGTGATGGAGGGTGCGGCGGTGCCGACCGGGCAGTTCCTGGCACCTGGCAACCTGACCTATGTGCCCGACCTCGATGCGCCGAAGCAGGACATCGCGGCGGCCAGGAAGCTGCTGGCGGAGGCGGGCTATCCCAACGGCTTTCGCATGACCCTGCACGGGCCGAACGACCGCTATGTCAACGACGAGAAGGTGATCCAGGCGATCGGCCAGATGTGGAGTCGGGCGGGCATCCAGACCAAGGTCGATGCGCTGACCTGGCCGAACTTCATCGGGCGGGCGAGCAAGCAGGAGTTTTCCGCCTTCTTCGCCGCCTGGGGCATTACCAGCGGCGAGGCGTCGAATCCGTTGCGCGCCTTGGTAGCGACGTTTGATGCGCAGAAGGGCACCGGCTCCGCCAACCGCTCGCGCTATTCCAACCCGGCATTGGACGAGGTGATCGCGCGAGCGACATCTATCACCGATGATGCGGCGCGGGAGCAGGCATTGATCGCAGCGACGCGCCAGGCGCTGGACGATGTGGCGCTGATCACGCTGTATCAGCAAAAGAACATCTGGGGCATGAAGCCCAACCTGCGCTATGTGGCACGGGCGGACGAAGCGACCTACGCTGAGGACGTCACGGTGGCACCATAGGCGCGGTGAGAACGGGGACGATGGCTCGATGACGCGACAGGATCAGGAATGACCACGTGGATGCTGCGGCGCCTGATCCAGGCGGTGTTCGTGATGCTGGCCATGACGGTGATCGTGTTCATCGGCGTGAACGTGATCGGCGACCCGATCGAGATCCTGATCTCGCCCGAGGCCGACCAGGCGGAGCGGGCGCGCGCGGTGGCCGCCCTCGGCCTGGATAAGCCGCTGTGGGAGCAGTACTGGAAGTTCCTGCTCGGCGCGGTGCAGGGCGATCTCGGCCGCAGCTTCGTGTTCAACGAGCCGGCGCTGAAGCTGATCGCCCAACGGATGCCGGCCACGCTGGAACTGGCGCTGACGGCGGTGTTGATGAGCGTGGTGATCGGAATCCCGCTAGGGCTCTATGCAGGGCTAAAGCCCAGCTCGTTGGCCGGACGGACCATCATGGGCGTCTCGATCCTGGGTTTCTCGCTGCCCAGCTTCTGGGTGGGGCTGATGCTGATCATGGTGTTCGCGGTGCAGCTCGGCTGGCTGCCGAGTACCGGGCGGGGCCAGACGGCGGAGCTGTTCGGCGTGCAATGGTCGTTCCTGACCGCCAACGGGCTGGCGCATATGGTGATGCCGGCAACCAACCTGGCGTTGGGCAATATCGCGCTGGTGCTGCGGCTGACGCGGGCGGGGGTGCGCGAAAACCTGCCGATGGACTATGTGAAGTTCGCGCGGGCCAAGGGCATCTCGCCGTCCCGGGTGGTGTTCGTGCACGTGCTGAAGAACATCATGATCCCGATCGTGACCGTGGTCGGGCTGGAGATCGGCGGGCTGATCGCTTTTGCGGTGGTGACCGAGAGCGTGTTCGCCTGGCCGGGCATGGGCAAGCTGATCATCGACAGCATCAACGTGCTCGACCGGCCGGTGATCGTTGCCTATCTGATGATGATCGTGCTGCTGTTCATCGTGATCAATCTGATCGTCGACCTGTTGTACACGGTGCTGGATCCGCGGGTGCGGCTGGAGACCAAGGAATGAGCGAGTCAGCACTTCCCGACGCGCCGGAGGCGGTGGCGCCGCGGCAGGAGACGCCGTTTGCGCGCTTCGTGTCCGAGTATGCCGAAAGCCCGGTGGCGGTGGTCAGCCTGATCGCGGTGGTGCTGATCGTGGCGGTCGCGCTGTTCGCGCCGTGGCTGTCGCCGCAGAACCCGTACGACCTGGCGCAGCTGGACATCATGGACGGGCGGCTGGCGCCGGGCGCGAAATCGCCGGAGGGCTGGACCTTCTGGCTCGGCACCGATGACCAGGGCCGCGACATGCTGTCCGGCATCATGTACGGGCTGCGCATTTCGCTGGGCGTTGGCGTGGGCTCGGCGCTGATCGCCTGCGTCATCGGCACCGCACTCGGACTGACCGCGGCGTTTGCCGGCGGTCGGGTGGATGGCGGGATCATGCGGCTGGTGGACTTGCAGTTGTCGTTCCCGGCCATCCTGGTGGCGCTGATGATCCTGGCCTTCCTGGGCAAGGGGGTGATGAATGTGATGCTGGCGCTGGTGATTGTGGAATGGGCACGCTTTGCCCGCACCGCGCGCTCGGCCGCATTGGTGGAGGCGCGGCGCGAATACATGGAGGCGGCGCGTTGTCTCGCCTTGCCGAAATGGCGGCTGATCTTCCGCCACATGCTGCCGAACTGCATGCCGCCGATCATCGTCATCGGCACCATCCTGGTGGCGCGCGCCATCACGCTGGAGGCGACGTTGAGCTTCCTCGGCCTGGGTGTGCCGATCACCGAGCCATCGCTCGGGCTGCTGATCGCTAACGGCTACCAGTACATGCTCTCGGGCAAATACTGGATCAGCTTCTATCCCGGCATCGCGCTGCTGGTGACGATCATGGCGATCAACCTGGTCGGCGATCAGTTGCGCGATGTGCTCAACCCCCGTCTGAAGCGCTGAGGCCATGAGCGATCTGACTCTCGATGTGCAAGGGCTGAGCACGCATTTCTTCACCCGTGCGGGGGTGGTGAAGGCGGTGGACGACATTTCCTTCAGCGTGGCGCGCGGGCGCGTGCTGGGGCTTGTGGGCGAATCCGGATCGGGCAAGTCGGTCACCGGGTTTTCGTTGATCGGGCTGGTCGATCCGCCGGGGCGGATCACCACGGGAAAAATCCTGTTCCAGGGCCGTGACCTGACAAAGCTGGACGAGCGGGCGTTGCGCGACCTGCGCGGCAACCGCATCGCGATGATCTTCCAGGACCCGATGATGACGCTGAACCCGGTTTTGCGCATCGACACGCAGATGATCGAAACGGTGATGGCGCACGACAACGTCTCGCGCGAAGTGGCGCGCCAGCGCTCGCGCGATGCGCTGGGCATGGTGGGCATCCCCAGCCCGGAGGAGCGCCTGACCTCCTACCCGCACCAGTTCTCCGGCGGCATGCGCCAGCGCGTGGCGATCGCCATCGCCCTGCTGCACCGGCCCGACCTGATCATCGCCGACGAGCCAACCACGGCGCTGGACGTCACCATCCAGGCCCAGATCCTGGCCGAGGTGCAGCGCCTGGCGCGCGAGGTCGGCACCGCGCTGATCTGGATCACCCACGACCTCAGCGTGATCGCCGGCCTCGCCGACGACATTGCCGTCATGTACGCCGGCCGCATCGTCGAGACCGGGCGGGTGGAGGAGGTGCTGGACCGGCCGCTGCACCCCTACACCCACGGGCTGATCGGCAGCGTGCCGAGCCGCAACGCGCGCGGCAGCCGGTTGCGCCAGATCCCCGGCATGACGCCATCGCTGCTGAACCTGCCGGTCGGATGCGCCTTCCGCAGCCGCTGCCCGCGCGCCGACGCCGCCTGCGCCGCCGATCCGCCGGATAGCTTTCCGATTGAGGGCCGCACCCTGCGCTGCTTCCATCCGCAGCTGGAGATGGTGGCGTGACGCCCCCCGCCGTGACGGCGGCCTCCGTTCCAGTCATCGAACTCAAGGGCATCTCCAAGCGCTTCGGCAAGACGCTCGACATCGCCGCCAGGCTGACTCAGAGCGCGCGCCGCGCCATGGGCTCGAAGGTCGAGGAGCCCGTGGTCAAGGCCGTCGATCGCGTCGACCTGACCATCAACCGCGGCGAAGTCGTCGGCCTGGTCGGCGAATCCGGCTGCGGCAAATCCACGCTCGGCCGCATGGTCGCCGGCATCATGCCGCCGTCGGACGGCACCGTGCTGTTCGAAGGCCGCGACATCCGCAGCTTCGATTCCGAGGAAACCAGGCGCGCCAAGCTGAAGGTCCAGATGATCTTCCAGGACCCTTACGCCAGTCTCAATCCGCGCCTGCGCGTGGACGAGATCGTCGGCGAGGCGCCGCGGGTCCACAAGATGATCGGGCCCGAAGGCTTCGACGCCTATGTCGACGCGCAATTCCGCCGCGCCGGCCTCGACCCCGCCTACAAGCGCCGCTACCCGCACCAGTTCTCCGGCGGCCAGCGCCAGCGCATCGGCATCGCCAGGGCACTCGCCGTCCAGCCCGAATTCCTGGTCTGCGACGAAGCCGTCGCGGCACTGGACGTGTCGATCCAGGCGCAGATCCTCAACCTGTTCATGGACCTGCGCGAACAGCTCGACCTGACCTACCTGTTCATCAGCCACGATCTCGGCGTGGTCGAGCACCTCTCCGACCGCGTCGCCATCATGTATCTCGGCCGCATCGTCGAGGAAGCCGCCGCCGAGGAAATCTTCGCCCGGCCGAACCACCCCTACACGCAAGCACTGCTCGCCGAAGTCCCGCGCATCGACACCCGCAAGCGCCAGTTCACCGCGATCAAGGGCGAAATCCCCTCGCCGATCAACCCGCCCAGCGGCTGCCATTTCCACCCGCGCTGCCCGCACGCCATGCCGGTCTGCCGCGAACGGGCGCCGGCGCTTGAGACGGTGGCGGCGGGGCATCGGAGTGCTTGCCATCTGAATGGGGTGGCTGCCTGATCAGGGCTGTAGGATGAACAAGCACGCCTCCGGCGGCAAAGGGCCGGGGGCCCTTTGATCCCATTTACTTGGCGGCTGGTTCCGGGGGCTGCCGGTGCTTAACCCTATTGCTCTGCGCCGGATCGCCGGCTTGTCCGGCGAGGCATGCGGCGGCAGATTGTACCCGGATGACACGTGAATCGATCTCGCCCCTGCACAGGGCTTGGCGCGCCTTGCCGGCGGGGCCGCGACGTGCGGTGCTGCGTCACGTCACTGAATGTCTGGCGCCGCGGCCGGACCGGCCAATGCCCGCCCCGGGCGCCGGGCTGGCACTGCTGGGAGAGTTCTCGCGCCCGTCCGGCATCGGCGCAGGGGTGCGCCTGATGCAGGCGGCGGCCGAGCGATCCGGGCTCACCACGATGGCGCTTGACATCGATACCCCCGGTCGCGCGGTGCCGCCGGCCGGCATGCCGCTGGTCGTGCATGTCAACCCGCCGATGCTGCCATGGGCGCTGCTGCGCGGGCGGCGCGTGGTGGGGTATTGGGCCTGGGAATTGCCGGTGGCGCCCCCGGCATGGCGCAGCGGCGTGGCATTCGTTCATGAGGTATGGGTGCCGAGCCAATTCTGCGCCACGGCGCTGCGCCCGTTGCTGCCGCCAGACATGACGTTGCGCGTCGTGTCGCATCCTCTTGCCGTGGTGCCGCCGATGCCGGCCGCGATGGATCGCGCAGCGTTCGGCCTGCCGCACGACGCGGTGGTGGTGCTGGTGTCGTTCAACTTGGCTTCCAGCTTCGTGCGCAAAAACCCGCTGGCTGCGGTGGCGGCGTTCCGGGCGGCGTTCGGCGATCGGCCCGATCGCATCCTGGTGCTCAAGGTCGGTCATCCCGGCCATTTTCCCGATGACTTCGCCCTCCTGCGCAACGTCGTCGCCGGTGCGGCCAACATCCGGCTGGAAACCCGCGAAATGCCGCAGGACGAGGCGCACGCGCTGACCGCCACGGCCGACATCGTGCTGTCCCTGCATCGCAGCGAGGGTTTTGGACTCGTGCCGGCCGAGGCGATGCTGCTCGGTCGGCCGGTGGTGGCCACGGGTTGGTCCGGCAACATGGATTTCATGGATGCCGACAGCGCCGCCCTGGTTCCCTTCACCTTGGTGCCGGCACGCGACCCGCGCGGCGTGCTGGAGGCCCCGGGCGCCGTCTGGGCCGAGCCTGACATCCAGGCGGCGGCGGCGGCACTGCGCCATCTCGCCGGCGACCCCGCCGCCCGGCTGGCCCTCGGCGCACGCGGACAGGCGCATGCGCGCGCCTTGCTCGGCCCGGAATCGCTCGCGGCGGCAATCGCGGGATTGGCGGCATGAGGCTGCTGGTCTGGCAATGGGGAAGGCGCGGCGCCGGGCCACGCTTTGCCGTCGAATTGGCGGCCGGCCTGGCGCAGGTGCCTGATGTCGAGACGATGCTGTCGCTATCACGCCAATCCGAGATCATGATCGCTCCGGAGGCGCCCCGATGCGCCCTGCCGGTCGACACCTATCGCGGCATGACCGACCTGCTGCTGCGCCTGCCGCGCCTGCCGTTCCAGGTCGGCGCGCTGGCCCAACGGATCGCCGCCTTGCGCCCGGATGCGGCGATCTGCGCCATGCCGGCCCCGTTGGACATCCTGATGGCCGCCGCGCTGCGCCGGGCACGGGTGCCCTATGCCGTCGTGGTGCACGATGCCGACCTGCACCCCGGCGACATCCACGCGATGCAGATGGTGCTCCAACGCCGGCTGGCGGCACGAGCCGATGCCGTGGTGGCGCTGTCCCGCCATGTCGGCGACCGGCTCCAGGCCCAGGGGTTGGCACCCGGCAAGAAGCTGATCCTCAGCGAGCTTCCGCCGATGCCGTTCGGCCCGATGCCGCCGCCGCCACGTGCCCATGGCGGCCGCCTGCGGCTGCTCTGCTTCGGCAGACTGCTGCCTTACAAAGGCCTCGACCTGCTGGCCGAGGCGATGGCGGCGCTCGGCCCGCGCGACGACCTCGAACTACGCGTCGTCGGCAGCGGCCCGGAATCGCCGGTGCTGGACCAGTTGCGCGCCCTGCCGGGCGTGACGGTGGAGAACCGCTGGGTGCCCGAGGGCGAGGTTGGCGAAATCCTCGCTTGGTCGGACGCCCTGGTGCTGCCGTACCGCGAGGCCAGCCAGAGCGGCGTGGCCGCGGCCGCCCTGGCCGCCCAACGTTTCGTCGTGGCGACCAATGTCGGCGGCATCGCCGAGCAACTCGGTGATGCCCCCCTGGCCCGGCTGATCCCGCCGGACCCTGCCGCCCTGGCCGAAGCCCTCGCCACCCTGGCCGCCGAACCCATGCTCGCCCCGCCGCCCGCCGCCGACCGCTGGCCCGCCATCGCCGCGGCGCTGGTGCGCGACCTGTCGGCGGCCTTGGCCTGAACCTACCGCCGCCGCCGCAGATGCCGCCGCCCTTCCAGCCACTGCCACGCCAGCAGCCCGGGAATCCCAAATCCCAGTTCGCGCAACCGCTTGAGCATCGACACCGCGATCGCCTGGTCCGGCGCCACCCCGAACAGCCCGCCGATCAGCACGAACCCGGCCTCCTGCACCCCCAATCCGCCCGGCACCGCGAACGCCGCATTGCGCACCGCCACCGACAGGCTCTCGATCACCAGCGCCTCGGCCAGGCTGGTCGGCCGCCCCATCGCGCTCAACGCCAGCCACGTCTCGCCCACGCCAACGGCCCATGCCAGCAGATGCAGCCCCAAGGCCCGCGCCAGCATCCCGCGTTGCCGCTGGCGCGCCTGCAACGCGCCGAACAGCCGCCGCACCGTGTCCATCGAGAAGCGCGGAAAGACTCGTGTCAGCGGCCCGGCAAACCATTCGATGATGCGCAGCCCGGCCATGTGCTGCGCCACCAGGAACCCGGCCAGCCCGAGCGCCATGACCGCCACGCTCGCCTGCACCCACGGCGCCCAGGCATCCTCGTGGCTGAGCGCCGCCAGCACCGCGATCCCCGCCAGGGTGAACACCAGCTGGCTCACCGCCTCCAGCGTCACGTCGATCGTCGTCCCGGCGGTCGCCGCCGTGCCGGAAATGCCGCGCTGCATCAACAGCCGGATGCCCACCAGATTGCCGCCCAGCTGCGCCACCGGCAGCAACCCGTTCACCGACTCGCGGATCACCCGGATCGCGAACCAATGCCGCAGACCGAGATCCGCCCCCCCGGTCGCCCAGCGCCAGGCAATCGCCGAAAGCCACTGCGTGACGCCATGAATCGCCAGGATCGGGCCCAACACCCACGCCGCCTGCAAAACCTCGGCGCCAATGGCGGCCGCGCCATACCAGACCACCAGCGCAGTGACCCCCACCGCCCCGGCCGCCGCCGACATCAGGCCCCAGGGAAGCGCTCCGAGGCGCATGAAGCTCAGGCGAAGCTCAGCAGCACCAGCGCCACGCTGCCCAGCGCAATCCGGTACCACGCGAACGGCGCAAAGCCATGCCGCGCGATGAACCCGACCACCGCACGCACCACCAGCAGGGCAACGATGAAGGCGACCACGAACCCCAGCCCGATCACCAGCCCGCCATCCAGCGTCAGCACCGCCCGGTTCTTGTAGAGATCATAGACCGTGGCACCGAGCATCGTCGGAATGGCGAGGAAAAACGAAAACTCCGCCGCCGTGCGCCGGTCCACCCCCAGCAGCAGCGCCCCCATGATCGTCGCCCCCGAGCGCGACACCCCGGGGATCATCGCCAGGCATTGCACCGCGCCGATCGCCAGAGCGCGCGCCAACGGAAGCTGTTCCACCGCATGGATGCGCGCCACCGGCCGCACCCGCTCGATCACCAGGATGGCGATCCCGCCGACAATCAGGCTGACCGCCACCACCCAGGGCGAGAACAGCACCGACTTGATGAAGCCATGCGCCACCACGCCCACCAGCGCCGCCGGCAGAAACGCCAACAGCACCGCAAAGGCGAAATGCCGCGCCGCGGGATCGCGCGGCAACCCCACCAGCACCGCGAACAACCGCTGGAAATACAGCACCACCACCGCCAGGACGGCGCCAAGCTGGATCGCAATCTCGAACACCCGCCCCGGCGGCCCCTCGAACCCGAGCACCGCCGCCATCAGGATCAGATGCCCGGTGGACGAGACCGGGATGAATTCGGTCAGCCCCTCGAGCACGCCAAGCAGCACGACCTGTAGCCAGAGCATGTGTTCCATCCCAGCGGCTTAGCGCAGCCGCAGCGCCAGGACCACCCTCCCAGCCAGTGCCCGCCGCTCCGCCGCGCCAAGCCCATGCCGCCAGCCGAGCATGACCGCCGGCAGGACCAGCATCGGTGCCGCAGCCAGCCGCAGCATCGGCGCCGCCTCGGCCAGCGCCAACGCCGCGGCAAGCCCGGCCAGGCTGGCCACCAGCGCCGGGGCCAGGGCGCGCAACGCGGCGGCCAGCGGCGGATGCACACCCACCGCAAGTGCCGCGCGCGCCACCGCAACGACAAGCGCCCGTCCGCTCCAGACCACGGCGGCCCCGCCAATCCCCCACCCATCGAGCACCAGCAGCAGCACCGGCAGATACAGCGCCAGTTCCACCACCGCCAACCCCGCATTGCGCCCCGCCCGCCCCGCCCCGTCGATTACCGCCGCCGCCACCCCGTCCACCGCGAACACCACCACCCCCGCGGCCAGCCAGCGCATCGGCGCCGCACCGGCACCGGCAAACTCCAGCCCCAGCCACCATCCCAGCAGCACATCGGCAAACAACACACAGCCGATGCAGGGCGGCAGCACCAGGACCAGAATACCCAGCACGGCATGGCGAAACAGCCGCCCCGCCGCCTCGGGCGCGTGCCCCGCCCCCGGCCCAGCACCCGGCCCAGCACCCGGCCCAGCCGCCATGGCCAACGCACTGGCCAGCGCCGGAAACACCCCGGCCAGCACCGCCTGCCCCAGCACCGCGACGCGGATCACCAGGTCGAACGGGGTCGCGTACAGCGCCGCCGCCTCGGCCGAAATCCGCGCGGCAATGATGAAGCGATCGAGATGCTGCGCCAGCGGCCCCAACAGATGCGACACGGTCAGCCAGCCGCCCTGGCGCAGCAAAACCCCGGCCACGGACCAATCCGGCCGCGCCCGCCGCAGGTCCGGCAACACCGCCACGCCAAGCCGCCAATACGCCCATGTCATCACCGCCCGGCACGCCACCAGCACCAGCGTTGCGGCAATCAGGCTGTCCCAAACCTGCAACGCCGCCAGCGGCCCGAGATAGTACAGCGCCAGGATCGGCAGATTGACCAGGTTGGCGCCGGCAAAACGCTGATGCGCCGCCAGCACCCCCCACAATGCCGCGTTCACCAGCACCAGCGGCGCGGCGGCGGCCAACACCAGCAGCGCCCACCGCACCTCGTCGCGCAGCGCCGCCGGCAGTTCAAGCAGATCGGCATAGCCCCATGCGCCAGCCGCGGCGGCCAGCCCGGCCACCGCCCCCAACCCTGCCAGCAGCACCAGCCCGGTCATCACCGCCCCGGCGGCATCCGACCGGTCCGGTCCAAGATCAGCCGCCCCGGCGATCCGCGCCGCTACCAGCCGCGTCAGCGCGCGGCCGATCCCCAGGTCGAACATGCCGAACAGCCCAACCAGGCTGAGCGCCAACGCAAAGATGCCCCAGCGCGCCAGCCCCAGCGCGCCGACCAGGAACGGCGTCGCCGCCAGCGCCACGATCAGCGGCAAGACCCGCCCGGCGAGGTTCCACAGCGTCGAGCGGACCAGCGTGGCGCTGCCGGTCAGCACGGCTGGCCGCGTTCGGCGGCATTATTCAGGGCTTGTGGCTCCCGCAGTTCCACCTTAGCGTTCGCCGCCAGTAGGCTTGCATCGCGTACAGAACGATTCGGCGCCACCGGCCTGCTCCGGGGAAGCCAGAATTCCGGGGGGAAACCGTGACGAGACGGCATCCAAGAGTCATGACCGCGCATCGCGCGAGCGTCCGGCCATGAGCGCCGCCGCGCAAGCGTTAAATCCCGCGGCACCAGGCGCCCCGATGGCGGGTGCCCCGATGGCCGGCGCCCTGATGCGGGTCGACGGCGTCGAGATGCGTTTCGGCGGCATTGTCGCCCTGGCCGGTGTCAGCTTCGATGTCGGCCACCGCGAGATCTGCGGCCTGATCGGCCCGAACGGCTCCGGCAAGACCACGATGTTCAACTGCATCAGCGGATTCTACCGTTACGTCGTTGGCGACATCAGCTTCGATGGCAAATCGGTCAAGGACCTGCCGCGCCATCGCATGGTCGAACTGGGCATCGGCCGCACCTTCCAGAACGTTGCCTTGTTCCGCTCCATGACCGTGCGCCAGAACATGATGGTCGGCCACCACTACCGCGGCACCTCCGGCTTCCTGTCCAACGCCCTGCAGCTCCCCCGCGCCCGCGCCGATGCCCGCGAGGCCGCCGAGCGGGCCGATGAGCTGATCGACCTGCTGGAACTGCGCGCCCAGGCCGACCTGCCGGTTGGCGGCCTGCCGTTCGGCTGGCAGAAGCGCGTCGAGCTCGGTCGCGCGATGATCGCCAAGCCCAAGCTGTTGCTGCTCGACGAGCCGGCCGCCGGCCTCAACCATGGCGAGGTCGACGAGCTCGGCGACCTGATCAAGCGCCTGCGCGAGCACTTCAATCTGAGCATCCTGCTGGTCGAGCATCACATGAGCCTGGTGATGCGCGTCTCGGACCGCGTGGTCGCCCTCGAATTCGGCCGCAAGATCGCCGACGGCACCCCCGAGCAGGTCCAGCGCGATCCCGAAGTCATCCGCGCCTACCTGGGCGAAGGCGAGGAGGCCGACCATGGTTGAGACCCCCGTCTCTGGGACTCCGGGGGCTGACACCCTGGGAGGCGCTGCGCCGATCCTGGAGGCGCGCGGCCTGCACGCCGCCTATGGCCAGGTCCGCGTGCTGCACGGCATGGATTTCATCGTCAACACCGGCGGCGTCACCACCCTGCTCGGCGCCAATGGTGCCGGCAAGACCACAACCCTGCGCGCCATCTGCGGCATGGTGCGCTCCACCGGCGACCTGCTGTTCGAGGGCAAGCGCATCAACAACCTGCCCACCGAGGCAATCGCCGCCATGCGCGTCGGCCACGTGCCGGATGGCCGCGGCACCTTCATGGAACTGACGGTCGAGGAAAACCTCCGCCTCGGCGGCTACACCCGCCGCGACTCGATCGAGCCCGACATCGAGCGCATGTTCACCTACTTCCCCAAGCTGAAGGACCGCTCGCGCCAACAGGCCGGCACCTTGTCGGGCGGCGAACAGCAGATGCTCGCCATCGCCCGCGCGCTGATGATCAAGCCGCGCCTGCTGCTGCTTGACGAGCCCTCCTTCGGCCTCGCCCCGCTGATCGTGCGCGAGATCTTCGAGATCATGCGCCAGGTCATCGCCTCCGAGCGCACCTCGATCCTGCTGGTCGAACAGAACGCCGCCCTGGCGCTGTCGATCGCCGACATGGCGTATCTGATGGAGACCGGCAAGATCGTCCTGTCCGGCCCCGCCGCCGACATCCGCAAGGATGAGTCGGTGCGCCGCGCCTATCTCGGGTATTAGCGATGAAGTCCCGAAGCAAGAAAGCGTTCTTTTTTGAAAAAAAGAACCAAAAAACTTTCATTCATTCGGATGTCCGGTGGCGTGCACGATGAAAATGAATAAAGTTTTTTTGCTTCTTTTTGTTCGCAAAAAGAAGACTTTCTTTCTTCCTCTCGTGCCCCAGGAACCAAACTGATGGAAGGCGTCCTGAACCAGATCGTCTCCGGCATCGCCACCGGCAGCATCTATGCTTCGATCTCGCTCGCCCTGGTGATGATCTTCCTCGCCACCCACCAGATCAACTTCGCCCAGGGCGAGATGGCGATGTTCTCCACCTACATCGCCCTCACCCTGATCCAGGCCGGCGTGCCTTACTGGGCCGCCTTCGTCATCACCCTGGTGGTTTCCTTCATCGCCGGCATGATCATGCAGCGCACCGTGCTCGAACCATTGGCGCGAGCGCCGGTGCTGGCATCGGTCGGCGCCTTCCTCGGCCTGCTGCTGATCTTCAACAACATCGCCGGCTGGATCTTCACCTACACGCTGCAGCCCTTCCCCACTCCGTTCGGCTCCGGCGCGCCGATCCTGGGCGGCATTCTGTCGCGTCACGAACTCGGCTCCACCGCCGTCACCCTGCTGGTGCTGACCGCGGTCTGGGCCTTCTTCCGCTTCACCAAGCTAGGCCTGGCCCTGCGCGGCGCGGCCTACAACCCGGTCTCCAGCCGGCTGGTCGGCATTCCCGTCGACCGCATGCTCTCGCTCGGCTGGGGTCTCGCCGCCGCCATCGGCGCGATCGCCGGCATGATGGTGGCCCCCATCGTCTTCCTCGACCCCAACATGATGGGCGGCATCCTGCTCTATGCCTTCGCCGGGGCACTTCTGGGTGGCATCACCAGCCCGCTCGGCGCCGTGGTCGGCGGCGTGCTGATGGGCGTGATCGAGAACCTCGCCGGCGCCTATGTCGTCGGCACCGAGTTGAAACTGACAACCGCGCTGGTGATCATCGTGGTGGTGCTGGTGTTCAAACCCTCGGGCTTGTTCGGCAAGACCCTGGCGAGCCGGGTGTGAGAGCGATGAACCAGTCAAACTCCCGCGCCTTCCTCATCGTCTTCGTGCTCGCTGCCGGGATCGTCCCGCTGGTCTTTTCCTCGGGCTACCAGCTGTTCCAGCTCACCCTGGTGGCTTCCTATGCCCTGTCGGTGCTCGGCAAGAACCTGGTCACCGGCTATGGCGGCCAGGTCTCGCTCGGCCAAGGCGCCTTCTACGCAGTCGGCGCCTACACCGCGGCGATCCTGATGGAGCACTTCAACGTGCCGTATTGGGCCACCCTGCCGGTGGCAGCGGTCATCACCGGGATCGTCGGCCTCGCCCTCGGCCTGCCGGCGCTGCGCCTTGGCGGGCTGTACCTCGCCCTCGTCACCTTCGCCATGGCGGTCTCGGTGCCGCAGTTGCTCAAATACAAGCTGTTCGAAAACTGGACCGGCGGCGTGCAGGGCATCGTGCTGATGAAGCCCGACGCACCCTTCGGCCTGCCGCTCAGCCCGGACCAGTGGCTCTACCTCTTCAGCTTCGTGGTCACCGTCGCCCTGTTCCTCGCCGGCTATAACCTGATCCGCAGCCGCATCGGCCTGGCCCTGATGGCCATCCGCGACCAGCCGCTGGCCGCCGAGGCAATGGGCGTCGAGCTCGCCCGCTACAAAACCATCACCTTCGGCGTCGGCGCCCTGTTCACCGGCGTCGGCGGCGCGCTCGGCGCGATCTCGGTCGGCTTCGTCTCGCCCGACAGCTTCTCCATCGCCCTGTCGCTGACGCTCTTCGTCGGCATGGTGATCGGCGGCGCCGCCTCGATCTCCGGCGCCATTTACGGCGCCCTGTTCATCGTCTTCGTGCCCAACATCGCCGAACAGATCAGCAAGGCCGTGCCGGGCGCGATCTTCGGCATCATCCTGATCCTGTTCATGTTCTTCGCCCCGGGCGGCATCGCCAGCCTGATCGCCGCCCAGCTGCAACGCCTCCGCGCGGCGCGTTAGGCGGGCGAGGAAGGAAGCAAGGCCGGGACCTCAGGCCCCAGCCTCGCTCAACACCTGGCGCGCGAAACCTTGGACACCGGATGCGCGTCCTGGCTAGACTACGGCATGCCCTTGCTGAACCGGGCCAAATAACAGAGATGAGGAAACATCAATGAAGCGTCGTACTTTGCTCGCCGGACTTGGCGGGCTTGCCGCCACCGGCTCCGTTGTCCGGCCCGCCGCCGCGCAAACCGTGGTGGGCGTCACCGCCACCGAGATCAAGATCGGCCACACCATCCCCTACAGCGGCAACGCCTCGTCCTACAGCGTCGGCGGCAAGTCGCATGCGGCGTACTTCAAGCGCGTCAACGACATGGGCGGCGTCGGCGGCCGCAAGATCACCTTCATCTCGCTCGATGACGCCTACAACCCCGCCAAAACGGTCGAACAGACCCGCCGCCTCGTCGAACAGGACCAGGTCGCCCTGATGTTCAACCCGCTCGGCACGCCAACCAACACCGCGATCCACCGCTATATCAACCAGAAGAAGGTGCCGCACCTCTTCGTCGCGACCAGCGCCGACAAATGGGGCGACTACAAGAACTTCCCCTGGACCATCGGCTACGCGCCGAGCTACCGCACCGAGGCGCAGATCTACGGCAAGTACATCATGGCCCAGCGCCCGAACGCCAAGGCCACGCTGATCTACCAGAACGACGATTTCGGCAAGGACTACCTGCACGGCCTGCAAGACGTCTACGGCAAGGACTTCGATAAGGTCTTCGTCAAGGTCCTGACCTACGAGGCCTCCGACGCCACGGTCGACAGCCAGGTCGTCACCATGAAGGACAGCGGCGCGGACGTCATGGTCACCGCCTGTATCCCCAAGTTCAGCGCCCAGATCATCCGCAAATCCTTCGATATCGGCTGGAAGCCGCTGCACGTGATGTCCAACGTCTCGGCCTCGATCGCCTCGACCATCACCCCGGCCGGCCCCGAGAAGGCCGAGGGGATCATCACCTCCTCCTACCTGAAGGACCCGACCGACCCCGAGTGGAAGGACGCGGCCGACATGAAGGAGTGGCGCGAATTCATGGCGAAATACATCCCCGACGGCGACACCACCGACGTCAACTACGTCTATGCCTACAGCGTCGCCGCCCTGATGCACCAGGTCCTGAAGCAGTGCGGCACTGATTTCTCGCGCGAGAACATCATGAAGCAGGCGTCGAACATCCAGCTGACCACCCTGCCGCTGCTCCTGCCCGGCATGCAGGCCGCCACCACGCCGACCGACTTCCGTCCGCTCAAGCAGCTTCAGCTGATGCGCTGGAAGACCAACACCTGGGAGCGGTTCGGCGAGATCATCGGCGCCTGATCCCACAACACCCAACCAGCGGCCCGGGACCCCAGTCCCGGGCCGTTGCCATGCCCGGCGATCCAACACCCGAACCAGGAGCAGCCGGTGTCAGCCAGCCACCAAATCGGCCAAACCCTGCGCGTCGAGTTCGGCTACGCCTCGCCACATTTCCTCGATGCCGCCTCGGCCGTGTCGGTGCGCCACCTCACCCCCTGGGTGAGCATCCTGGCCTACCCCGAAGTCGCCATCGAATCGATACTCCCGCTCCTCGAAACCGTCGCGAAGACCGGCCGCCCGCTCGTGCTGTTTTGCTCCGACCTGCCCGCCGAGCTGCGCGCCATGCTGATCGTCAACAACCAGCAAGCCGCCCTGCGCTGCGTCGCTATCGATGCGCCCAGCCGCACCGAATACGACCGCGCATCCCTCTTCGCCATCGCCGCCGCCACCGGCGCCCGCATCGTCGCTTCCAATCACATGCTGGAGCGAACCACGCTCGACATGCTCGGCCAGGCCGGTTCGGCCACCGTCGATGCGCTCAGCACCGTCCTCGCCGGCTTCCCGCTGCTCCAGCCTCAGTGATCCGCGTCAGGCAGACAGCAAGCGCTTCTTTTTGAAAAAAGAAGCAAAAACTTTCATCCATCAGGCCGCGTAATACCCGCCATCGATCACGTGGCTGGCCCCGGTCATGAACGACGCGCGGTCCGACAGCATCCACACCACGCCCTCGGCGATCTCATCCACCGTGCCCATCCGCCCCATCGGCACCTTCGCCATCATCGCCTCCAGCCGCGTCTCCACCGCCGCCGCCGTCATCGGACTGGTGACATAGCCGGGATTGACGCAATTCACCCGGATCCCATCCTTCGCGTATTCCATCGCCGCCGTCTTGGTCAGCCCCACCACCCCATGCTTCGCCGCCGTGTAATGCGACCCCATCGGCAGCCCGATCAGCCCCGCCACCGACGCCGTGTTGACAATGCTCCCACCCCCCTGCGCCAGCATCTGCACCAGCTCATGCTTCATGCACAAAAACACCCCGGTCAGATTGATCGCCAGCATCCCGTCAAAACTCGCCTGCGACAGCTCATGCACCCGCTGCGCCCCCGGCCCCACCGAAGCCCCGCCCACGCCAGCATTGTTGAACGCACAATCCACCCGCCCAAACGCCGCCACCGTCCGCGCCACCATCGCCTGCACATCCGCCTCGCGGGTCACATCCCCGCCAATCGCAATCGCCTGCCCCCCGCCGGCATTGATCAGCGCCACCGTCCCCTCCGCACTCTCCTCGGTCCGGTCCGCCACCGCCACCCGCGCGCCCTCTCGCGCCATCGCCAAAGCCGTCGCCCGCCCGATGCCCGAAGCACCGCCGGTGACCAATGCCGCCTTGCCGTTCAGAATGCCCATCGAACTCTCCCAAAGAAAACAAGCACGTTCTTTTTTGAAAAAAAGAACCAAAAAACTTTCATTCTCTGCACGGATGCCAGTCGCCAGCGCCGGGCCCAAATGAACAAAGTCTTTTTGCTTCTTTTTCTTCAGAAAAAGAAGACCTACCTACGCCGCGTAGTACCCGCCATCCACCACCTGGCTCGCCCCGGTCATGAACGAAGCCCGATCCGACAGCATCCAAACCACCGCCTCGGCAATCTCGTCCGCCACCCCCAGCCGCCCCATCGGCACCTTGGTCATCAGCGCCTCATAGCGTTCTTCCATCGTCGGGTCCGTCATCGGCGTCTTGATGTAGCCGGGGTTCACGCAATTCACCCGGATCCCGTCCTTGGCGTATTCCATCGCCGCCGTCTTGGTGATCCCCACCACCCCATGCTTCGCCGCCACATAATTGCTCGCCGACGGCAACCCGATCAGCCCGGCAATCGACGCCGTGTTGACGATCGACCCACCCCCCTGCTTCAGCATCTCCACCAGCTCATACTTCATGCACAGGAACACCCCGGTCAGGTTCACCGCCAGCATCCCATCAAAACTCGCCTGGCTCATCTCATGCGTCCGCTGCCCGGTCGGCCCAACATTGCGCGGCGAAATCCCGGCATTGTTGAACGCGCAGTCCAACCGCCCAAACGCCGCCACCGCGCGGCCCACCATCGCCGCCACATCCGCCTCGCGGGCCACATCCGCCCCAATGGCAATCGCTTGCCCGCCCCCCGCATTGATCAGCGCCACCGTCGCCGCCGCACTCTCCTCGGTCATGTCGGACACCGCCACCCGCGCCCCCTCGCGCGCCATCGCCAACGCCGTCGCCCGCCCGATGCCCGACGCCCCGCCAGTCACCAACGCACTCTTGCCCGCCAGAATTCCCGCCATCGTCATGTCCCCCTAAACCGCCCAACCGCGCCGCAAAGCCACAGCCATCGTCTCGATCAACGCCCCGGACGCCCGGATCAGCTTGCCCATCGTCAAGAACCCATGCATCTGATCGTTGTAGTGCAGGTGCGTCACCGCCACCCCCTCGCGGTCCAGCCGCTTCGCATATTCAACCCCCTCATCGCACAACGGATCATGCGCGCAGGTGACCACCATCGCCGGCGCCACCCCCGCCAGCGACGCCGCCCGCAACGGCGAAGCCCGCCAATCCCGCGCATCACCCGCCGACGGCAGATAATGATCGATGAACCACTTCATCGTGGAGGCCACCAGCGGATACCCCTCGGTGATCCGCTGATAGCTCTCATGCCCCATCCCCATATCGACCGCCGGATAGATCAAGAGCTGGTAAGCAACTTTCGGCAAATACCCGTCCCGTGCCATTAGCCCCATCACCGCGGCAATATTGCCCCCCGCACTGTCGCCCCCCACCGCCGCCCGCGCGGGATCAATCCCCAAGCTCGCCGCATTGCCCAGCACCCACCGCGTCGCCGCCGCCGAATCCGAAATTGCCCCCGGAAACCTGACCTCCGGCGCCAATCGGTAATCCACCGCCACCACACAGCATCCCGCCGCATTGGCAATCGCCCGGCACGCCTGGTCATGACTGTCCAGATCGCCCAGCACCCACCCGCCACCATGATAATAAATCAGCACCGGCAAAACCGCGCCGGCCGCCGACCCCGCCGCCCGATACAACCGCAACGAAACCGGCCCGTTCGGCCCCGGCGCCTCCAACTGGCGCACCTCGGCCACCTCGGCCGGCTCCGGCTGCAACACCGTCCGCCCGGCGGCAAAAAACGCCCGCGCCTCATCGGGCGTCAGCGTATTGAACGGCGGCCGCCCCGCCGCCTTGATCATCTCAAGCACACGCTGGGCATCGGGATCGAGGATCATCTGCATTCTCGTTGCTAGGACGTTTTCCGCCCAACAGCATCCTCGCGCTACCTCGCGCGGTCAACCCGACGCTGGAAGCGAGCCAAGCGGCAGGAAGGCAAAAGTCTTCTTTTTGTGAACAAAAAGAAGCAAAAAAACTTCTTTCATTTGTCCTCCTTGCCACCAGGCTGAACTCGCGCTTTCAGCACGGCAGCGCATTCAATCGCCCGCTAAAATCGAATAAAGTTTTTTTGCTTCTTTTTGTTCACAAAAAGAAGACCTACCCTTGCTTCCCCCACCTCAAGCGATCTGCAAATTCTGCACCGCCGCCTCCAACTCCTGAAACGAAGGCATGTGCTGATTGGGCGCCATCTTCCGCCCGGTCTCCACGCTGACCTGCGGCGCGTTGCCATGCAGATGCGCCACCAGCACCGCGCGGATCACATCGTAGAATTTCGACTCCTCCTCCACCACGCCCTTCAGCCGCGCCGCACACGGCCCCACCATCCCGTACGCCATCAGCACCCCCATGAACGTGCCCACCAGCGCGCCGCCGATCATGCCACCGAGCACCGCCGGCGGCTCGTTGATCGACGACATCGTCTTGATCACGCCGAGCACCGCGGCCACGATCCCCAGCGCCGGTAGCGCATCGGCAATGCTCTGCAACGCGTGCGACCCATGCAGCTCCTCGGCCAGCGTCTTCTTCAATTCCCGCACCATCAGATCCTCGATCTGATTGGGATCGTCCGCATTCATCCCCACCATGCGCAGGTAGTCGCAAACCATCGCCGAGGCATGATGGTTCTTCAGGATCTTCGGAAATTTCTGGAACGCCGGGCTCTCTTCCGGCTTCTCGATATGCGCCTCCAGCGCCATCGCCCCCTTGGTGCTGGCCAGCCGCACGAAGAAATACAACAGGCTCAACAGCTCAAGGTAATCGGCCTTCTTGAACACCGCCCCCTTCATGATCTTCCCGAAGCCGGCCAGCGTATGCTTGATGTCGTGCACGCTGTTGGACATGACGAAGGTGCCGATCGCCGCCCCCCCGATCGACCACACCTCGAACGGCAGCGCCCCCATGATCGTGCCGAACTTGCCGCCATGAACGACATAGCTGCCGAACACGCAGAACAGCAAAAAGCCGAGCCCACCGAGTATCAGCATCGCGCGGCCCAGAGATGGCTCGGTTGTTCGCTACAGCGTTTCGGTTCCGTTAGGTGGACCGCCTGCCGGTTGATACGCACGTTTTGCTGCTGCCGTGGTGGCGCGCAGGGCGGGCGTAGCCCAACCGGAGCGGCAC
>CAMBRC010000057.1 GCA_945869965.1 Asaia bogorensis
CTGGCCTGGCTGAACCGCTGTCGCCGTTTGGCAAAGGACTTCGAGAATCTGACACGAATGGCGGTGGCGTTCATCCGAGTGGCATCAATCCGCCTCATGCTGCGAAGACTATGCAATCAGGTATGAACCTTCCGGACGGACACTTAGACGTGGGCGAAAGCGGAGCCAAGCGGCGAGGAGCGGTACGGCGAAGCCCAAGCCTATCACATAGTTGAAGAACCCGAACCGCAGCGCGCCATGGTAGACGATCAGCCCAGTCAGAAGCGATACGCCCCATCGAGCGCCGTTCAGTGTGCGATCGATGGAAATTGCGCCACCATAAACCCCGATGACCGAGAGGACCGCAAGCAAATTGGCGAGGGTCTCAGGGTCGATCAAGCCTTCCACAGGCAGGCTCAGGATGTCGATGGCAAGATTGGGAATAATCAACCACTGATACTTGTAAAACGCCGAAAGTGGGCCGTAAGCGTTCAAATCGGCGCGGATGACCAGTCGGGCAATGTGGTTCGGCAGATCGATCAGAGGCAGGTGCTGGACCAACACGAATGGCAAGATGGTAAGAAGCATGGCGGCGGCGGCGGCCACCAGCTTCGATCGTTCCAGGTCTGACGGTGTCACGTGCGCCTCCCGGGTGAGCCCGTAGCTTGGCATGGTGCCGTCATCGCGCTAGCGCGAACGGAGACTAGTTGATGGGTAGACTAGGTTAAGTATGGCGGTCAACCACCGGGGACGCGGTATTGGTCGGGATGATGCCGGTATGCGCGAAGCCGCCCCCGACCCGTCGCCGGCCGAGATCGGCGCGCGTGCACGACAGATCAAGGGCATGGAGAGCGCCGTTCTACGCCCCCCCGCTTGCAAACCCCACCCATTGCGCTATCTCCGCCCCTCAGCGCCACACCCCCGGGGGAACCACCGTGTCAGCCGACAGCAGCACCCCACTCATCGAAATCGAGGGGCTGACCAAGCGCTTCGGCGCCTTCACCGCCGTCGACCGCGTCAGCTTCACCGTCGCCCGCGGCGAAGTACTCGGCTTTCTCGGCCCCAACGGCGCCGGCAAGTCCACCACCATGCGCATGCTCGCCGGCTTCATGAACCCCACGGCGGGGACCGCGCGCATCTGCGGCCATGACGTCCAGACCGACAGCGTCGCCGCCCGCCGCACCCTGGGCTTCCTGCCCGAAGGCGCGCCCACCTACCCCGAGATGACGGTGGAGGCCTTCCTCGCCTTCGTCGCCGCCATCCGCGGCTATGGCGGCAAGGAAGCGGGCCGCCGCATCGCCCGCGCCATCGAACTGACCACCTTGCAAGGCGTGCGCATGCAACCGGTGGAAACCCTGTCCAAGGGCTTCAAGCGCCGCGTCGGCCTGGCCCAGGCGCTGCTGCACGATCCCCCCGTGCTGGTGCTGGACGAACCGACCGACGGGCTGGACCCCAACCAGAAGCACGAGGTGCGCGCCTTGATCCAGCAGATGGCGCCGCAGAAGGCGATCGTCATCTCCACCCATATCCTCGAGGAGGTGGGTGCGGTCTGCACCCGCGCCATCATCATCGCCAACGGCCGCATCGTCGCCGACGCCACCCCCGCCGAGCTGGAAAAGCTGCATCCCTCCGGCAAGCTGGACGACGTCTTCCGCACGATGACGCTCCCCACGAAGGCCGCCTGACATGCGCAACACATTGATCGTCGCCCGGCGCGAACTCGGCGGCTACTTCGCCACCCCGGTCGCCGTGGTGTTCATCGTGATCTTCCTGGCGTTGCAGGGGGGGCTGACCTTCAACCTCGGCAATTTCTTCGACCGCAACCAGGCCGACCTCGCCCCGTTCTTCAACTTCATCCCCTGGGTGTTCCTGCTGCTGGTCCCGGCCATCACCATGCGGCTCTGGGCCGAGGAACGCCGCCTCGGCACCATCGAATTGCTGCTCACCCTGCCGATCACCCAGGGCCAGGCGGTGGTCGGCAAATTCCTCGCCGCCTGGGCGTTCTGCGCGATTGCCCTGGCGCTCACCTTCCCGTTCATCCTGACGGTGAATTTCCTCGGCAAGCCGGATAACGGGGTGATCGCCACCGGCTATCTCGGCGCCCTGCTGGTGGCCGGCGCCTTCCTGTCGGTGGGCTCGGCCTTGTCGGCAGCCACCAAAAACCAGGTGATCGCCTTCGTGCTGGCTGTCGCGGTGTGCTTCCTGTTCGCCGTCGCGTCCTACCCGCTGGTCACCGATTTCCTGTCCAAGACCGTGCCCACGCTGGCCGAGGTGGCCCGCCGCCTGTCGGTGGCCGAGCGTTTCCAGGGCTTTACCCGTGGCGTCGTGTCCCTGCGCGACCTGGTCTACTTCGCCAGCTTCATCGGGTTCTGGCTCTATCTGAACACCGTCATCGTCGAACATCGCAAGGCGGACTGAGCACATGCGCCGTCTCTGGACCTCTGTCATCGGCGTGGTGGCCGTGCTGGCCATCCTGGTCGGTGTCAACCTCGTCGCCGAATACCGGCTTGCCCAGGTCAAACTCGACCTGACCCAGCAGCGCCTTTACACGCTCGCCCCGGGCACGCGAAAAATCCTGGCGGAGCTCAAGGACACCATCACCCTGCGCTTCTACTATTCGCGCACGCTCGGCAGCCGCATTCCGATGTACGGGGCGTATTCCGACCGCATCAGCGAAATGCTGCGCGAATACGCCAGCGCCTCGGGCGGAAAAATCCACCTGGAATTCTACGACCCCGAGCCGTTCAGCCAGACCGAGGACCGGGCCGTCGCCTACGGGCTCCAGGGCGTGCCGATCGACCAGTCCGGCGAGCAGGTCTATTTCGGCCTCGCCGGCTCGAACCTGCTGGATGACGAGCGTACCGTGCCGTTCTTCCAGCCGGAGCGCGAGCGCTTCCTGGAATTCGACCTCACAAGGCTGATCTACGAGCTGTCCAGCCCGAAGCGCCCGCTGATCGGCATC
The DNA here is from genome assembly GCA_945869965.1 of Asaia bogorensis. Taxonomy (GTDB): domain Bacteria; phylum Pseudomonadota; class Alphaproteobacteria; order Acetobacterales; family Acetobacteraceae; genus CAMDGX01. Next base: position 2,942 of record CAMBRC010000057.1, read on the forward strand.
ATGTCGTCCCTGCCGATCGATGGCGACCCGCGCGCCATGATGATGACGCAGAACCGCTCGGCCGGTCAGCCCTGGGTCGCCACCATGCAACTGCGCCAGGCCTTCGGCGTGCGCAACGTGCCGCTCGACGTCCAGGTGATCGACCCGGAAATCCAGGTGCTGCTGGTCGCCCATGCGCAGAACCTATCGGCCAACACGCTGTATGCCATCGACCAGTTCGTCATGCGCGGCGGAAGGCTGATGGCGATGGTCGACCCGCATAGCGAGGCCCAGGCCGCCAGCCCGAACCCGCAAACCGGCCAGCCGCCGAGCGACACCGCCAGCAACCTGGCCACCCTGTTCGACGCCTGGGGCATCGTCTACGACAGCACCCAGATCAGCGCCGACATCAAGGGCGCCTGGCGCGTCCGCGGCTCGGCCAATGACCGTGCCCAGCCGGTGGATTACGTCGCCTGGTACAACATCCGCGACGGGCTCAACACCAACGACCCCGCCACCGCCGAGCTGACCCAGGTCACCGTCGCCTCGGCCGGCGCGCTATCCAAGAAGGACGGCGCCACGATCGATTTCACCCCGCTGCTGACCACCTCGGAACTGTCCGGCGTGGTACCGCTGGAGCGGATCAAGAATTTTCCGGACCCCGGCCGCATCCTCGCCGAGTTCAAGCCGGACGGCGTGCGCCGGGTGATCGCGGCCCGGGTGCGCGGCGATTTGGTCTCGGCGTTCAAGGAAGCACCGCCGCCACCAGCGGATGCACCCGGGGCGCCCAAAGAGAAGATAACCCTACCGGAGCACCGCGCCAAGACCGAAGGTGCGGCCAATATGGTGGTCGTGGCCGACAGCGACATGCTGGGCGACCGCTTCTGGGTCCGGGTGCAGGAGTTCTTCGGCCAGCAGGAGGCAACCCCGTTCAGCGATAACGGCCCCTTCGTCGCCAACCTGATCGGCACCCTGGCCGGCGGTGACGCGCTGATTGGCCTGCGCTCGCGTGGCACCTCGCTGCGGCCGTTCGACCTGGTCGAGGACATGCAGCGCACCGCGGAGGCACGTTTTCGTGCCACCGAGCAGGAGCTGACCAAGCACCTGGACGAAACCCAAAAGAAGCTGACCGAGTTGCGCACCGGACGAGGTGCGCAGGCTGCCAACGCGGTGATCTCCGAGCAGCAACGCGAGACCATCGATGCGCTGCGTCGCGACATCACCGACACGCGCGGCAAGCTGCGCACCGTCCAGCTGGAACTGCGGCGCGATATCCGCTCGCTGGAAAACCAGCTGCGGATGTTCAACATCGTACTGGTCCCCGCCGTTCTGGCGCTGATCGCCATTGTCCTGGGTATCGCCCGGCGGCAACGGCGTGCCCGGGCGCGGGCGTGAGGGAGGCACGGAGATGAACAGCAAGTTCCGCAACACCCTGATCCTCGCCGCCGTCGGCATCATCACCCTGTTCGCCGGCTGGCAGTTCGGCACGCCGTCCCAGGGCGGCGGCCAGAAAGCGATCGCACCGGGCACGCTGGTGTTCCCCGGACTGGCCGCCAAGCTGCAAGCGGCGGAGAAACTGACCATCACCACCAAGGGTCACACCATGACCCTGGTGCGAAAGGACGGCATCTGGGGCATCGCGGATCGCGGCGGCTATCGGGCGCAACAGGACCGGTTGCGCGAATTGCTGACCGGGCTGACCGAGTTGCGGGTGACCGAGGCGCGCACCTCGGACCCCGAACAGTATGACCGGCTTGGCGTGGGCGACCCCAACAAGCCGGTGACCACGGCCAATTTGCTGCGGCTGCTTGGGCCGAATGATAGCCTGGTCATGGAATTGATCGTGGGCCACCGGCGGGTGCGCACGGCGGGCAATGTGCCAGAGAGCATCTATATCCGGCGCGTCGGCGAGGCGCAGTCCTGGCTGGCCGAAGGGCGGCTGCCGGTCGATGCCGACCCGCAGCTGTGGTTCGAGCGCGAGATCAGCAACATCCGGCGCGAACAGGTGGCCTCGGTCGTCTCGACGCGGGCGGAGGGGACGCTGGAATTCGGGCGTGACGGCGAGGCGATGGTGCTGAAATCACCAGCGGAGCATCCGAAGCTGGATGAGTACCGGGTCGAGGACGTGTTCCGCGGTCTGGACTCGCTGACCCTGACGGACGTCAAGCCGGCGGCCGAGCAGCCCGGCGAGAAGGTCGGCAGCGCCATCTACACATTGACCGACGGAATGACGGTGACGGTCACGGTGTTCCGGCTCGATGTCGATGTCTGGGCACAGTTCCAGGCGGCCGGCGAGGGTGATGCGAAGGCGAAGGCGGATGCGATGAATGCACGGGTGGCCGGCTGGGCCTATCAGCTGGGTTCGTGGAAGGAGAAATCCTTCGTGCCAAAGTTGGAGGAGTTGAAGGCTGAGGAACCCGCAGCACCGGAGGCGGAGAAGAAGGAAAGCGAGTGAGCCGCGAATACCCTGCCCGCCCGATCGTCGGGATCGGGGTTGCAGTATTGCGGCCCGGCGCGGCTGGGGTGCCCGAGGTGTTGCTGGTGCGACGCGGCAAGGCGCCGAATATCGGGTCGTGGGCGTTGCCCGGCGGCGCGCAGGATCTCGGCGAGACCGCGGCGGACGGGGCGCGGCGGGAGATCATGGAGGAATGCGGCTTGCGGCTGGGGGAAGTGCACCTGGCGGCGAATGTCGATTCGATCCATCGCGACCCCGACGGGCGGGTTCGCTATCACTACACCATCATCGACTTTGCCGCATTGTGGCAGGGGGACGCAGCAGTGGCGGCGGATGATGTGTCGGAGGTGGCGTGGGTGGCGGTGGATGCACTGGAAGCCTACCAGTTGTGGAGCGAGGCGATTCGGGTGATCGGGATCGCGCGCGGATTGTTGGGCGTTTAGGATGATCCGGAGCTTTTTGCTGCTGGCGATGCTGGTGGCCGGAGGGTGGTTTGCGCCGCAGGTGATCGAGGGGGTCGATGGCCCCTGCCCCGCTTTGGACCGGCGCACCGCGGTTGTGCTGGATGCTGAAATCGCCGGATTGCCACCGGCGATGGCGGCTGATCCGCGGTTGGGTCGGGCGCGCAGCATGATGGCCGAGATGCTCGGGGCGACGCGGGGCACGATGGCGGAGGCGGCGATCCGCGAGCGTTTTCCGCAGGTGCCGCCCGGCGTTGGCTGTGTTTTTGGCTGGTGGAAACTGATGGTCGATCCGGATATCGGCGAGGTGCTGCGGACGCTTCTGACGCGATAGGTGGTTGTCGGCGTCGGCAAGCGGGGCGTAGCGTGGGTTGGCCCAGGAGGTTCCGATGCGTCGTACCATCGTCACGCTGCTGCTGTTGGCTGTTGCCGTGTGGTTTGCGCCACCGCAGATGGAGGATGCCGCCGGCCAATGCCGGGCGCTGGAGAACCTGGTGCTGCGGACGCAGCCGGCCGAGGGGGAGGCGGTGGCGCGGCGGGTGTTGCAGTATGCGAAGGACCGCCATACCGGGTGGCCGACGGGGGTGGGGTGCGCGATGGTGTATTGGGACCTGGTGTTCGACACCGATCTCTCGCTGTTCCAGACCGATCGGCGCTGAGGAGTCGTTGCCCAGCGGCATCGGGTCAGCGTAGGCTCTGTCAGGGCCGCAGAGCCTGTAGAGCGAGGGGAACACGACCATGGAATTCGGCTATTTCACCATGCCATCGCATCCGCCCGAGCGGAGCCTGAAGGATGGGCATGACTGGGACTTGCAGACCTTTCGCTGGCTCGACGCGATGGGGTTTACGGAGATCTGGATCGGCGAGCACCATACGGCACCGTGGGAGCCGCATCCGGCGCCCGACCTGTTGATCGCGCAGGCGTTGTTGCAGACCAAGCGCATCCGCATCGGGCCCGGCGGATTTTTGTTGCCGTATCATCACCCGGCGGAACTGGCCAACCGGGTGGCGATGCTGGACCATCTGTCGGGAGGGCGGTTGAATTTCGGCATTGCTGCTTCGGGGCTGCCGAGCGACTGGGCGATGTTCAATGTCGATGGGATGTCCGGTGCCAATCGGGAGATGACGCGCGAGGCGCTAGCGATCATTCTCAAGCTGTGGTCGGAGCCGGCGCCCTGGGAATTCAAGGGCAAGCATTGGACGGTGAACAAGCCGGAGATGATGTTCGGCTTTCTCAAGCCGCATATCGTTCCCCTCCAGCAGCCGCATCCCCCGATCGGGGTGGCGGGGCTGTCGAAGAATTCCGATACGCTGAAGATGGCGGGCGAGTTCGGCTATATCCCGATGAGTCTCAACCTCAATCCGGGCTATGTGAAAAGCCATTGGGAGTCGGTGGAGGAAGGGGCGAAGCGGTCGGGGCGGATTCCGGATCGGCGGGACTGGCGGCTGGTGCGGGAGATCTTTGTCGCGGATACCGATGAAGAGGCGTGGAAGCTGGCGGTCGAGGGGCCGATGGGACGGATGATGCGGGAGTATTTCCTGCCGCTGTTGTCGCAGTTCGGGTTCAAGGATTTCCTCAAGCACCATCCGGATGTTCCGGATAGCGATGTCACGGTGGAGTATTGCGCGCAGCATAACTGGCTGATCGGCTCGCCGGAGACGGTCGCGCGGAAGATCGAGGCGGTCTACAACGATGTCGGCGGGTTTGGGCAGTTGCTGGTGTTCGGGTTTGACTATGTCGAGAACCCGAAGGCCTGGGAGAACTCGCTGCGGTTGATTGCCGAGGAGGTGAAGCCGCGGACGGCGCATCTGGTGCCGAAGCCTTCGGTGATGGCGGCGCAGTAGGCGGGGCTGGGGAGCTTTGGCTCCCCGGCTTTGGCTGGCGATTATTGTTTTGATATCGTAATATATAGGCCGTGCGGCGGCGGCGCGCTAGAGGGTGCGAAAAATGAAATTGAGGCCGGTTGGCAGGTGTACGCCGTCCATGGCTGGTTGCGAGGGCCTGGGCGGGAGTGTCGGGAGTGGCGGCGGCGGGACTTTGGCGGCGCGCGGTGGCTTGGGCGCGGGGGCATTTGGGGGCTGAAAGACCGGTGGCGGGGTGACGCCGAGGAGGCGGCAGAGCGGACGCAGGGGGCGGCCGACGGCGCGGGTCCAGTTCTGCGAGGCGGCGGCCAGGATGGCCTGGGTCTCTGGATCGCGGAACAGGTGTTCGAGGTGGGACATGTAGGCGGCGGCCCGGTAGCCGATGATGTGGACCAGCCAGGCGTGGCGGCGCGGGATGTAGGGCGTGGGGGCGCGGTGGTGGCGGGCGGGATTGGAGTCGAGGACGGGATCGGGGCGGGATTCGGCGAGGGGACGGGCGAGCAGGCGGGCGAAGCGGCGGCGCATGCGGCTGATGCGGGTCCAGACCGGGAGGGCGAAGCGGCCGAGCAGGTGCTGGTGGGCGCCGATGACGAGCAGGAGGGCGGCGAGGATCGCATCGATGCGGGCGGCCAGCGCCGCGGCCCTATGGGCCGGCGTCTCGGCCGGGGGGCGTGATGCAGAGTTGTTCATGATATGTTCTATACACCGGGCGGCGAGTGCGGTGCAAGGGGGATCTTTGGCTGCATCGCGATTTGGGTCGAAGAGCCCCCCTCGTCGATCCGCTTCGCGGCTCACCCCCCCCGCCCAAGCGCGAGGGGAGAGAAGATTCTTAGTGAATGAAAGTTTTTGCTTCTTTTTTCAAAAAGAAGCGCTTGCTTAGCCTCGCTTCCGCTCGGCCGGGCGGGCACGGCGGATGGCGATGGTGGCGGCGATGCCGGCGAAGATGAGGGCGAAGTCGACGGGCATCAGCCAGCAGGGCCGCATCAGCATGGGCGCCATGACGCGCGACCATGTCCAGTCCGGCAGGTTGCGTTGGCTGAAGCTTTCGAGCCCCGCGACGCCGCCCGGGCTCCAGCGGGTGATGAGCTGGGCCAGGGTGGTGCCGGGGGTCATGGTCAGCGCCAGGGTAAAGGCAAGCACCAGTGCGGCTGCGGCCAGCACCGAGAGAATTCGCACGGACGGGGAGGCGAATGGACTCAAGCGAACAGGCGCTCCGTTTTCTCCAGCCCCTTATACATGTCCGCGACGAATTCGCCGTACCCGTTCCAGATCTGGGTGGGGACCATGTCGCCGGAGCCGAGGAGGCGTTCGCGGGCCTGGCTCCAGCGTGGATGCGGCACGGCAGGGTTCACGTTGGCCCAGAAGCCGTATTCTTCTTTTTGCAGGGCTTCCCAGAAGGTAACCGGACGCTTGTCGGTGAAGGCGATGGAGACGATCGACTTGGCGCCCTTGAAGCCGAATTTCCATGGGGCGACCAGGCGGATGGGGGCGCCGTTCTGCGGCGGGAGGGTTTTGCCGAACATGCCGACGGCGAGGAAGGCGAGTTCGTTGGCGGCTTCGGCCATGGTGAGGCCTTCGGTGTAGGGGTATGGGTAGAAGCTTTCCTTGATGCCCGGCATGGTCTTTTCATCGGCGATCGTCTTGAAGACGACGTATTTGGCGCCGGCCTGGGGCTCGGCGATGCGCAGCAGGTCGGAGATGGCGAAGCCGACCCAGGGGACGGTCATGGCCCAGGCCTCGACGCAGCGGAAGCGGTAGACGCGCTCTTCCAGCTTGACCTGTTTGAGCAGGTCTTCGAGGCCGACGGTGCGGGGGTTGGCGACCATGCCTTCGATCTTGATGGTCCAGGGCTCGGTGACCAGGGCCTGGGCCGCGGCGACGATGTTCTTGGACATGCCGAATTCGTAGTAGTTGTTGTAGGTGGTGGCGTCGGTCTCCGCGGAGATGGCGCGGCCGGGGTCGTACTTGGCGCTGCGGGCAGCTTCGAGCGGCTTGCGCGGCTGTTCCTTGACCGGGGTTCCGCCGAACAGGCGCGAGGGGTTGAGCCACTGGGCCTCGGCCGTCCCTGCCCCGGCCAGCAGCCCGGCGCCGGCGCCGAGGAGGGACCGGCGGGCCATCACCACCGACTCGGGCGTGGCCTTTGACTCCGAAAGCTCCCAGCCGCGGCGAATGCGAATAAGCATGGTTCATTCCTCTCCTGGTTTCCGTCGGCTTGTCGGATCGCGGGCGCGGCGGGATGCAGGCTTGCGCCCCACCATGCCCGCAACCGGGGTCCGGGTTCACGGTCAGTTGGGGTGGGTCGGCGCCATTGCCATCCCGCCGCCGGTCTGTGACAACATGGGGAGGACCTCGGCGCCGGATTGCCGTTACAGGATGCCCCACCGCGTTACGCCGAAAGGAATGCCCCAGATGCATCTCGCCCGCTTTCCCCGCGTGAAACTGTGCCATGCGCCGACGCCGCTGGAGTTCATGCCGAACCTTACGCGGGCGCTGTCGGACGAGATCGGCGGGGGCGGGCCGCAGCTTTGGATCAAGCGCGACGATTGCACGGGGCTGGCCACTGGCGGGAACAAGAACCGCAAGCTGGAGTTCCTGCTGGGCGAGGCGCTGGCGCAGGGGGCGACGCATATCGTGACCCAGGGGGCGGTGCAGTCCAACCATGTGCGCCAGACGGCGGCGGCGTGCGCCAAGCTGGGGCTCAAATGCACGGCGCTTTTGGAGCATCGGGTGCAGACGAATGATCCCGATTACCTGGAGGGCGGCAACGTGCTGCTGGACCGGATGATGGGGCTGAATATCGAGTATCGCGAGGCCGGCACCGACATGAACGGCGAGTTGGCCGGGGTGGGCGAGCGGCTGCGGGCGGCCGGCGATGTGCCGTATCTGATCCCTGGCGGCGGGTCGAACACGGTGGGCGCGCTGGGGTATGCGCATGTGGCGCTGGAGACAATGACGCAGGCCAATGAGATGGGGCTGCGGATCGACCTGTTCGTGCATGCGACGGGGTCGGCGGGGACGCAGGCCGGGCTGGTGGTGGGGTTCGAGGCGCTGAATTCGGGGATCCCGGTGCTCGGGATCGGGGTGCGCAACCCGCGCGACCGGCAGGAGGCGGCGGTGCATGCGCTGGCCGAGAAGACGGCTGTTGAAAAACTGGGGTTGAAGGGCATCCGGCGCGAGGCGGTGGTGGCGAATTGCGATTATGTCGGCGCGGGGTATGGGATTCCGACGGACGGGATGGTCGAGGCGCTGATGATGCTGGCGCGGCTGGAGGGGATTTTCCTGGACCCGGTGTATTCGGGGAAGGGGATGGCGGGGTTGATTGACCTGGTGCGGAAGAAGACCTGGGGGGCGGATCAGAATATCGTGTTCCTGCATACCGGCGGGCAGGTGGGGCTGTTTGCGTATCGGACGGCTTTGACGCCGGCGGCGTGAGAAGGAAGGCAAGCGGCAGGAAGAATCTTCTTTTTGTGAACAAAAAGAAGCAAAAAAACTTTATCCGTTGGCGCCGGGCTCAGGCGATCGGCGGGGGTGGTGACCGCGTGGATCCTTCGCTTCTGCAGGGATGACGGGAGGGGGCGTACCTAGTGGATGAAGTTTTTTTGCTTCTTTTTGTTCACAAAAAGAAGATTCTTCCTGCCCCTTGCCTGTTGCGGCGATGACCGCCCCCCTGCCCGACTGGATTGTCTGGTCGCGGTTTGCGTTGCGGCCGATGGTGGCGCCGGTGCCGGTGGCGGCGGAGGTGGCGCAGTATGGGGATTGGATTCTCGATACCATCGCGCCGGAGGTGGATCAGCATTTCTATCGGAGTGTGGCGGGGCTGGGGGCGGATGAGGACCCGGTGCGGCATTTTGCCGAACTGGGGTGGCAGGCGGGGCTGAACCCGAATACGTGGTTTGATACCCGGTTTTATTTGGATTTTTATCCCGATATTGCGGATGCCGGGATGAATCCGTTTTTTCATTATATCTATTATGGGCGGACGGAGGGGCGGATGCCGGCCCGGCCGGGGGGGTCGCCGCGGCATGTGGTGGAGCAGGCGCGGATTCCGTCACGGCGGCCGCCGGGGTGGGATGCGCCGGAGGATGCGCCGCGGTTGGATTTGGCGGGGTTGCGGGCGGCGGTGGCGGGGGCTTGTTTGGGGGCGACGGGGCTGGTGCTGTCGGTCAGTCATGATTGCTATGTCAATGTGACGGGCGGGATGCAGATTTTGATTGCCGATGAGCAGGCTTTGTTCAACGGGGATCGGACGGCGTATTTGCATATTGCGCCGGCGATTGCTCGGTTTACTTTTGCGCCGGCCGGTGAGGAGGTTTTGTTACAGGTTTCGGTAGATGGGGTGTTTTTGGGGCTGGCACCGGAGAGTTTGGTGGAGGCGGTGCTGGGGGAGGGGGTTGTGCCGGCGCATCGGGTGCTGATCGTGCATTCGGCTTTGGGGCATCGGGCGGCGGGGTTGGAGCGGCTGGCGGGGGTTTTGCGGCCGGCGCATGCGGTGTTTTGGCTGCATGATTATGCGGCGTTGTGCGAGGGGTTCAACCTGTTGCGCAATGACGTCGCGTATTGCGGGGCGCCGCCGGTGGGGAGCACGGCGTGCCGGATTTGCGTGTATGGGGCGGAGCGGGCGGCCTATTTGGCAGCGATGGGGCGGTTGTTTGCGGCGGTGGGGTTTCATGTTCTGGCGCCGAGCCGGGTGGCGCTAGATTTGTTTCTGGCACGGACCGCGTTGCCGTTTCGCACGGCGCGGGTGCACGACAATTTGGTGATGGCGGCCGGCGAGCTTGTGGCGGGCCCGGAGGGGGGGGTGCCTCGGGTGGCGTTTGCGGGGTTTGCGATTCCGCCGAAGGGGTGGCCGGTTTTTCAGGCGTTGTTGCAGCGGCAGGCGGGGCATTCGGGGTATCGGTTTTTCCATTTTGCGGTGGCATCGAACCGGGTGGCGATGACTGGGCTGGAGAAGGTGGATGTGGCGGTGCGGCCGGGGGACCGGTTTGCAATGGTCGAGGCGCTGCGGGCGCATTCGATTGATTTGGTGGCGGTGCTGTCGCCGTGGCCAGAGACGTTTTCGTTTGTGGTGCATGAGGCGTTCGCGGCGGGGGCGGATGTGGTGGCGCTGGCGGATGGGGGGAATCTGGCGGCGGCGGTGCGGCGGTATGGGCGCGGGGTGGTGCTGCGCGAGGCTTCGGATGTCGTGCGGTTTTTCGAGGAAGGGTAGGCGCTGGATTACGCGCGGCAGTTGGCGGCGGCGGGGCGGGAGACGGGGCGGTTGGTGCTGACGGGGACGTCGGCGACGGTGGATCCCTCGGCTTTGGCGCCGGTGGGGTTGGAGGATTTGGAGACCGGGGAGGCGGGGTTTGCCGTGGTGTTGGGGGATGGGCGGTGTTTGGCGGCGGAGGCGGGGGGGTTTGTGCTGCCGGCGGGGACGACGGAGGTAAGGTTGGTGTCGCGGCATGCGTTGCCGGTGTTGGGCGGGGTGCGGCGGGGGGTGGCGGTGGCGGGGTTGGCGCTGGATGGGGTGGCGGTGGGGTTGGAGGATGCGCGGTTGGGTGAGGGGTGGTTGGCGGTGGAGGGGGGGGGTGCGCTGGACGGATGGGTGCGCGGTGCTGGGGGTGGCCGGGGCGCGGGTTTTGACGATGGAGTTGGCGGCGGTGGGGCGGTGGCGGCGTGTGCCGCTTGCCAGTGTGGGGGCGATGGCCTGATGGGGCGGGTCGCGTGTTTTACCAGCTTTACCTACGCGTATCTGGCGCGGGCGCGGGTTCTGGCGGAGTCGGTGCGGCGGGTGCATCCGGATTGGGAGTTGTGGGCGGTGGTGACGGATCGGGCGGCGGAGGGGGTGGTCGTCGATGGGTTCGATCATGTGGTGGATGCGGCAGACCTGGGGATCCCGGGGTTTGCCGGGTGGTTGTTCAAGCATGATGTGGTGGAGGCGTGCACGGCGGTGAAGGCGACGATGCTGCGGCGGCTGCTGGGGCTGGGGGCGGAGAAGGTGATTTATCTCGATCCCGACATCGCGGTGTTTGCGCCGCTGGACTTGCTGGAGGAGCGGCTGGACGGGGCGTCGATTGTGTTGACGCCGCACCAGGTGGCGCCGGATACGACGGCCGAGGGGGTGCGCGACAACGAGGGCGGGTCGATGCGGTTCGGGGTTTTTAACCTCGGGTTTCTGGGGGTGCGCAATGATGCCACCGGGCGGGATTTCGCGGCGTGGTGGGAGGAGCGGTTGCTGGCGGCATGTTATGACGCGCCGGAGGCGGGGATTTTCACCGACCAGAAGTATTGCGACCTGGTGCCGGGGCTGTTTGCCGGGGTGCATGTGGAGCGCGATGCCGGGTGCAATGTGGCGAGCTGGAACATCGCGCATCGGCCGGTCCGGGTGACGCAGGCGGGCGAGGTGACGGCGGGGGGGCGGCTGTTGCGGTTCTATCATTTCACCAAGATTGGGCCAGCGGGGTCGCAGGGGGCCGGCGAGATGATGACTGGGCGCTATGCCGGGGGGAATTTCGAGGTGCATGAGCTGGTGGCTTGGTACAAGCGGGCCTTGGCGGGGGTGGCGGGGGCGGAGGGGCATCCCTGGCACTATGGCCGGTTTGCCGATGGCACGCTGATTCCGCGGGCGGCGCGGCTGTTGTGGCGGGAGCGGGGGGATCTCAGGCGGGCGTTCGCCGATCCGTTCGATCCCCGGCAGTTGCGCGCCTGGTTGGTGGATCAGGAGCCGGGGATTCTGGGCATTGAAGCAGTGGCTTGAGCGTGGTTGTTGAAGTGCCGGCGGTTTGCGGATAACCCACCGGCTGATTGTTTCGTCGTTTCAGGTTGTATCCATGTCGCGTTGCTTCCTTGTCACCGGCGGTGCCGGATTTGTCGGCAGCCATCTTGTCGCCGCCCTGTTGGAACAGGGGGCCGAGGTTGTGGTGTTCGACGACCTGACGACCGGGCATCGCGCGGCGGTCTTGCCGGACGCGCGGCTGGTGCACGGGCGGCTGGAGGATGGCGGCTCGATCGCGGCGGTGCTCGCCGAGGGCGGCTGGCACGCGGTGTTCCATTTTGCCGCGCTGTCGCTGGTCGGTGACAGCATGCGCGATCCGATTGGCTACCTTTCCAGCAATGTCGGCAATGGGTTGCGGTTGATCGAGGGGTGCGTGAAGCATGGTGTCGAGCGGCTGGTGCTGTCATCGACGGCGGCGCTGTTTGGCACACCCGATCGTATGCCCATTGATGAGGACACGCTGATCGCGCCGGGCTCGCCCTATGGCGAGAGCAAGTGGATGCTGGAGCGGGCGCTGGGCTGGGCTGGGCGGGTCCATGGGCTGCGGTCGGCGTGTTTGCGCTATTTCAACGCGGCCGGGGCCGATCCGGCGGGGCGGCTGGGCGAGGACCATCGGCCGGAGACCCACCTGGTGCCGCTGGCGATCGATGCGATGCTGGGGCGGCGCGGCGAACTCATGGTTTTCGGCGATGACTACGACACGCCGGATGGCACCTGCATCCGCGATTACATCCATGTCAGTGATTTGGCGACGGCCCATCTGGCGGCGCTGGCGCGGCTGGACGACGGCAGCGTGACCTATAATCTCGGCACCGCCACCGGGCATTCGGTGCTGGAGGTGATCCAGAGCGTGCAGCGGGTCAGTGGGCGTCCGGTGCCATACCGCCTGGCGCCGCGGCGGTCGGGCGATCCCGCGCGGCTGGTGGCCAGCCCCGCGCGGATCATGCGCGAGACCGGCTGGGCGCCGCGCCACGCAGCACTGGATGATATCGTCGCGACCGCGCTGCGGTGGCGCGAGGCGCATCCCGATGGCTACGGTGGCTGACATGAACGACGCCGAGCCGATGCGCCTCGCCCCGCCCACGGGACCGCTGGGCGACCGCGCGCCGCTGTGGCGCAGCTTTGACCATGACTGGTACGCCTGTGCCTATCTCGACGGGCCTGATCCCGCGTGGGATCCGGACACGGTGCAGCGCCATTATCACGAGACCGGAGCGGCGCTGGGCTATGCACCGAACCGCTGGTTCGACGAGCCCGGCTACCGGCTGCGCTATCCCGACGTTGCCGCCGCCATCGCCGAGGGCAAGCTGCGCTCGGCTTTCGAGCATTACTGCCGCGATGGCTATCGCAACCGCGCGCCGCACTGGCTGTTCGATGCCGGGCTGTACCTGTCGCCGGGCGGGCTCGATCCGGTCGATGTCGGCGCCGATGACTGCGTCAACCTGTACGGGCATTTCTTGCGCCATGGCGCGCGGCTCGGGCGCCAGCCGCATCTGTTGTTCGATGCGGCACTTTACCGGCGTGGACTGGCCGATGAGCCCGGGGCGGCGGCGGCGATCGAGGCGGGTGGCGCCTGGCGCCACTTCATCGACCGCATCTGGTTCGACCAGCGCGACGCGGTGACCTCCGCCTGGTTCGATCCCGACTGGTATCTGGCACGCTATCCCGCCGCCGCGCAGCGGGTGCGCCGGCGCATCTCGGTCTGTGCGCTGCATGACTACCTGACCGCCGGGCTGATCGCCGGGGCCAGCCCGGTGCCGCAATTCGACGAGGGCTTCTATCTCGGCGCCAATGCCGATGCCGCCGAGGCGGTGCGGGCGGGGCGGTTCAGTTCCGGCTATGACCATTTCCTGCGCGCCGGTGCGCGCGAACGGCGCCAGCCCGCCGCCCATATCGACCTGCGCCGCTATCATGACGCGACGCCGGCAGCGCGGGTGGCCATCGCCACAACGGCGGCGCGCGATGCCTACACGCATCTGTTGCTGTCCGGTGGCGTCGCACCGGTGCCGGGGATCGCACCGGACGGGGAGCGGCTGGTGGTCGGCGGGCATGTCGACAGCCATGGCTTTGCCAGTGTGGCCGGTGGCTGGGGGTTTCTCGGCTGGGTGCCCGGGGGCGTGTTACCCGGACCCGGCGCGGGCACGACCGAGGTGCGGGCAACCGCGCGCTTTGCCGCCGGCGAACGCAGCGGGGCGGCGACGCTGGTGCGGTTTTCGCGCGGCGACCTGCCCGGCGGCGGGGCCGGCATGTTCCTGTTCCTGCCGGGGCTGGGGCCGGTTGACGCCGCGCTCGGCGGGCTGGTGGAGATCGAGATCGCAGCGGCGGGCGACCTCGCGCGGCTGCCGGCCGCGGTCGGTTCGCCGGCGCTGGACGAGCCGACGCTGGTCACCCATGCCAGCGCCAGCATCACGGTGCTCGGGGCTGGCGATCCCGCACTGGCGCGGTTGCGGGTGCTGCTGGCGCGGCGGCCGTATGGCGGCGCCAGCACGCTGACGTCGTTGCATGACCCGGTGTTCTTCCAGATCGACGAGACCATCTTGTGTCCAAATCCCGGCGCGCTGGCGGGGCTGGCGTTCAATGGCTGGATGCTGACGACGCCGGGCACCGTGGTTGAGGTGCGGCTGCATTGCGGCGGGCGTTCGGCGGTGCTGACGCTGGACCATGTGCCGCGCCCGGAGCGGCCGGATGCGCTGGAGGGGATCGGCAACGCCCGCGGCCTGGCGACGCTGCGCAGCGGCTTCATCACCTACGCGCCGGATATCCTGGCCGAGGGCGAGGTGCCGCATATCGCCATCACCACCGCGCGCGGCGAAATCGGCTACCAACCGGTGCCGCCGCCGCGGCTGCGCGGGATGGAGGCGATGCGCTACCTGCTGGACCGCACGGAACCGCGCTATGGCGAGGTCGGCCCGGCCTTCGACCAGGTGTTCGGGCCCGCCATCGCCCGGCTGAATGCCGACCGGCTGCGCCCGGTGCCGGAATTCCGCACCATCGATTTCGGCCAGCCCCCTGCCCTGCCCCGCATCACGGTGATCGTGACGCTGCACCGGCGGCTGGATTTCCTCGAATACCAGCTGGCGTTCTTCTCGCGCCATACCTCAAGGAGCGGGGGGGCGGCGCCGTTCGAGCTGATCTACGTGCTGGACGACCCGCCGCGCGCGCGCCAGCTGGAAGTGCTCGCCGCCTCCGCCCATGCGCGCTTCGCGCTGCCGTTTCGCATCGTGCTGCTGGCGCAGAATATCGGCTATGGCCCGGCGAACAATGTCGGGCTCGGGCTGGCGCGGGCACCCTATGTCTGTTTCCTCAACTCCGATGTGTTCCCGGGCACGCCGGATTGGATGGAGCGGCTGGTCGCCCGGCTGCGCGACACGCCGGAGCTGGGGGCGGTCGGGCCGCTGCTATTGTTCGAGGATGACTGTGTGCAGCACCAGGGCATGCGTTTCGAGCGGCTGGAGCAGTTCGGCGACTGGTTCTATCCGACCCATCCCGGCAAGGGCTGGCGGCCGCGGCAGAGCGAAGGGTTGCGCCGGGCGGACGCCATTACCGGGGCCTGCATCGTCATGGCGAAGTGGCTGGCTGACGAGATGGGCGGCTTCGATCCGGCCTATCCCATTGGCGATTTCGAGGATTCCGATCTTTGCCTGCGGCTGCGCATGCGCGGGCTTTCGGTGGCGGTGGACATGGGGGTGCAGCTCTATCACCTGGAGCGGCAGTCGCAGGCCGGATCGGACCAGCGCTGGCGGATGAACCTCACAATGTACAATGCCTGGCTGCACGACAGCCGTTGGCGCGACACGCTGGAAGCCCTGCCGGCGCCGAACGACGATGACGCCAGCGAGGACGCGGCATGACCCTCACTCCGATGATGCCGCCCTTGCCGGAAGCGCCGCCAAGCCGCCCGGTGGGGATTCCGGCCGGCGCGCCGCTGTTGTCGGGCGCTCCCGTCGCCACCACCGCGCGCGCGAACCGCGTACTGGTGCTGACCCACAGCCATCCGGCCATCACCCATGGCGGCGCCGAGCTGGCAGCGCTACGGCTCTATGAAGGCTTGAAGGCTCGCCCCGACCGCACAGCGTTCTTCCTCGGCTGCGGCCGCGAACCCGGCGGCGGACGGGCCGGCAGCTCGATCACCCAACCCTTCGGCGAGGGCGATTTCCTCTACACCAGCGCCGGCTATGACTGGTTCAAGTTCGCCAACCACGACGAGCGCTTTCCGCGCGACTTCGCCGAGCTGCTGCGCCGCACCCGGCCGGACGTGCTGCATTTTCACCACTACAGCAATCTCGGGGTGGAGGCGCTGCTGGTGGCGCGCCGCACCCTGCCGAACTGCCGCATCGTGCTGACGCTGCATGAGTTCCAGGCGATCTGCCACCATTACGGCCAGATGATCACCCGCACCACCCGCGCCCTGTGCTACCAGGCCTCGACGCGTGACTGCACAAAGTGTTTTCCGGAATTCAGCCGCGCCGATTTCTTCCTGCGCCAGCAATACACGCAGCGTTTCCTGGAGCTGGTCGACCTGTTCATCGCCCCCAGCCGCTTCCTGGCCGAGCGCTACATCGCCTGGGGCATTCCGGCGGCGCGGATGACGGTGATGGAAAACGTGATCGCGGATGCCGCGGTACCCTTGGCATCACCAGCGCCGCGCGCGCCGGATCAGGTGCTGCGGGTCGGCTTCTTCGGCCAGATCTCGTTCCTCAAGGGCATCCAGGTGCTGTTCGACGCCGCCGCCATGCTGGAGGACGAGGGGGCGGCCAACATCGTCGTCAACATCCACGGCGACTACAGCGGCCAGCCCGACGAGTTCCAGGCCGAGTTCCTCGCCAGCCTGGCCAAGGCCGGCCGCAACGTCCGCTTCCACGGCCCCTACGACAACCAGCGGGTGGACCAGTTGATGCGCGGCTGCGATGTGGTCGCGGTACCCTCCGTGTGGTGGGAAAACTCGCCGGTGGTGATCCAGGAGGCCAAGCGCAACCGCGTGCCGGTGATCTGCTCGGATATCGGCGGCATGGTGGAGAAAGTCCGGGCGGGCCTGGATGGCTGGCACATTCCGGTCGGCAGCGCGCCGGAACTGGCCGCCCTGTTGCGCAGCCTGGCCAACGCGCCGGACCAACTCGTCGCGATGCGCGCTACCATCCGCCCGCCGGCGCCCAGCCAAACCGCCGTCGCCGAACACCTCGCGGCGTACGACGCGCTGTTTGCCGCGGAACCGGCGGGCAACCGGGCGTAGCGCGCGGTCAGCCGAGGCGGAAGGCCTGCCGCGCGAGCAACTTCCAGGCGCCGCGCTCGTCGCGCCAGACCATCAGCACGCCGATATTGATGTCGCTGGTCTTGCCCTCGCTCTCGGTCTGGCCGACGAGGGTGAAGCGCGAGATCGCGTCGCGGCCGGCGACCTGGTTGGTCACGCCGTTGAAGGCGATCGTCTTCCAGCTGGACTTGCCGCTGGTCGCGGCGGCGATGAACTCGGCCTTGGTCTCCAACTTGCCGGCCGAATGCCCGTAGCTGAGGGCGGCGGAGCAGAGCTTCTCAAGGGCGGGCTTGTCGGCTTTCTGCATGGCGACGCGGAAGGCCTCGACGGCGGTGGCCACCGAGGCTTCGTCGAGCTTGCGCGGGCCGGCGGCCATCGCGGGGTGGGACAGGGCCATGGCGGCGGCGGATGCGAGGCCGGCCAGGGCAAAGCGGCGGCGGTTGGCGTGCATGGTGGTTCCCTCCGGTGACAGGACGCCATGCCATCGTTTCAGCACGATGGTCCTGGCACCCCGGCGGAGAGGATAGGCACTGTTGCCAAGGCGTTTCAAGCTTGCGGGTTGGCGGGGGGCTTGGGCGGAGAGAGAGGCCGGCCGGACGCGAACATCCGGCCGGATAGTCTCCTTAGGCCGCTGACCAGTTCGCCGGCACCATGCGGTAGCGCTTCTCGCCATCGCGGGCGATGAAGCCGGTGGCGGGGAACGGGGCGTGGTAGAAGCTGACCTGCATGCGCTCGCTGGCGGCCATGTCGAGCAGCTTGTGACGGGTGATGCGGGCCATATCGCCATCCTGGTCGAACACGGCGGCCCAATCGGGGTTGCGGGCGAAGACTTGCGGGTTGTTGGTGGTGTCGGACATCACCAGCAGCTTGCCGGTGCCGGAGGCGATGGCGAAGGCGGTGTGCCCCGGCGTATGGCCGGCGGCGTTGACCGCGGTGATGCCGGGCGCCACTTCCTGGCCCCACTGGTAGCGGGTGACGTCCTTGGCCATCGGCGTGAAGACGCGGCGCGCGTTGGCGAAGCCGGGCTTGGCGGCGTCCGGCGCGGCGGCGGCCTTGGCATCATCCATCCAGAAATCCCACTCCGGGGCGGGCACCTTGATTTCGGCGCGAGCGAACACCGCGGTGCCGTCCTTGCGGCGCAGGCCGCCGATGTGGTCGCCGTGGAAGTGGCTGATCACCACGATGTCGACCTGGGCCGGGTCGAAGCCAGCGGCGCGGAAATTGGCCATCCACAGCCCGGCGGTGGGCGGGCCGAACTCGCCGAGGCTGGTGTCCAGCAGCACCAGCTTGCCGCCGGTCTGCACCACCAAGGTGGTGAAGGGAATGGCGTAACGGTCGGTCGGCAGGAAGGATTCGGCCAGCGTGGCCTTCAGCTCATCGACCGTGGCGTTCTTGATGAAGCCCTCCAGCGGGCGGTAGGCGACGCCGTCGTGGATCGCGGTGACGGTGGCGTCGCCGACGCGGAAACGATAGGCCGAGGTGTTGGCAATGGCGGCGGGCGCCGCCGCTGGCACCTGAGCCAGTGCGGCGCGCGGGGCGCCGATCAGGCCGGCGGCGGCCCCAAACGCGCTCATCGCGAGCGCCGAGCGGCGGTTCATCGTCATGTGAATCAGCTCCCCTTTTTTTTGGCACGGCGCGCAACGCCGCCCAGACCTGCGTCTAAATGGGGTCAGCGCACCGATACGGCAAGGTTTCGTCTCGCCTCCCGTCGCTATCCGGCGGTGCGCAGCACGCTTTCGACGTCGCCGTCGGGGTTGAGCCCCATCACATGCCGGCTGTGCCACAAACCATAATACAACAGGCTCCAGGCCGGTTGCGGCGCGCGCTCGGCCGCGTGCAAGCGCGCGGCGATCTCGGCCGGCGCGAGGATTTCGGCAAGTCCGGGCTGGGCCGCCAGCAGTGGCGCCAGGCGATCGGCGCGCCGGGCAATCCAGGTCCCGACCGGCGGCTTGAAGCCCTTCTTGCGGGCGAAGGCCCCGGCCTGCGGGAAGGCGCGCGCCAGCCAGCGCCGCAGCAACAGCTTGCCGAAGCGCAGGTCAACTTTCTGTGAGTCGGGCAGCGTGAAGGCGAACCGGGCAATTTCGGGGTCCAGGAACGGCGTCCGCCCTTCCACCCCATGCGCCATCAGGCAGCGGTCGAGCTTGATCAGGAGGTCATTGGGCAGCCATTCCGCGATGTCCGCCGCCTGTGCCGCCTGGACCGGCGAACGCCCGATGGCGTGGCCCGGTTCCATTGCCGCGATGCCGTCGCGCCAGCCGGAGAGCGTGGCGACGTCGCCCAGCACCGGCCGGCTGCGCGGCAGGCGCGTCAGCCAGCGCCAGGGTGCCCGCTGCTTGCGATAGCGGGCATAGCCGCCAAACAATTCGTCCGCCCCCTCGCCGCACAGCGTCACCTTCAGCCCCGACGCGCGTGCCGCCCGGCCCAACATCCAGGTCGGCAGCACCGCGGCATCGGCGGTGGGGTCGTCGATGGCGGCGGCGATGCGCGGGGCGAGCGCCCAGAAATCCGCTTCACCCATGGCGACACGCTCGCAGCGCGCACCTTGGGCCGTGGCGAGGCGCGCGGCCTCGGCGGTTTCGTCCTCGCCGACGCCGTCCCAGCCGCAGGTCAGGGCGTGGATGCGCTGGCCGGTGGCACGGTGCATCAGCGCCAAGACAGCCGCACTGTCGATGCCGCCCGAGAGGAACAGCCCGTACGGCACGTCGGATTGCAGATGCGCGGTCACGCTGTCGAGCAGCACCTGTTCCAGCGCGTCCAGCCCGCTTGCCGCTGCTTGTGGCGGGCCTTCGGGCAACACGGCGCGATGGTGGCGGCCGACAATCGCGCCGCGCTCCACCACCAGCGTCTCGCCCGGCAGCACGCGGAAGATGCCCGGGAAGATCGTGGCGGCGCCGGTGGTGAACTTGAGCTGCAACAGCTCGGCGCGGGCGTGCGGATCGATCCCCACCGGCACCAGCCCGGCCGCCAGCAGCGCTTGCGGCTCGGAGGCGAAGAAAAATCCGGCGTCGTTTTCGACGTAATACAGCTGCTTGATGCCGAACGGATCGCGCGCCAGCACCAGCCGGTCGCGCGCGGGATCGTGGATGGCGATGGCATACATGCCGCGCAGGCCGTCCGCGAAGCGTTCGCCCTCGGCGACATAGCGCCACAGCGCCGGCTCGCAATCCGAGCGGGTGCGGAAAGGCGTGTTGGCCATCGCCGCGCGCAGTTGCGGGTTGTTGTAGATCTCGCCGTTGCACACCAGCGCCGTGCCCGTCCCCGAATCGCGCCCGGCAAACAGTGGCTGATCCCCCGTGGCGAGGTCGACGATCGCCAGCCGCGCATGCAACAGCGCGGTGCCGCCGCGCACCAGCCGCCCCTGCCCGTCCGGCCCGCGATGCGCCAGGGCTGCCAGCAGTCGGTCCAGCACGGTGGCATCGGGCGCCGCCCCGTCGCGCGTCATCACGCCGGCCAGGCCGCACATCAGGCGGGCTCCGGCACAGGTGCCAGCATGTCGAGCGTCGCTTCCAGCGCGATTGCCAGCGAGATGTCGTCCATGCTCGGCCCGGTCCCCATCGCCCAGCGCGCCCGCCGCCCCGTGGGCACGAACTCGTCCGCCCTGTCCCGCGTGGCAGCACAAAGCCCGACGGTGGGGGTCCCAGCGGCGGCGGCGAGGTGCATCAGGCCGGAATCATTGCCGATATAGACCGCACAGCGCTGCAGGCAGGCCGCCGCCTCGGGGAGCGAGAGCTGTCCGGTGGTGTCGATCGCGCCCGGCAACAGCGCGGCCAGCGGGGCGGCGAGGGCGCGCTCCTCCGGTCCCGGCCCGGCCAGGATCAGCGGCACCGCACCCGGCAGCTTCCCCGCCGCCAGCGCATGGAACAACGCCGCGAAGCGCTCGGCCGGCCAGGCCTTTCCCGCCCAGTTGGCCGTCGGCCCCAACCCCACGATGACGCGCCCCGCCGGCAGCAACGCTGCCGCCCGGGCATGGTCCGCCGGCCCGGTCCAGACCACCGGCAACGGCGCCGGGGAAACCCCGAGAACCGCGGCAAACTGCTCATGCTTGCGCCCCGCCAGCCGCCGCATCACCGCCCGCCGGCGCGCCGTTACCAAGTAAGAAAGCGCCGAACCGCGCAGATCGACCACCAAGTCCCAGCGCGTAAAGGCCACCTGCCGCCACAGCCCGAGCCAATGGGCACTCCAGGGCTGCTTGGCGAAGACAATCAGGCGCTCAAGATTCGGCATGCGGGTGAACACGCCCTCGGCCACCGGACCACACGCCACGGTGATCCGGCACCCCGGATACTGGCGAATCAGATGGTCAAGCAGCCCGGTGGTGAGCACCGCGTCGCCCACCCGGTTGGCGGTGATGAACAGAATGCGCATGTACGGCCGACTTAGCCCGATTCCGCCCCCCGCGATACCGGGACGCGCAGCCGCCGGCTCAGCCCAAACCGCGCGGCAATGTGGCGGTGCGCGGTGGTGGCGAGGTGTTCAATGCCCCGCACCGTCACCGCGACGAGTATCCCGCCATCCGAAAGATACAATGGCGGCCCGATGCACCCGTCGCGTCCGAGTTGCTCAAGCGCCGCGGCAACCGCTTCGCGGCTGAGCGACAAGCCGGCCCGGCGAACCGCCACCGCCACATCGGCCTGCCGCCGCAGGCTCAACGCCGCCATCTCGGTTAACGCGGCCAGCAACGCATCGGTCCGATCCCGGCCAGTCAGTGCCGGCGTGCTGGACAAGGATGGCACCGGCGGCGGCAAAGCCGGCTCTGCTGTCACCGATATGCCCTGCACTTCGTCATCATCGCAGGCCATCAAGGCCGGGCCAGCGTCGCGATAGGCCAACATATCCTGTGTCATCGCTGCGACTCCGCGCTGCGCTCCGGCAAAGCGCCGGATTGATTATTACACTCTCGATAATGGAACGTATCCGCACGCGACGGTAGTTGGTGACTTTACCTATATATTCACAGATTTTGGACAGCCATCGTCTAAGCGCCAGCCCGCTAAGACCCGGGCAGTCCAACATGCAGCGCCAGGCGAACAATCTCCGGCAGGCTCCGGCACGCCAGCTTCTCCATCACCTTCGCCCGATGCACCTCCACGGTACGTGGCGAGATGCCCAGCGCATTGGCGATCGACTTGTTGACCTCGCCGCGGACCAGGCCTTCCAGCACCTGGCGTTCGCGCCGGGTCAGCCGCGCCAGCCGCTCGCGCATCGACTGGATCTCGTCGCTGTCCGCCCGGTCATGCCGGCGCGAAGCCAGCGCCCCGTGAACCGCCAGGCCAAGCTCCGCCGCGTTGACCGGCCGTACCACGACATCCGCGGCACCCGCCTTCATCGCCCGCACCGCCGCCATCACGTCGTCCGGCTCGGTCGCGGCAACAATGGGAAAAGTGCAGCCGCGCACACGAAGTTCACGCTGAAACGCCACCGCGTCGACCGACCCGGGACATATCCCGGTGACGATGCAGCCGGACGACAGCAGCGGCAGCATGGCAAAGAACGCATCCACCGTCGCAAAACAGCCAACCACCAATCCACACTCGCGCAGTTCCAAGACGATCTGCGCGCTGGATATGTCGTCGATCTCGATCAGATACACTTTCCCAAATCCGGCGACGGCGCCGGCCGCCAACTCGGCTCGCGTTATCATGCCGGCCGCCCCGTGCCTGTGGCCCGCCACGACCAACAACCGGGGGGGGTTGACGATTCATGCTGGCGTGCCTGGGTCGGCGGGCGAACTGAATAGGTCATTGTCTTCGCTTACTATACGCCGCCCCCCCGGTCCGACGCGCTTCATATCGCATACTCAACGTGAAAATTGCATGACCATCGGGTTGGAAGCAAGGTTTTGTTGATGAATGGCTCATTGCGAATTGTAAAATCAGGCAACACCCGCAACCGCCGCCAAAACGACCCGCCCCCATCTGGTCACAAAACCCGCACCGGCCGATGATGACGCCAACCGCCATCCCGGAGCCCCCGCCGCCATGACCCTGTCCTTCGCCATCGGCGACACCACCATCCACCGCATCATCGAACAAACCCTGCCATTCGAGTTGCCGACGGCCTTCCTGCCCGCGCTCAGTCCCGAGCTTCTGGCCGCCAACGCCGGCTGGATGGCGCCCGCCGACCTCGACCCCGCAACCGGCAAGCTGATCCTGTGCATCCAGTCTTACGTGGTGCGCACGCCACACTTCACCGTCCTGGTCGACACCTGCGTCGGCAACGACAAGACCAACCCCCGCTTCCCCGCCTGGAACGGCCGCCGCGACAACACCTACATGACCGCCCTGGCCGCACAGGGCCTGTCGGTCGATGATATCGACTACGTCATGTGCACCCACATGCATGTCGATCACGTGGGCTGGAACACCAGACTGCTCGACGGAAGCTGGGTGCCCACCTTCCCGAAGGCGCGCTACATCTTCGCCGAGCGCGAATACACCCACTGGAACGCCGTGCACGCCAAAACCCCAGTGCCGGTCTACGCAGAAAGCATCCTGCCGGTGATCGAGGCCGGCCGCGCGGACATCGTCTCCGACACCCACGCCATCGGCGACCACCTCCGCCTCACCCCGACACCCGGCCACACCCCCGGCCACGTCGCCCTCGAACTCGGCCGCACCCGCACCGAAGCCGTCTTCACCGGCGACCTGATCCACACCCGGCTCCAGGCACGCTATCCCGAACTGTCGATGCGCGCCGACGCCGACCCAACCCAAGCCGCCACCACCCGCCGCAGCTTCCTGGAACAACACTGCGACACCGATACGCTATGCTGCACCTCGCACTTCCCCTCGCCCTCCACCATGCGCGTGCGACGCTGGGGCGAAGGGTTCCGCTGCGAGATGGTGGAGGCGTAAGCAAGGCTGGGGCTTTGCCCCAGACCCCACCAGGGTCCGAGACCCTGGACCTCGACCTTTAAGCGCCTTCGGCTAGGGGGCCGTCGAGGCCTTCATGAAGGCCTC
>CAMBRC010000058.1 GCA_945869965.1 Asaia bogorensis
GGCATCATGGCAAGGGCACGCAGTTTCGCCCTCAACATCTTGCGGAAAAATCACGTAACGAATGTCGCGAAGGCACTCTGGAACGGCGCGCTCAGCCTCGATCACATCTTGGCATACAAGGAAATCTAATCAGCGTTGAACAACCCTGACCCCGCGCGCCACCACCGGTGCCGGGTCGAGCTTGGCGCGGATTGCCGACGGCATCAGTGCCAGCAACCCGGTGCGCACGAGGACCTGGCCCATGACCGTCGGCCGGCGCGGCACCTCAAGCAGCACCGTGGCCGCCGTCGGGACCTCCTGGCGGATCCAGTCGGCGGGCAGCGGACGGCGCGGTCGCGGGTTGACGTAGCAGAAAGCACCAGCCTCGCAGGGGCCGGCGGAAACCTTGCTGCGTAGGCCCTCGTTCTCCAGCAGCCAGTCGGCACCGCGCAATGTGGCGGGGTCAGTGCGCACCGGCCCCGTTGCAATACGCGCGAAAGCGACCAGGCCGCGCTCGCCGAAGAGCAGTTCGCGGTCGGCGACCATGGACAGGGCGGCTCCGGTGCCGAGCAGGGTCAGCATGATCAAGGCCGGGATGGCGCCCGCGGTGATGCGCCCGGCCAGCCAGATCGCCAACGGCACGCACAGCGCCACCATGGTCACGGTCTGGTAGCGCGGCACGATCCACATGAAGAGGAAGGCGTAGCTCAGCACCAGGAACCAGACCAAAGCGAGGCCGCCGAACAACAGCCCGGCTGTATTGCCGGGTTCGAGGCGCGGCCGGCGGGCCAGGGCGATCGCGGCGGGAACCGCGGCCCAGGCCAGCAGGCCCATCGACTGGTTGACGAAGATGGCCAGCAGCGCCTGGATCGGGCGGGGTGCGACGATCACGCCATGGCGGTCCAGGCCACCGCTGTTGACGATGAAATGGGCCAGCGACGGGTTGTCGCCGGCTACCCCGCGCTGGGAGATGTGCATGCGCCACAGCGGATCGCCGCTGGCGGCCCAGAGCCAGGCGAAATCGAGGCCGATGACCAGCAGGCAACCCGCCGCCATGCGGACGAAGTCCAGGATCCGGCGCGGCGCGGCGAGGAACAGCACGAGGTACAGCGCCAGCAGCGCCAGTGTGGTTTCGCGGGTGATGAAGGCGCAGCCGGCGAGGACGCCACTGAGCAGGAACAGCCTAGCGTTGCCTGACTGGGTGGCGAAGTAATAGGCCCAGAGCGAGGCGAGGACGAAGAAGGCCTCGGGGATGTCGGAATAGACGATCGAGGCACCGGTCGCGAGCACCGGCAGGGTGGCGACCAGCAGGGCGGCCAGGTAACCCGCGAGCGTGCCGGCGACGCGGCGCACGCAGAACCCGGTCATGGCGACGATGCCTGCGGCATAGAGAACGGTGGGCAGCACCAGCGCCACCTCGCCGCGGCCGAACACGGCAAAGCTGGCCGCCACCGGCAGCACGATCATATGGCGCAATCCCCAATGCGACTGGCCGAGATGGGGGAAGGCGTCCAGCCATAGCGCCGCCGAGCGGGCGTATTCAAGGTCATCGGACTCGATGAAGCCCACCCAGGTGGTCGCCAGCAAGGCGGCGAACGCCAGCGCCACCAGGATCGGCCCGCCAAAGGTGATCGTCGCTTCCGCGCGTTGTCCTCCGGTCATCGGCTCGATCCGTCTCCTGCTGGTCGCGCGCCAGGGTCTCGGCGCGGGGCCAGTGTGCGGCACCGACCGGTGGCGGCGCAAACCTGCCCGACGGGATCGGCGCTTGCCGCCCTGGCGGGGCGGGACTAACGCTTCGCCCACAGGGTATGGTACGGGCGGGAGCACGGCGTATGAAGTACAAGGTTGCGGTTGTCGGTGCCACCGGGGCGGTTGGGCGCGAGATGCTTAAGACTCTGGCGGAGCGGAATTTTCCGGTGAGCGAAGTCGTCGCCCTGGCCTCGGCGCGCTCGGTGGGGCAGGAGATTTCGTTCGGCGAGAAGACGGTGCTGAAGGTCAAGAACCTCGACACCTTCGATTTCACCGGATGGGATATCGGGCTGTTCAGCCCCGGTGCCGCGATCTCGGCCGTGCATGCGCCGCGGGCGGCGGCGGCCGGATGCATCGTGATCGACAATACCAGCCAGTTCCGCATGGACCACGACGTGCCGCTGGTGGTGCCCGAAGTGAACCCGCAGGCGCTGCTGAAGATCAAGCGGGGGATCATCGCCAATCCCAACTGCTCGACCATCCAGATGGTGGTGGCGCTGAAGCCGCTGCATGACAAATACAAGATCAAGCGCGTCGTGGTCTCGACCTACCAATCCGTCTCCGGCGCCGGCAAGGAAGGGATGGACGAGCTGCTGCTGCAATCGCGCCGCAGCCTGGTGCACGACCAGAACGTGCCGCAGACCTTCACCAAACAGATCGCCTTCAACGTCATCCCGCATATCGACCGCTTCATGGATGACGGCTCGACCAAGGAAGAGTGGAAGATGGTCGCCGAAACCCGCAAAATCCTGGACCCCGATATCAAGGTCTTCGCCACCTGCGTCCGCGTGCCCGTCTTCATCGGTCACTCCGAGGCGATAAACGTGGAATTCGAAAACCCCGTCACCGTGGAAGGCGCCCGCGCCGCGTTCCGCCATGCGCCCGGCGTGCGGGTGATGGATACCCGCGAAGACGGCGGATACATGACGCCGCTGGAATGCGCCGGTGAAGACGAAACCTATGTCAGCCGAATCCGCATCGACCATACCGTGCCGCACGGGCTGGCGTTCTGGTGCGTGTCGGACAATCTGCGCAAAGGGGCGGCGCTCAATGCGATCCAGATCGCGGAGACGATGGTGGCGCAGAAGCTGTTGAAGAAGGCGGCCTGACGGGGGAGGAAGGCTGGGCTCTGCCCAGACCCGCCAGGGGCCAAGCCCCTGGACCTTATGACTTTAGGGGTGCGGTTTGGTTTGTGAGCGGATGCCTGTTTTATTTCGTTATCGTAATTAAATAGGCGTGCGGGCGTGTATCCTGGAATCACCGTTTTTCGGACATTCGGGCGCGGGAGGGCCGTGCGTGGCGCGGATTTGGGTGGGCGGGCGGACATGGGGCGGTGTCGTGCGAGACGGGGCGCCTGGGACTTGGGTTGGGCGGGTTGTTGGGGCATCGACGCCGGACGTGGCTTGGGCGCGCGGGGCGCGGGGGCGGATGGTCCTGTGCCGGGATTGGGGCGCATGGGGGGCGACAGCACGCGGGGTCGCGATGCAGGGGGCCGGCGTGGCGAGGGCGCCGGCTTGCCGGAGTTCGGCCATGTGTTCGAGGCGGGCGAAGAGGCGGGTGAGGCAGGCGCAGATTATTTCGATTATGGAATTAATGACCCAATGTCCCTCGACCGTCCCCAAGGGGACGGATGCGCGGAGCGCCGCGAGTTGTGCGCTCAAGGTGGGTGGGGGTGGGTTCATGCATTCCTTTATAACTAACTGTTTTCGGAGAGTCGAGGAGGATTTCATTAAAATTATGTCATGTTGCCGCGCTCGGCGCGGGTGGCGGGGCTGTCAATGCGACGGCGTTTGGGCGGACTCAGATCCCAGGGTATTCCCAGACGCGTGGCGCCGGACTCACGAAATGGCCGGTGACAGCCAGCGTTTCCAAAAATTAACCGCTTTCTGAACAGGTTAAGGTCCAGGGGCTTGGCCCCTGGCGGGTCCGGGCAGCGCCCGGCCTTGCTTGTCTTCGCGTTGACCCCCGCCAAGCGCCAGAGTATGGGATCGCAAGCGGATTCAGGAGTTTGGGCTTCATGGCCGACGTGCGCGAAGCGCTGATGGTGGGGCGGACCTCGGACGGCAAGTTGGTGCGTCGGCCGTTGTCGCCGCATTTGCAGGTGTACAAGCCGCAGATCACCACGATCACCTCGATCGTTCATCGGATCACCGGGGTGGCGCTGGCGTTCGGCACGTTGTTGCTGGTGTGGTGGCTGGTGGCGGCGGCGACCGGGGATGCGGCTTATGCGCGGGCGACCTGGTTCATTGGGTCGCCGGTTGGGCTGCTGATGCTGTTCGGTTGGACGCTGGCGCTGTGGTACCATTTCTGCAATGGGATCAGGCACTTGTTTTGGGATTTCGGTTATGGCTTCGAATTGCCGACCGCCCATGCCACCGGGAAGGCTGCGATCATCGGCGCGGTGGCGCTGACCGTGCTGACCTGGGTTGTTGTTTTCGTCGCGCGCTGAGGGGGTCGATCATGTCTGACAGCAAGACCCCGCAGATTGCCATCCGGCGTTCCATGCTGGGGCGCGCCCGCGGGCTGGGGGCGGCGAAGTCTGGCACGCATCATTGGTGGACCCAGCGGGTCACGGCGATTGCGTTGATCCCGCTGTCGCTGTGGTTCGTGATCAGCATCTACACCTTGATTGGGGCGCCGCGTGCGGCGGTGGCTGCCTGGGCTTCGGGGCCGATCACGGCGGCGTTGTTGCTGGCGACGATTGCGGCCCTTTTTCAGCACATGTACCTGGGTGTGCAAGTCGTGATCGAGGACTACATCCATAGCGAGCGGCAGCGGATAGTGTGGCTGCTGGTGACCAAGGGCATCACCGCCCTGTTGGCGCTGGCGGCTGCGGTCTCGGTGCTGAAACTGGCTTTCTCTGGCTGATCCCTCTGGCTGATTCCATCGCGGGGCGTGTCCCATCCCGGACGTCCCCCATCAGGACGCGACTCACATGAATGCGGTGACCAAGCCTTCCCTGGGTGCCTATAACATCGTTGACCACACTTATGATGTCGTGGTGGTGGGCGCCGGCGGGTCCGGACTGCGCGCGACGCTTGGGATGGGGGCGGCGGGGTTGAAGACCGCCTGCATCACCAAGGTGTTTCCGACGCGCAGCCATACGGTGGCGGCGCAGGGCGGCATTGGCGCCGCGCTGGGGAATATGGGCGAGGACGATTGGCGCTGGCACATGTACGACACCGTGAAGGGGTCGGACTGGCTGGGTGACCAGGACGCCATTGAGTACATGTGCCGCGAGGCGATTCCGGCGATTTACGAGCTGGAGCATTTCGGCGTGCCGTTCAGCCGCACCGAGGACGGCAAGATCTATCAGCGGCCGTTTGGCGGGCACATGACCGAGTATGGCAAGGCGCCGGCGATGCGCGCCTGTGCCGCGGCTGACCGGACCGGGCATGCGATCCTGCATACGCTGTATCAGCAGAGCCTGAAGCACGAGGTTGAGTTCTTCGTGGAGTATTTCGCGCTCGACCTGATCATGGACGAGGACGGGGTGTGCCGCGGGGTGATGGCGTGGAACCTGGAGGACGGGACCATGCACCGGTTCCGGGGCCAGAGCGTGGTGCTGGCGACCGGCGGGTATGGGCGGGCGTATCTGTCGTGCACTTCGGCGCACACTTGCACTGGCGACGGGTCGGGCATGGTGTTGCGAGCGGGGTTGCCGGTGCAGGACATGGAGTTCGTGCAGTTTCACCCGACCGGCATTTTTCCGGCCGGTTGCCTGATCACCGAGGGGGCGCGCGGCGAGGGCGGGTATCTGACGAATTCCGAGGGCGAGCGCTTTATGGAGCGCTATGCGCCGACGGCCAAGGACCTGGCGAGCCGCGATGTGGTCAGCCGGTCGATGACGCTGGAGATCAATGCCGGGCGCGGCTGTGGGCCGAACAAGGACCACATCATGCTGCATCTGGAGCATCTGGGGGCCGACATCCTGCATGAGCGGCTGCCGGGGATTTCCGAGACGGCGCGGGTGTTTGCCGGGGTGGATGTGAACAAGGACCCGATCCCGGTGCTGCCGACGGTGCACTACAACATGGGCGGGGTGCCGACGAATTATCATGGCGAGGTGTTGCGGCCGACCGCGGCCAATCCCGACGGGATCGTGCCCGGGCTGATGGCGGTGGGTGAGGCGGCGTGCGTTTCGGTGCATGGCGCCAACCGGTTGGGGACCAATTCGCTGCTGGATCTCGTGGTGTTCGGGCGGGCGGCGGCGCATCGGGCCGCTTCTGTGGTCAAGCCGGGTGCCAGCCAGTCGCCGCTTCCGGCGCGGGCGGGGGAGGCCTCGCTGGACCGTTTCGACAAGACGCGCCATGCCAAGGGCGGCACGAAAGTGGCCGAGCTGCGCGACGGGTTGCAGCGGGCGATGCAGGCCCATGCCGCGGTGTTCCGCAACAGCGAGAGCATGGCCGAGGGCGTGGGGAAGATGCAGAAGATGTGGAAGGGGATGGACGACATGTCGGTGTCCGACCGTTCGCTGGTGTGGAATTCCGACCTGATGGAAGCGCTGGAACTGCAGAACCTGATGGGCAATGCGATGACCACCATGGTGGGTGCCGAGGCGCGCCACGAAAGCCGCGGGGCGCAGGCGCATGACGACTTCCCGGATCGCGACGACGAAAACTGGATGAAGCATACGCTGGCCTGGTGCGGCGATGACGGGGCGGTGAAGCTGGATTATCGCGGGGTGAAGATGCAGACCCTGACCAATGAAGTCTCGGTGTTCCCGCCGAAGAAGCGCGTTTACTAGAGGCACACCGACATGGCCAACTTCACCCTGCCCGCCAATAGCCGCGTCCAGCCCGGTGTCACCCATAAGGCGCCCGCCGGGGCCACGAATGTGCGCGCGTTCAAGATCTATCGCTGGAATGCCGATGACGGGCAGAACCCGCGCACCGACACCTATGACATCGATCTCGATGCCTGTGGGCCGATGGTTCTGGACGCGCTGATCAAGATCAAGAACGAGGTCGATCCGACCTTGACGTTTCGGCGCTCCTGTCGCGAGGGGATCTGCGGGTCCTGTGCGATGAATATCGACGGGACCAACACGCTGGCCTGCCTCAAGCCGATTGAGGAGTGCAAGGGCGATGTGCGGATCAACCCTTTGCCGCATATGCCGGTGGTTAAGGATCTGGTGCCGGATTTGAGCCAGGCCTATGCGCAGCTGCGTTCGATTGAGCCGTGGATGAAATCGGACACCCCTGCCCCGCCGGATGGCGAGCGGCTGCAGTCCAAGGAAGAGCGGGCGAAGCTGGACGGGATGTGGGAGTGCATCCTGTGTTTCTGTTGCTCGACGGCGTGCCCAAGCTATTGGTGGAATGGTGACCGGTTCCTGGGGCCGGCGGTGCTGCTGGCGGCGTATCGCTGGATTGCCGATAGCCGGGACGAGGCGACAGGGGCGCGGCTGGATGCGCTGCAGGATCCGTTCAAGCTGTATCGGTGCCATACGATTATGAACTGCACGCAGACTTGCCCGAAGGGGCTTAATCCCGCCAAGGCGATTGGCGAGATCAAGGCGCTGATGGTGGAGCGGGAAGGGTAGGATTCTTCTTTTTGTGAACAAAAAGAAGCAAAAAAACTTTATTCGTTTGCTTGTGGCGACTGCTGCGGCTCTTCAGGGCGCGGTGGTTCGACTGCCGAATGAACGAAGTTTTTTTGCTTCTTTTTGTTCACAAAAAGAAGTCTTTTCTTGACCATGCGCTTCGACTCCCGCCCCGCCGCCGCCTGGGTCAATTCGCTGTTCGTCGATCATGCGGTCTTGCGCATTGGATGGACCAATTTCGCCGCGGTGATCCCTGGGCGCTGGTATCGCGCCAACCACCCGACTCCCGGCCGGATTGCGCGGCTGGTGCGGCGGCATGGGATTCGCACGATCTTGAATTTGCGTGGCGCGCGGGAGTGCGGGTCCGATGCGTTGTCGCGCGAGGCGGCGGCAAGGTTGGGGCTGGAGCACGTCTATATGGCGTTTGAGAGCCGGGGGGCGCCGCATCGCGAGCGGATCCTGCGGTTTCATGAGATCTGGCAGCAGGTGCACACGCCGGTGCTGATGCATTGTAAGTCTGGCGCGGATCGGGCGGGGCTGGCGTCGGGGCTGGTGCTGATGTTCGAGGGCGGGACGGCGGCGGAGGCGATGGGACAGTTGTCGCTGCGTTTTGGGCATTTCCGGCGGTCGGGCTCAGGGATTCTGGACGCGTTTTTTCTGCGGTATCAGGCCGAGGGGGAGGGGCGAGTGACGTTCCTGGACTGGGTGCGGGATGAGTATGACGAGGCGGCGCTGCGGCGGGATTTTCGGGCCAGCGGGATTTCGAGCTTCCTCAACGATCGGGTGCTGGCGCGGGAATAGGCACCGGCCGCCGGGTCAGCGCCGCCCGCACCAAGCGCCGGCCACGCGGGTCGACCAGCCGGGTTAGCAGGTCCGCCACGACGAGCGACATCGCGATGGCCGCCGCGATCGAGGCCAGGCGCGGCACCCCCAGCGATTCCAGCCCGTACATCAGCCGGAAGCCGAGACCCTCATGCGCGACATACAGCGCATAGGAGATCGAGCCGAGCCATATCAACGGTGGGTTGGCCAGGAAGGCGAGATGGCCGCGTATCGCCAGCCAAGCCATGGCGAAGAACAACGCATAAACCACCGACGTTACCGCTGTGTTGGCCAGGGCGACCGAAACCAGGCACAGGAAGATGACCAGCAGCGCGACGGCGGACCGGCGCCCCTGCCACATCTGGTAGAACATGATGCCAGCGATCAGGAAGTGGCCGTAGATCAGCAGCCCGTATTTCTGCACCCGCCAGAATACCTCAATGCCCACCAGCGGCAGCAGTTGGGTGCCGATGCAGGCTATCACCCAGATGGCACAGATCGCATGCAGATGCCCGATCAGGCCGAGGCGCAGCAACGCGGCCATGCCGACATAGAACACCAGTTCGATCGTCAGGCTCCAGAACACACCACTGAGATGAGGGACGCCGATGATCTCCTGGATCATGGTGAGGTTCACCAGGCATTGCAGCAGCGTAAGGCGCTGGCCGGGCAGCGGGATCAGCAGGTCCATCACGACAACGACCGCCAGCGCAGCCCAATAGACCGGGTACAGCCGCGCGGCGCGCGAGACAGCGAAATCCTGCCAGGTGCGGCTGCGCTCCAGCGTCCAGGTCATCACGAAGCCGCTGATCATGAAGAACCAGGCCACCGGCATGATCCCGAAATTGGGCAACCAGGCCCGCACGCCGAGGTCCAGCGAATGGGCCCACGGCACCTGCATCACGAAGGGCATGTCGGCGTGCTGGTAACGCATGACGAAATGGAACAGCACCACCCAAAGCGCCGCGATACCGCGGAACGCATCCAGCTCGTGGAAGCGCCGTCGACTGGCATCAGCCATCGGGGAGATCAACCGTCGCCTGGGATGTGCTGCCGCACCGCGGCGGAGAGGGTGTCAATCAAATGTCGATAGCCGCTGGCGTTGAGGTGCAGGCCGTCGCCACGATGGTGCTCTGGGGCAAGGCTGCCGGCTTGGGTCGCAAGCCGGGGGCCGGCATCGGCGAACAGGCAGCCCGGGTGTTGGGCGCAGGCGTGGGCGATCGCGGTGTTGAGGCGGCGAATGACGGCGTTGCGGCCGGCGAGTTGCGGGCGCGCCGCCTCGTCGACCGGCAGCACCGCGCTGGCCACCACTGGCAGTGACGGCGGCAGGCGGGCGAGCAGGGCAGCGTATATCTGGCCGGCGGCTTCCGGAGTGCGATAGAGCAGGTCATTGGTTCCCGCGGCGATCACCACGCCGGCGGCGCTGGCCAGGGCGGGGCGTCCCGCAACACGCTGGTACACCCCGGCGATGGTATCTTCGCCGATGCCCAGGTTGAGCGCGCGCGGGGTGACGCGGGCGGTGTCCAGCATGTGGATGATGCTGTCGCCAAAAAACCACACCGCGCCCGGGCGCACGGTGAGGTCAAGCGTGCGTTGCATCGCGGCGGTGGTCTGGCGGAACGGCGACGGGACCTCGACTTCCGGGGCGGGCCAGATGCGGGCGTGCACCCGCGCGGCCAAATCCGGCCGCGACACCAGTATGGCGAGTGCAACGTGCAACGGCACCAGATAAGCCGCCAGGAACCAGTGTCGCGCGGCCATGCAGTACTTGTCATCCCGCCAGGGCATTGATGGATAACTGTAGGGCACGGTCAGATGCCCCGCAAGCAAACCCTGAAACCAAGCGGGGGAGGGTTTTTTGGCTCATTTTAGAAAAAAGCAAAACGCCTATCTGTTCGCATCAGCGTCCATTGGCCGGCGCCGCGAGCGGGAACAAATGCCGCCGCCAGATCAGCGCGATGGCACCGGTGGCCACCAGCCCGAACAGGCAATAGCCGGTGGCCGTCGCCACGAAGCCGAAGCGCTGGATCAGCCAGCCCGCCAGCAACAGGCCGAGCGGCATCCCGTAGACCGCCAGCATGCGCACCCCCATCACCCGGCCGCGGAACCGTGGCTCGGCGCTGCGCAGCAGCATCACCGCCATCGGCACCATGCTCAAGCTCTGCATGAAGCCCGCCAGCATCAACAGGGCGATTCCGAGTGCCGGGCTCTCGACATGCGAATACACCAGCAGCATCGCGTACCAAACAAAGGTGAAGCTGATCATCACCCGCCCGGCCGGGATGTTGCGCGCCACGGTGCTCAGCATCAGCGAGCCGATCAGCCCACCGGAGGCAAAGCCGGCCGCCAGCATGCCCAGCCCCGCCTGGTCCATGCCGTAGATATCGCGCGCGACATACGGCAACAGGCCGCCCGACAGCGGGAAGGCGCAAAAATTGACCAGGAAGGCGAGCACCATCGCGGCCAGCAAGCGTGGCGTGGTGCCGACATAGGCCAACCCCTCCCGCACTTCGCGCCACGGTGAGGCCGGCGCGGGCGCGGCACCGTCACGCACTGGCCTGGTGATGCACAGGGTCAGCGCCAGGCTGGCGATATAGAATAGGGTGATCAGTATGTAGGCCGCGCCCATGCCCAACAGCGCGAACACCGCCGCCCCCGCCAGCGCCCCCATGATGCGCGACGAATCCTGGGTGGTGCGCGAAATCCCCATCGCGCCCATCAGCAGGTCGGGTGGCATCAACCCGCCGATCAGCGTGTTGCGCACCGACAGATCCGACGGCCGCACCAGCCCCATGATGAACGCGATGCCCACCACGTGCAGCGGCGTCAGCACCCCGGTCAGCGAAAACACCGCCAGCACGGTGGCCAGCACCGCATAGGCCCCGCGCATCAGGCACAGCATGTTGCGTGGCCCGATGCGATCACAGCCAACGCCGAACAGCGGCGCGATCAGCGTGCCGCCGAATTGCAGCGAGCCGAAGACGGTCAGCCAGATCACCGACTGCGTCTCGACCAGGATGTACCAGCCGAGGATCAGCGTCTCCATCTCGAACGCCCAGGAGGTCAGCAGGTCGGCCGGCCACAACATGCGATACGAGCGGTTGCGGAACGGCGCCAGGAACGGCGCCGCCGTCCTCTCCGGCAGGGTGGCTTGGCTGGCCATGCCGCGCGTTTCCTCCGTTGGTGCTGTTCCGCCAACGCTAGCAGCGGGCGGTATTCGGGCAAGCCGGCGCGTTGCGGGGCAGCCCCGCTTAGCGCCAGCGCCGATGGAACCAGAGCCACTGGCCCGGCTCCTCGCGCACCCAGTCCTCGACCACGCCGTTGATCATCTGCGTCGCCGCCGTGACATCGATCAGCCCCTCGGCATCGCGCGGCAGGTCGAGCGGACCGGTGGCGGTGATGTGAAAGCGCAGCCCGGGCCGGCGGATCACGTGCACGCCATAGACCGGGCAATCATAGCGCCTGGCCAGCCGCGCCAGGGTCGGGTTGGCCTTGGCCGGGCGGCCGAAGAAGGTGATATCCGCGCCGCGGCCGAAGAACTGGTCCACCAGCATGCCGAGATGCTCGCCGCGCTCCAAGGCGGCTGCCATCTCGAACGCGCCCGCCCGCCGCGCGCTGATCAGCCGGCCCATCAGCGGGCCGCGAATGGCCACAATCTGGTCGGCCACCACCCGGTTGTTCGGCATGCGATAGACCACCGCCGTCGGCAGCCCATGGCGCTGGGCCGCCACCGCCGGCAGCTCCCAGTTGCCGAGATGGGCGGTGAACAGCAGCGCCGGCTTGCCGTCGTCGCGCAGCAGCTCCAGCACCGGCTGTGAATCCGTGGTGATCCGGCCCGCGTTCGGGTGGTCCGGGTCGTAGTCCCAGATGCGGTCGAGATGGACATATTCGCCAGCCACGCGGCCCAGGTTCTCCCAGGCTTCGCGCAGCGTTGCCTCGACCCAGGCGGCGTCGCGCTCGGGGAAACTGGCGGCAAGCTGGCGCCGGCCAATGCGATGTTCGGGCAACCACGGACCGATGCGCCGGGCCAGGCCGCCCACCAGGTTCGAGGCGCGTTCGGGCGACATCCGGCGCAGCAGCGCAAAGATCCCGCCGACCAGGGCGCCGAGGAAGCGGTCTAGCAAGGAAGGTCTTCTTTTTCTGTAGAAAAAGAAGCAAAAAGACTTTCATCCATTTGCATCCAGCCCAAATGAATAAAAGTTTTTTGGTTCTTTTTTTCAAAAAAGAACATGCTTGCCCTACAGACTTACCAGGATTTTGCCAAAGACATCCCGGTGCTGCAGCCGCCCGAGCCCCTCAGCATAGGTCTCCAGCGTATACTCGGTATCGATCACCGGCCGCACCCCGGAGGCGATGCGCTCCAGCGCCGAGGCCATGTTGGCCACCCGGCAGCCGAACGAGCCGGTGATGCGGTATTGCTGCTGGAACAGCTGCATCAGGTTGATGCTCCCGCTCGGCCCCGACGTGGCGCCGCAGGTGACCAGCCGCCCGCCGCGCCTCATCGACAGCAGCGAGCCCTGCCAGGTGTCCGCGCCGACATGCTCGAAGACGACATCCACGCCTTTCTTTCCGGTCAGCTTGCGCACCACGCCCTCGAACCGGTCCTCGCGATAGTTGATGACGTGATCGGCGCCGAGCGCTCGCGCCTTCTCGGCTTTGGCATCGGACCCCACCGTGGTGATGACGGTGCAGCCGAGCGATTTGGCGATGCGGATGGCGATGCTGCCGATGGCGGACCCGCCGGCATGGACCAGGATCCATTCGCCTGGTTCCAACTTGGCGTTGTCGAACAACATATGCTCGACGGTGCCATAGGCCACGGTCACGCAGGCGGCGTCGCTGGTTGCCACGGCATCAGGCACCGGCACCAGCAGCCGCGCGGGATGGTTGGTCAGCTCCTGGGCGAACCCATCGATGTGAAAGCCGCGCACGCCGGCGACGTTTTCGCACAGATTGTCCCGCCCCTGCTGGCACGCCTTGCACACGCCACAGGTGATCGCCCCGAACGGCACCACGCGCTGGCCCGGCCGCACGTTGGTCACCCCCGCGCCCACCGCCACCACTTCGCCCACCCCCTCGGCGGCAACGGTCAATGGCAATTTGCGCTTGGCGAACGCCATGCCGCGGAAGCCCCAGACGTCGAGATGGTTCAGCCCGACCGTGCGCATCCGGATCTGCGCCTCGCCAGCGGCCGGCGCCGGCGGAGGATCAAGCTCGACCAGCCGCACATCGCGGTCGCCGAAGAGTTGGATGGCTCGCATCAACTGGTCCTTGCGCATCGTCGCGCGCACGCTGTACGCAGGCAGCGTCCGGAAGGCAACCGCGACCAACATTCCAGGGGCCCGCCATGGATTATCCGTACGACCTCGGCGCCTTCTCCCGCAAGATCACCACGGCGTCACCCGACGCCCAGCGCTGGTTCGATCGCGGCCTCAACTGGTGCTACGGCTATCACCATGAGGAATCCGTCGCCTGCTTCGAAAAGGCGCTGGCCAGCGACCCCGACTGCGCCATGGCCCATTGGGGCGTGGCTTATGCCGCAGGTCCGAACTACAACTACCCCTGGGTGCTGCACGATCCCGCCGGCAAGGCGGCCGCCCTCGTCCGCGCCTATGACGCCAGCCGCGCCGCCCTGGCGCTGGTGGACCGCGTTACCAAGCCCGAGCGTGCACTGATCGAGGCGCTCGCCACCCGTTACCCGCAACGCGAGCCGATCGAAGACCAGCGCCCCTGGGACCGCGCTTTCGCCGATGCCATGCGCGCTGCCCACCTGGCCCAGACCCGCGACCTCGACATCCGCGCCGTCTTCGTCGAAGCGGTGCTGAACTGCACCCCGTGGCTGATGTGGGACGTCAAAACCGGCGCGCCCACCCCCGGCGCCGACACGCTCGAGGTCCAGGAAACCCTGGAATCCGCCTTCCGCACGATCCCCGGCGCCATGGACCACCCGGGCCTGCTGCACCTGCACGTCCACCTGATGGAAATGTCGTCCACCCCAGAAGCCGCCCTGCTCACCGGCGACCGCCTGCGCGAACTGACGCCGGACATGGGCCACCTGGTCCACATGCCCACCCACATCGACATCCAGTGCGGCCACTACCGCGACACCATACACTGGAACCAGAAGGCGATGATCGCCGACCGCAAGTATTACGACCGCGCCGGCCCGCTGAACTTCTACACCGGCTACCGCATCCACAACTACCACTTCGCCGCCTATGGCGCGATGTTCCTCGGCCAGTTCGCCCCGGCCATCGCCGCCGTCGACGAAATGATCACCACCATGCCCGAGGACCTGCTGCGCATCCCCTCGCCGCCCATGGCCGATTTCTTCGAAAGCTACGTCTCGGTCCGCCAGCACGTGCTGATCCGATTCGGCAAATGGCACGACATCATCGCCCAACCCCTGCCCGCCGATCCCGCGCTCTACTGCAACACCACCGCCATGATCCACTATGCCAAGGGCGTCGCCCACGCCGCCCTCGGCGATGTCCCCGCCGCCGAAGCCGAGCAAGCCCTCTTCCGCGCCGCCGTCCAGCGCGTGCCGAAATCGCGCTACATGCACAACGTGAGTTGCCAGCTGGCGCTCGCCGTCGCCGGGCTAATGCTCGAAGGCGAGATCGCCTACCGCCGCGGCGAATACGTCCACGCCTTCGCCAGCCTGCGCGTGGCCATCGCGCTGGAAGACGACCTGCCCTACGACGAGCCCTGGGGCTGGATGCAGCCGGTCCGCCACGCGCTGGGCGCCCTCCTGCTCGAACAGGGCCGCGCCGCCGAAGCCGAAGTCATCTACCGCGAAGACCTCGGCCTCGGCGGCACCCTGCCCCGCGCCCAGATCCACCCGGACAATATCTGGGCCCTGCGCGGCCTGCTCGACTGCCTCCAAGCGCGCAGCGAGACCGCCGAAGCCGCCATCATCCGCCAACGCCTGACCTACGCCTCAGCGCGGGCCGACATCGAGGTGTCCGTCTCGTGCTTCTGTGCCACCGCGCGAAAGGATTCGTGCTGCGAGTAGAGAAGTCTTCTTTTTGTGAACAAAAAGAAGCAAAAAAACTTCATCCTTAAAGGCCCGGCATCAGCATCCGGCCAAATGAATAAAAGTTTTTTGGTTCTTTTTTTCAAAAAAGAACGCGCTTGCCTTCAGCTTCTGGGAATGCCCAATGAAGCCGTCAGCCCCCCATCCACTGGAATGACGGCCCCGGTAACATAGCTCGCCCCAGCCGATGCCAAGAACGCCACCACCGACGCCACCTCCGCCGGCCGCGCATACCGCCCCGCCGGCACCCGTCCCTCGGTGGCCTTTCGGTAGTCGGCAAAGGCCGCGATCATGTCGGTATCCACGAACCCCGGCGCCACGCAGTTCACCGTCACCCCCCGCTTCGCCGTCTCCAGCGCCAGCGTCTTCACATAGGCCGAGAGTGCTGCCTTGGCCGCGCCATAGGCTGCATTGCCCTGGCTCGCCTGTTGCCCCACCACCGAGCCGATGGCGATGATCCGCCCGGCCCGCGCCCGCGTCATCGGCCGCACCACCGCTTTTGCGAGGCGGGTGAACGACCAGAAATTCACCTGCATGAGCGCCTCGGCGGCATCCTGGTCCATCATCGCCGCCAGCATGTCGTACGTCGTGCCGGCCACGTGGACGAGTGCCCCCAACACCGGCGCATCTTCCAGCGCGGTGGCAAACACTTCCACCGCCGCGCGGTCGGAAAGGTCCAGCACCTGGGCGGCGAACGCCCGGCCAGGATACCGCGCGCCCAGCCCCGCCACCT
Source organism: Asaia bogorensis (assembly GCA_945869965.1). Classification (GTDB taxonomy): domain Bacteria; phylum Pseudomonadota; class Alphaproteobacteria; order Acetobacterales; family Acetobacteraceae; genus CAMDGX01. Next base: position 15,862 of record CAMBRC010000058.1, read on the forward strand.
GCGCCGCCGCCGCCGTGGCATCCGAGCGATAGGTGAACGTCACATCGAACCCGGCCTCGGCCAGCGCGTCGACCGTCGCCGCCCCGATGCCGCGCCCGCCGCCGATCACCAAAGCCGTCGCCATCTCAGGCGGGCTCCGCCGTCAGCACCAGGCAGACATTCTGCCCGCCGAACCCAAATGAATTCGAAATCGCGCACCGAACCGTCGCATCCCGGGCCACATTGGGCACACAATCCACCGGCAATGCCGGGTCCGGCACCTGGTAATTGATCGTCGGCGGAATCCGTCCGTTGCGAATCGTTAGCATCGAGAACACCGCCTCGATCGTCCCAGCAGCCGTCAGCGTATGCCCGATCATCGACTTGTTCGACGAGATCGGAATCGCCCCGGCCCGCTCGCCGAACACGGTCGAGACCGCCAGCCACTCCATCCGCTCATTCTCCGGCGTCGAGGTGCCATGCGCGTTGATGTAATCCACCGCCTCCGGCCCCACCCCCGCATCCGCCAGCGCCGCATGCAGACACGCAATCACCGGCTTGCCATCCGGCGAAGACCGGGTGCGATGGAACGCATCGGCGCGCTCCCCGGACCCCGCCACCACCCCCAGGATGCGCGCGCCCCGCGCCAACGCATGGTCCATGTTCTCCAGCACCAGCGCCCCCGCCCCCTCAGCCATCACAAACCCGTCGCGGTCCTTGCTGAACGGCCGCGACGCCGCCTCCGGCACCTCGTTGCGCGTCGACAGCGCCGACAACAGCGAAAACCGAATGACCGACTCCGGGTTCACCGAGGCATCCGTCCCCACCACCAGCGCCGCCTCGGACAGCCCCGCCCGGATCGACTCAACGGCCAACTGGATCGCCGTCCCGCCCGAGGCACAAGCCGTCGACGTCGCAATCGGCGACCCCTTGGTGCCAAACCGCGTCGCCAGATGCTCGCCCACCGAGCCAAACAGAAACCGCCGATAAGTAGCGCGAAACCGCTCCTGATCGGCCACCCCAATCAGGTCGGCATAGTCCACATCATCATTCTTGCCGGTCGCCGCCGCCAACGCCTGGCGCTGCGGCCATTCCAGCTCCACCGGCGGCAACGCCATGAACAACGGCCCAGGGAAATCCCCCTTCGTGCCGATGCCCGCCTCGCTGATCGCCTCCTCCGCCACCCGATCCGCCAGCCGCTGCGACAGTTCCGGCGCACACAGCGGATCGGCCGACACGAAATCGACGGTGCCGGCAATCGTGGTGCGCATGTGATCCAGCGGGAACCGGGTGATCCGCTTGATGCCGGAAACCCCGGCGGTCAACTTCGCCCAGTTATCCTGCTGCCCCTCGCCCAGCGACGTCAGCACGCCCATGCCGGTTACGACAACAATCGGCCGGCCCTGGGAATCCCTATGCGCCATGGCGGTGCTCCCTGCCCAAAGAAAAATTCTTCTTTTTGTGAACAAAAAGAAGCAAAAAAACTTTATTCATTTGGGCCGGGTCGCGATGACTGGCTCGCGGCCAATGGATAGAAGTTTTTTGGTTCTTTTTTTCAAAAAAGAACATCTACGCTTGCGCCACCAGCGCCATGCCTTCGCCGCGCCAGTGCCCCCACCCGGTCACCAGAACCTGCCGCAGCACCCCCGGCATGACCGCCTCGCCGGCTTCGAGCGGCGCGAACAGCGCTCCGCGCGACACGGCGTCAGCGGCCAGCGCTATATTGGCGATGAAGCTCGGCTCAATCGAATGCCCCAGCGCCGTCGCGGTCGCCCGCATCGGCAGCCCCAGCGCATCGAGAAAGGCCAGCTCTTCCCCGGTCGGACCGGCAACCCCGGTGGCGCCGGACAACACGGCGGCGCCGTCGCGGTCGAGCGGCATCGCCGCCAGCTGCCGGGCCGCATTCGCCGCCGCTTCGCCCGGCGCGCGTGCGCACCGGTCGGATGCCACCGCGGCGATGCGGGCGATCACCGCCGCCCCGCGCGCATCGGCATGGGCGCGGCTTTCAATCACCAGGAAGCAGCCGAGCGAGCTGGCAACCATCCCGCGCTCTTGGCGGGCCCGCACCGGCGCGAAATCCCCGGCCAGCAGCATGTGCCCCATGGCGTACTGCATCGGCGTTTCCGGGCGCTGGGCGTTGTGCGAGCCGCCGACCAGGAACAGCTCGCCCTGCCCCGCCGCGATCCGCGCGACCGCGGTGCGCACCGCATCCACGCCCGCGGCTTCCTCGCCCATGAAGGTGCGCGAGGAGCCGACCACGCCATGCACGATCGAGATATTGCCGGCCAGCAGATTGGAAAGCTGCGCCAGGAACAGCGTCGGCCGCAGATCGGTCAACAGCCGCTCATTGAGAAAGGCGGCCGGGTTCGCCGACTTCGGCAAGCCGGACAGGATGGCGGCGTCAACGGCGGCATCGCGCTCGCCACCACCGGCCGCCACGATCATATGCATATTGGCCAACAGCTCGGTGTTGCCCTTCACCCCGGCGGCGGCCAGCGCCTCGCCGGCGGCATAGGTGCCGATGCGCTGCCACGGCTCCATCTGGCGCTGGTCCTGGCGCTTGGGAATGTGCCGGTCCCATTCCAGCGCCACCAGCGGATGCACCGGGTACGGCGCAAAGGAGGTGCTGTCCACAACTGGGGAAAACCCGCCCTCGGCGTTCAGCGCCGCCAGATGCGCATCCATCCCGGCGCCCAGGCAGGAAACCAGGCCAATGCCGGTAATGACAGCATCGCGCGGCGAATGCTCAGGCATCGGGCATCAACTCCGCTGGAACACCAACACGGCGGGCGACCTCGAAAAGTCCGTCGCGCAGGGCCGGATTGGGGAAATTCATCACCCGATAGGTGATCGTGGCCTCGGAAATCAGCTTGCCGCCGGACTTGATCCGGCCCGACACCACGGCATAGCCGGAGCCATCGTGATCCTGAATCGCCTCCACCCGGATCACCTGTCCCGGCGCCAGGAAGCTACGCATCTTGGCCTCGGACACTTTGGCCAGGAAGGCCATCTGGCGAAACCGCAGCCCGGCCATCACCAGCCATCCACCAGCCTGCGCGATGGTCTCGATCATCAGCACGCCGGGCATGATGGGATAGCCGGGAAAATGCCCCTCGAAGATCGGGCTCTCCTCCGGCAGGGTGCAGTCGACCGCGATGGTGCGGGCATCGAGGTCAAGCTCGACGATGCGGTCGATCATCTGGAAGTATTCGAGGCGCATAGGCAAATCAGCCCTTGGCGGCAACCAGCTTGTCGATGTTCTCAGCGAGGCCCTTGAGGACGAAGTAGGTGTCGCCGGAAACGCCGCCCTCGTTCACTTCCTGGGTCCACTGCTCCAACGGCATCTTGATGCCGAAGGCCTTGTCGATGGCGAAGGCGACGTCGAGGAAATCGAGGCTGTCGATGCCGAGGTCGTTGATGGCATGGCTCTCAGGCGTGATGGTCGCACGGTCGATACCGCAGATCTCCGCGATGATATCGGCGACCTTGTCGAATGTTGCAGCAGACATGGAACAAAGCCTCACTTCAGCGGAACAGAATCGGATTGATCCAGCGCAGACACCACAGGACGCCCCCCAACACAAGCTGGCTCCCCGGGGCGCCGGCTAGGTCAGCGTAAGTGTAACCTCGCCCAAACCATCGAAGGCGACGCTGACGTGGCAAGGACGATCGAGCCAGATCGGCGGGGTGACCGAGCCCAGCATCACCACCTGCCCGGCCTTGAGTCCGCCAAAGGCCACCGCCGTCGGCGAACCGGCGAGCCAGGCCAGCGCCTTGATCGGGTGGCCCAGCAGATCACGGCCATGGCCACTGGCGCGCTGTAACCCATCCACGGCGACCCGGCCGGGGATGGCCGCGAGATCGAGGTCGCGCCAGTTGCCAGGTGCCGTGCCAAGGATGGCGGCCCGGTGATAGACCTGATCGGCAATCAGCGTGGGGGTGCCGATGCGGGCCAGGTCGCCCATGGGCGGCGTGCCGTAGCGGTTCTCGACGATCTCGATCGCCGCGAAGATTTCGCCGACCGCAGCCAGTGCAGTTGCCTCGTCGCACGGGCCGGCGGGAATATCCTGCGAAAGACGCAGGCCGATTTCGCATTCGGCGCCAGGGCCGCGCAGGCTGGCATACGGCATACGGGTGCCGCTGGCGTGCAGGTTGGCGCCGACCATGTAGCCGGCGGCGGGGCCGGTCAGGCCGAGATAGTCCTGCATCCGCTGGGTGGTGGCGCCGATCTTGTAGCCGGCCGGGGGGACGGCGCCGGAGCGGCGGGCGCGTTCGAACTGGACGGCCACGCCCTGGTCGATGGTGCCCGGGCGGATCGCCTCGGCGATGGAGGATTCGGCGCCAGTGCGGCGGGCTTCTTCAAGGGCGATGGCGGCTGGGGTGGGGTCGTACGACATGTCAGCGGCGCTCATTTCAACGACGGGCCAATTCGTAGAGCGCGATGGCCGCGGCAGTGGAGACGTTGAGGCTGTCGAGCAGAACCGACGCACCGGGCATGTGGATCGCCGCGGTTTCGTCGCAGGTCTCGCGGGTCAGGCGGCGCAGGCCATCGCCCTCGCTGCCGAGGACCAGGGCGACGCGGCGTTCGGCCAGCGCGAGGCCGGACAGGCGGCCGCCGCCGGCGTCCAGGCCGATCACCCAGAACCCGGCGGCGCGCAAGGCGATCAGGGTGCGGGCGATGTTGACCGCACGGAGGAAGGGCACGGTCTCCAGCGCGCCCGAGGCGGCCTTGGCGAGGGCGCCGGTTTCTTCCGGGGCGTTGCGGTCCTGGGTGATGACAGCGGCGACCCCGAAGGCGGCGGCGGCGCGCAGGATGGCGCCGACATTGCGGGGGTCGGTGACCTGGTCGAGGACCAGGATCGGGCCGGGGCGGGCGACCACCGATTGCAGGCTGGGGGGCGCGAGCGGCTCGACCAGGAGGGCCGCGCCCTGGTGGATGGCGCCTGGGCCAAGCAGGTGGTCGAGGCGGGCGCGGTCGGTGCGCTCGGCGCTGAGTGCCCAGGGGCGGGGCAAGCGGGCGGCGATCGAGGGCTCGGATTCCTCGGTCAGCAGCAGGCGGCGCAAATGGCGGGCCGGGTTGGCCATGGCGGCAGCGACGGCATGTAGGCCGTACAGCCAAAGCGAATTGCCCGGTGCTTCGCGTTGCACGTGAGGGGCGCGTTCGGTGTAGCGCGGGCGGGCGGGGCGGGGGGCGGCCGATTCGGCGGCCGGTTTGGCACGCAGGGTGGCCGTCCCGGAGCCGAAGGCACCGTCGGTGGGGGGACGCTGCGGGGTTTCGATGCGTGGCGGGCGGGGTTCGCGCGGCGGGGCCGGCGAGCGAGGCGTTTGTGGGCGGGGTGTGGAGGGGCGGGGGCCGCTGCTGCGGTCGGGCGGGCCGCCACGGGGTTTGCCGCCGATGGTCTTGCCGCCGGTGGGGCGAGGGGAGTCGGAACCGGGGCGGCGGGGGGGCTTCATGTGGCGGGTATAGCGGGCGAGGGCGCGGGCGACAAATCGGCGGCGGGGCGTGATTGACAAGCACGGGGTTTGGCCATAGTCCGGCCCCGTTACGCCGCAAGGCGGAGGGGTGCCCGAGTGGCTAAAGGGGGCGGACTGTAAATCCGCTGGCGCACGCCTACGTTGGTTCGAATCCAACCCCCTCCACCAAATTGAATCTGCGGATGAAGTCCGGGGCGTCGCGGGTGTAGCTCAATGGTAGAGCTCCAGCCTTCCAAGCTGGCTATGAGGGTTCGATTCCCTCCACCCGCTCCAGGGCCCCTCCTGGGGGCCGCTCCATCTTGCTCTTGACATCTGCGCCCGCGCGCTCTTTCTACGGCGCCCGGGCTAAGGTGCCTGGGCGGCCTGCAGGGGTGTAGCTCAATTGGCTAGAGTGCCGGTCTCCAAAACCGGAGGTTGTGGGTTCGAGACCCTCCACCCCTGCCAGCCGTCCCATGAGAAAGATTGCGTCTGCCCCCGGTTGGGGCAAATTGGTTTGCATTTAGGAGCGTGATGCGCGTGGCGATCGATCCGTTACGTTTCCTGCGCGAAGTGCGCAGCGAGGCCGCGAAGGTGACTTGGCCGGCGCGCAAGGAGACGATGGTGACCACCGGGCTGGTGGTGGCCATGGCGTTTATTGCCGCGTTCTTCTTTTTCATCGCGGACCAGATCATCGGCGTCGGCGTGCGTGCGCTGTTCGGCGTAGCGGCGTAACGGGGCGCAGGGAACACAGGCATGGCCAAGCGTTGGTACGTCGTTCACGTCTATTCGGGCTTCGAGAAGAAGATCGCCCAGCAGATCAAGGAGCAGGCCGCCCAGAAGGGGCTGGCCGACCAGATCGACGAGGTGCTGGTGCCCTCCGAAGAAGTGGTCGAGCTGCGGCGGGGCCAGAAGGTCAATGCCGAGCGCAAGTTCTTCCCCGGCTACGTGCTGGTGAAGATGGAGCTGTCGGACGATGCCTGGCATCTGGTGAAGGACACGCCCAAGGTGACCGGGTTCCTCGGCACCAAGCTGCGGCCGTCGCCGATCACCAATGCCGAAGCCGAGCGTATCATGAAGCAGACCAGCGAAGGCGTGGAACGGCCGCGCCCGGCGATCCTGTTCGAGATCGGCGAGCAGGTGCGGGTGGCCGATGGGCCGTTCACCAGCTTCAACGGCACGGTCGAGGAAGTCGACGAGGAACGCGGCCGGGTGAAGGTCAGCGTTTCGATCTTCGGGCGGTCGACGCCGGTGGAACTGGAATACAGCCAGGTCGAGAAGGCTTAAGGCTGGGCGCTGCCCAGACCCGCCAGGGGCCAAGCCCCTGGACCCTTATAGTTTAAGGTCCAGGGGCTTGGCCCCTGGCGGGTCTGGGCGGAGCCCAATGTTTGTTTTGCTTTATCTTAATTGTTTCGATATCGTATTATATAACGCATGGCTGCGCGGCCCCGAAAAACGGGGTTGTGGAAGCATCTCGGCCTTCGGCGGGACGGAGGGTCTCGCGCAGGGCGGGGGCGGACGGGTGACGGGGTTGTGGCGAACGGCGCCGAGGTGGCGGGCGGATTGGGTGCGCGGTGGCGGTTGGGGGCTTGGGGTTTCGTCAGGGGCGTGCGGATGCGTTGGCGGGCGCGGTGGCGGCGCGGCTTGGCCGGGTGCTGACGCGGGAGGGTTGCGGCGCGCGGGGCGCGGATCGGCGGTGCGGGGAGTTGGCCGGACTGCCAGAGTAGGAGGATTTGCTCCAGGCGGTCGAAGATGCGGGCGAAGATGGCGGCGATGAGGGCGTGCAGGGATTTGGACAGCATTCTCCGATCAGCCCCCGGAGGGGCCGTGCCGGCTTTGCGCAGGCTGGCGATCTGAGCGCCGAGAGGGGTGGGATGGACTGACATTCATCGGCATATTATCTAACTGTTCGTCACGACGCAAGGAAAAAATCTTTCTTCTGTAGGATTTTTTTTGGAGCGGAGTGCACGGCAGGAAGCGTGGATCCCTCACTTCGTTCGGGATGACGGGGACGGGCGGTGAGGCTAGGCTGGGGGGATGGACAGAGTGTGGTTTGGGCTGGGGGCTTTGGCGGGGTTGGCGGCGTTGGTGCTGGCCGGCGTGTCGTCGCATATGAAATTGGATTTGGCGGCGGCGGCGGCGGTGCGGGATGCGGCGCAGGCGCAGGGCTGGCACGCGGTGGTGCTGTTGGTGTGCGGAGTCAGGGGGGGGCGCTGGTGCAATTTTGCCGGGACGTTCTTTGTGCTGGGGCTGCTGGGGTTTTGCGGGGGGATTTACGGCAAGCATCTGGGCGGGCTGGCGGTGGGCGGCGTGGTGCCGTTTGGCGGGGTCATGCTGATGATCGGGTGGGCGATGCTGATGGTGGCGGCGTTCCGCAAGCGCGGTCGGTGAGGCCGCACTTGGGCAAGCGTCGGTGATTAGGTCGGCCTATCTGGCGGCGGAGGGGTTGGAGGAGACGCTGGGGGAGGAATTGCGCCTGGCGGGGGTTGCGGTTGAGGGGTGGCATGGGCGGCTGGCGTTGAGTCCGGATGCGGCGGTGGCGTCGGTTTGGGCGCTGGATGTTTGGACCGATGCAAGGGAGATCGAGGTGGTCTCGGTGAAGGCGGCGGCGGATGCGTTGCGGGGGATGCAGCGCAACTGGTCGGCGTATGGGGTGGAATATCATCGGCGGATGGCGTTGATCGCGGAGCGGTTGCCGCCGGTGAAGGCGCGGGCGCTGGTGTTTCCGGAGCCGGCGCCGGCGGGGCATCTGGGGGCATGGACGTTGCTGGCGCCGGATCGGATGTTGGCGAGCCCGACCAAAAGCAGTCCGTTCGTGAATGGGGAGTGCCGGTTCGAGGAGGACCGGATCGGGCCGCCGAGCCGGGCCTATCTGAAGCTGTGGGAGGCGTGCACGCGGATTGGGGATTGGCCGCTTCCGGGGCAGCGGTGTTTTGATTTGGGGGCGTCGCCCGGCGGCTGGACCTGGGCGATTGCGCAGTTGGGGGCGGGGGTGGTGGCGGTGGACCGATCGCCGTTGGAGGCACGGGTGGCGGCGATGGAGGGGGTGGAGTGGCGGCAGGGCAGCGCGTTCAGCGTGGCGGTCGAGCCGGTGGACTGGCTGTTCAGCGATGTGATCGCGTATCCGGCGCCGCTGCTGGAGATGGTGCAGCGGTGGGCGGCGCCGGGGGGGGCTGAGCGGATTGTTTGTACGGTGAAGTTCCAGGGGGCGACGGACCATGCGGCGGCGGCGGCGTTTGCGACGATCCCGGGTGGGCGGTTGATGCATTTGTTTCATAACAAGCATGAGTTGACGTTCGCTTGGCGAAGAGAGGAAGGCCAGGGCTCTGCCCTGCACCCGCTGGGGCCGGCGGCCCCAGACCCCATAAATTAAGGTCCAGGGGCTTGGCCCCTGGCGGGTCTGGGCAGAGCCCAGCCTTGAGCTTCTGTGGAGGATCAGTCCATGCGGCGGCGGGATGTGTTGTGGCTGGGGGCGTTGGCGCCGGGGGTTGCGATGGCTCAGCCGGTGCGGCCGGGGGCTGTGCCGCCGGTTGGGCCGCCGGTTGGGCCGTTGCCGTTGGCGGTGCCGGAGAGCATCGGGTTGTCGGCGCCGCGGCTGGTGCAGGTGACCGAGGTTTTGGAGGCGGCGGTTGCGGCCGGGCGGATCAATGGGGCGGTGCTGGGGCTAGCGCGGCAGGGCAAGCTGGGGTGGTTGCGGGCGGTGGGGTTTCGCGACACGGCGCAGGCGGAGCGGTTGAAGCCGGACGCGATTTTTCCGTTGGGGGCGATGACGCGGCCGATTGCGGTGGTGGCGGCGCTGGTGTTGGTGGAGCGCGGGCGGCTGAAGCTGACGGATCCGGTTTCGGCGCATCTGCCGGTGTTTCGCGAGCTAAGGGTGATGGTTGGGGCCGGGTTCGAGCGGGTGCTGCGGCCAGTGACGATCCAGGACTTGATGCGGCAGACGGCCGGGCTGACGAGTGGAGTCCTGGCGCCGGAGTCGGCGGTGGGGCGGATGTATCTGGAGGCGGGGGTGCATGCGGCGGAGAAGAGCCTGGCCGAGGCGGTGGAGGCGGTGGCGGGGTTGCCGCTGGTGCGTCAGCCCGGGGTGATGTGGGAGGATTCGGTGGCCGGCGACGTGCTGGCGCGGGTGGTGGAGGTGGTGTCCGGGCAGGCTTTCGAGCGGTTTGTGGCGCGCGAGGTGACGGGGCCGTGGCGGATGGTGGATACCGGGTTTGGCGTGGCGGCGGCAGCGCTGGGGCGGCTGGCGGAGCCGCGCGTTGACCCGATGACCGGGGCGGTGCCGGAACAGCGGGATATGCGCGTGCCGGCGGTGCGGATGGGCGGCGATGGCGGGATGGTGGGGACTGCCGGCGATTACCTGCGGTTTGGCCAGGCGCTGTTGGCGGGCGGGATGCTGGACGGGGCACAGGTGCTGGGGGCGGGGACGGTAGCGCACATGACCAGCGACCATCTCGGGCGGATTGCGCATGACAGCGCGAGCGGCGGGTATCTGTTGGGCGAGGGGCGGGGGTTCGGGCTCGGCGTGTCGGTGCGGCTGGGCAACGGGGTCAACGCGATGCCGGGGAGTGCGGGGGATTTTGAGTGGCACGGAGCCGGTGGGTGCCAGTTCCTGGTGGATCCCGCGCGCGACCTGGTGGCGGTGCTGATGGTCAACCAGCGCAACCAGTTTGATCATTTTTTCCGGCTGTTTCGGACGTTGGTTTACCAGACGCTGGTCCGGTAGGGGGTAAAGGAAGGCGGGGGCTTCGCCCCTCGACCCCACCAGGGACCCGAGGTCCCTGGACCCTCACCCATGGGG
>CAMBRC010000059.1 GCA_945869965.1 Asaia bogorensis
GTCGCGGATCTTCGAGAGCGGCAAAATGGGCAAGGATCGAACGCGAAAGGGGCTCGGCCATCGGAACCTCGCACAGTGAGGTCCTCTTTGAATCGTACTTCCGGCCGCGCCGGAATCTCCCCTACATCAGTTCAAGCGATTGCCCTGCAAGCACCCTCCGATCAAAGGCAGGCAAGCCTCCGGCGGCAAAGGGCCGGCGGCCCTTTGATCCCATGACTTTGCGCGCTGGAACATGCTCCCAGCACCCGCCTCGCCCGCGACTTAGTAAATGGGATCAAAGGGCCTCCGGCCCGTCACGCGAAAGCGTGCTGCGCACGACGCCGGCGGAGCCTTGCTTGCTGGCGCTTGCCTGCCTGTGCGTGTCGGGAAGCTTTACACTTATTGACAGACGCTTGTGTCAAATCCTTGAAACATCACACTGGTACGACAATTGCATCGATTTCATGCGGCGGCGAAAATCGCGGTGCCAGCGAGAGGTTTTGACATGAAGCCGATGGGTTGCTTTCGTGCCGTGACTGTCGCCGTGATGCTGGCGGGCGGCGTATTGGCGGGTTTGCCGGCTGGGGCGGCGCAGGCGGGTCCCGATGACGGCGCGGGGCCGGATGTGGTGGCTTACGCGGTGTCTTCGCCGGAGCGGCAGGGCGCGTCACCGGCGAAGGGCGAAGGGCCGAGCGCCACCTTGGCGGTCAATCTGGCGATCATGGGGCTGGGCAGCGTGTGGCTGCTGTTGATGGCGCGGCGGATGCTGGTGCGCGGCCTTAGCAGCGCGGGGCCGCAGCACGTTGCAGGCGGTCGTTGATCGCGGCGCCGAGGCCGGCGTCGGGGATTGGCATGACGGCGATTCCGGTGAGCGTTTGCGCGGCGGCGTCGAGGCTGCGCAGGCCGGCGAAGAGACGCGCGGCGGCCTCGGTTGGGTTGGCGGTTGCGCTAAGCTGGTAGGTCAGGGTGGCGCCGGGTAGTGGCGGGCCGAAGGCGAGCAGGGCTTCGTTGGGCGCGACGCGGGTGGCGGACAGGCGCACCGGCAGGCGCGGGGCGTAATGCGAGACCATCAGGCCAGGTGAGCGCAGGCCGCGGGAGGCTTCGGCCTGGGCCGCTTTGGATTCAGCGGGGCTAATGCCGGTGCCGACGGGGCCGATGATGGCTTCGATGGCCTCGCGGGGGAGGCCGCCGGGGCGGAGCAGGACCGGGGTGGTGCCGGTCAGGTCGAGGACGGTCGATTCGACGCCGACGGTGCAGGGGCCGGAGTCCAGGATGGCGGCGATGCGGCCGGACAGGCTGTCCATGACATGGGCGGCGGTGGTTGGGCTGACCTGACCGGATCGGTTGGCGGAGGGGGCGGCGATCGGGCGGGCGCATTGGCGCAGCAATTCGAGGGCATCGGGGTGGGCGGGGACGCGGACGGCCAGGGTGTCGAGGCCGGCGCCGGCGAGCAGGGCGACCGGGCAATTTGGGCGGCGCGGCAGGACCAGGGTGAGCGGACCTGGCCAGAAGGCGGCGGCGAGGGCCTGGGCGCGCGGGTTTGGCTCGACATCGGCGAAGACGGCGTCGGGCTCGGGGTAATGGCAGATCAGCGGGTTGAAGTGCGGGCGGCCCTTGGCGGCGAAGATGGCGGCGACGGCGTGGTCGTTGGTGGCGTCGGCACCCAGGCCGTAGACGGTTTCGGTGCCGAAGGCGACGAGGGCGCCGGCGCGCAGGAGGCGGGCGGCTTCGGCGATGTTGGAGGGCGTGGCGGGCAGCATCGCCGTTGCGGTCATGGCAACCGCGCTTTCACGCAAGGCCGGTGCAGACGAAAGGCGGGTTGCGCCAATCGGGCTTGCCGTAGCGCAGGGGGGTGCCGTCGTCGAGGAGGCGGACGGTGCCGCCGGCGGCTTCGACCACGGCCTGGGCGGCGGCGGTGTCCCATTCCATGGTGGGGCCGAAGCGCGGGTAGAGGTCGGCGGCGCCTTCGGCGACGAGGCAGAATTTGAGGGCTGAGCCCATGTGACGGACATGGGCGACCTTGCGGCCTTCGAGGAAGGGGGTAAGGCGGGGGTCGTCGGCGTAGTGGCGCGAGGCGACGACGGAGAGGCCGGCTTCGGGGGGGCGGCGGGCGCTGATGGGGCGTTCGATGCCGGAGTCGCGTTTCCAGGCACCGGTTCCGACGATGCCGCCGTAGAGGGCGCCGGTGGCGGGTTGGCCGACGACGCCCAGGGCGGGGGTGCCGTTTCGGACCAGGCCGATGCAGACGGCGAAATCGTCGCGGCGCTTGGCGAATTCGCGGGTGCCGTCGAGCGGGTCGACGACCCAGAGTGTGTCGGCGTTGGCGGTGACGAGGCCGGCGGCGATTTCTTCTTCGGCGAGGACGGGGATGTCCGGGCAGGCGGCGCGCAAGCCCTTGAGGATCAGGACCTCGGCGGCGTGGTCGGCTTCGGTGACCGGGCTGTCGTCGGATTTGGACAGGGTTTCGAAGCCGCGGGCGCGGATTTGCATGATCAGCTCGCCGGCCTGGTGGGCGAGGGTGAAGGCGAGGTCGAGGAGGGCGCGATCGTTCATGATGTCTTGCATACAGCGTGCGGCGCGGCTGGCCAATTGCTGGGCGGCTGCTACAGTCCGCCGCACATCCATTTTCGTACCGGAGCGTTTGCCATGCTCGATATCGCGTTTGCCAAGCCGGGTTTGCCCAAGTCGGGCGCACTTGTCCTGATGCTGGAGGAGGGGGCGGTGGCCGGGTCGCCCACTTCTGGGCTGTTGGACGCGGCGGATGCGGCGACGGGGGGGGCGGTTTCGCGGGCCTTGGCGGCGGCGGAGTTCAAGGGCAAGCGCGGGCAGGTTGTGACCGTGCTGGCGCCGGGGGCTGGGTTGTCGCGGGTGGTGGCGGTGGGGTTGGGCAAGTTGGCGGGGATTGCGGGGCGGTTTCTGGAGGATGCCGGGGGGCATGCGACGGCGGCGTTGGCGCGCGAGGCGGCGGCCGGGGTTTCGGCGGTGGGGTTGAGCGGGGCGCAGGCGGCGAATGTTGCGATGGGGATGGTGCTGCGCGGGTATCGGTTTGATCGGTATCGGACGATGGAGAAGGCCGAGGACAAGCCGAAGCTGGCGAAGGTTTCGGTGATGACGGGGGAGATGGCCAAGGCACGGGATGCCTGGGTGGGGCTGAAGGCAGTGGCGGAGGGGGTGTTCCTGAGCCGCGATTTGGTGAGTGAGCCGGCGAATGTGTTGAACCCGGCCGAGATGGCCGAGCGGTGCCGGAAGTTGTCGGCGCTGGGGCTGAAGGTTGAGGTGTTCGGGCCGAAGGAGATGACCAAGCTGGGGTTTGGCGCGCTGATGGGGGTGGCGATGGGCAGCGCCAACGAGCCGCGCATGGTGGTGATGACGTGGAATGGGGCGGGGCCGCCGAAGGGGAAAGGCAAGGCGGCCAAGCCGTTGGCGTTTGTTGGCAAGGGGGTGACGTTCGATACCGGCGGCATCTCGATCAAGCCGGCGGGCGGGATGGAGGATATGAAGTGGGATATGGGCGGGGCTGGTACCGTCATTGGGCTGATGGCGGCGTTGGCGGGGCGCAAGGCGAAGGTTGATGTGATCGGGCTGGTCGGGCTGGTCGAGAACATGCCCAGCGGGACGGCGCAGCGGCCGGGGGACGTTGTAAAAACCTATTCCGGGCAGACGGTGGAGGTGATCAATACCGATGCCGAGGGGCGGCTGGTGCTGGCGGATGTGCTTTGGTACTGCCAGCAGAAGTATGATCCGCGGTTCATGGTCGACCTGGCGACGTTGACCGGGGCGATCATCGTGGCACTGGGGCATGAGTATGCCGGGTTCTTCTCCAATGACGACGCGCTGTCGGCGCAGCTTCATGCGGCGGGGGCGGCGAGCGGGGAGAATCTGTGGCGGATGCCGCTGGGCGAGGCTTATGACAAGCAGATCCGCAGCGATATCGCCGACATGAAGAACATTGGCGGGCGGCCGGGCGGCGCGATCACCGCGGCGGCGTTCATCCAGCGGTTTGTGAACGGCAAGCCTTGGGCGCATCTGGATGTCGCCGGGACGGTGTGGAGCGGCAAGGACGCGCCGACGATTCCGAAGGGGGCGACGGCGTTCGGGGTGCGGCTGTTGGACCGGATGGTGGCGGAGCACTACGAGAGCTGATCGGCGCGGCAGGCGGGGGCTATGCTGGACGTTCGCGTTGGGCGCACGGCGCCGAGTGCCACGGCGACGGCGGTGCCGGTCGTGGCGGGTGCTGTGCTGCCCGAGGCCGTGCGGGCGGCGGCGGCGGCGGATGGGTTTGTCGGCGCGGCGGAGACGCTGTGCGAGGTGCTGACCGGGCGCGGCCGGGTGCTGCTGGTGGGGCTGGGCACGCCGGCGGCGCTGGATGGGGCGGTGCTGCGCCAGGCCGGCGCGCGGGCGGCGGCGGCGCTGATGGGGGTGGCGCATGTGGCGCTGGATGCCCATGGGTTGCAGCCATTGGCGGCCGCCGAATTTGCCGCGGGGGCGTGCTTGCGGGCCTGGCGGTTTGAGCGGCACCTGTCGCGGGTGGCGGAGGGGGCGGCGAAGCTTGTTTCGATCGATCTGCTGACCGACACGCCGGATTCGGTGGAGGCGGCTTGGCGGGTTGTGTCGGCCGGGGTGCGCGGGGCGTTGTTTGCCCGCGACCTGGTGGCTGAGCCCGGCAATGTGCTGACGCCGCAGGTGTTTGCCGAGCGGCTGCAGGGGTTGGCGCGCCATGGGATTGCCGTTGGGATCTTGGGCAAGCCCGAGTTGGAGCGGCAGGGGTTGGGGGCGTTGCTGGCGGTGGGCCAGGGCTCGGTGCATCCGCCGCTGATGGCGGTGCTGCGCTGGAAGGGGCGGCTCCGCGCGCCGCCGATCGCGTTTGTCGGCAAGGGGATTACGTTCGACACCGGCGGCATCTGCATCAAGCCGGCCGAGGGGATGGAGAACATGCGCGGCGACATGGCGGGCGCGGCGGCGGCGGCGGGGGCGATCCTGGCGCTGGCACTGCGCAACTCACCCTGTCCAGCGATCGCGGTGCTGCCGATTGCCGAGAACGCGACGGGGGCGGCGAGCTACCGGCCGGGCGATGTGCTGCGCAGTTTTTCCGGCAAGACGATCGAAGTGGTGGATACCGATGCCGAGGGGCGGCTGGTGCTGGCCGATGCGCTGGCCTGGACAGCGCGGCAGCATAAGCCGCGGGCGATGATCGACCTGGCCACCCTGACCGGCAGCATCGTCACCGCGCTGGGGCATCACATGGCCGGGATGTTCGACAACGATCCGGCGCTGGCGGCAAAAATCGGCGCGGCTGGGCGGGATGTCGGCGAGGCGGTCTGGCGCATGCCGATCGGCGAGGGACACCGGCGCGACCTCGACTCGGCGATCGCCGATATCCGCCACTGCCTGTCCGAGCGGATGCAGCCGGATGCCTGCCACGGCGCCGCGTTCCTGCGCGAGTTCGTGGGCGATGTGCCGTGGGTTCACCTGGATATCGCCGGGGTGGCGAACCGGGCCGCGGCCGACGCGATGCATGCGGTCGGGCCGAGCGGCTTTGGCGTGCGGCTGCTCGACCGGCTGGTCGCGACCAGCTTCGAAAGCGGCTGAACATGGCCGAGGTGGCGTTCTACCACCTGACGCGGACCGGGCTGGAAGACACGCTGCCGCGCCTGCTTGGCCGGACGCTGGAGGCTGGGGAGCGCGCGGTGGTGCGCTGCGGGAGTGCGGAACGGCTGGCGGCACTGGACGCGACACTCTGGCTGTGCGCGGAGCCGGACTGGCTGCCGCATGGCACCACCGATGCCGACCTGCAACCGATCTGGCTCACCACCGCGGACGACGCGCCGAATGGGGGACGGTTCCTGTTTCTGGTGGATGGGGCGGGGAGCGAAAAGCTCGAGGCGTTTGCCCGGGTGTTCGATATCTTTGATGGCAACGACGAAGAGCAGGTGGCGCAGGCGCGCGAGCGCTGGAAGGCCGCCAAGGCGGCGGGGCATGGGTTGAGTTACTGGCAGCAGACGGCGAAGGGGTGGGAGAAGAAAGCGTAGGAAGGCTTCTTTTTGTGAACAAAAAGAAGCAAAAAAACTTCATCCACTGGTCGCGGGCAAACCATCCGGCAGCGAGCGTGGATCCTCCGCGTTTCTGAGGATGAAGCCTTGCCTTATCGAATGAAGTTTTTTTGCTTCTTTTTGTGCACAAAAAGAAGACTTCTTCCTTCCTAAGCCGCCAACGTCGTCGTCGCCGCCAGCCCCATGACTTCGGCCAGCCGATCCAGCCGCCGGGTGACACTTTCCCCGGCGAACACCCCGCTGCCCTCGGCGAGTTGCAGCGTCAGCTGCGCCCCCGGCAGCAGCCGCGTGCCGGCGAGCAGCCCGGCGGTGCCGGCCGACAGGGTGTAGGCCAGGCGCAACGCGACGCCGAGGATGGTGGCGCGGCGGATCGCGTCGGGCGCCAGCAAAGCGAGGGCGGGGCGGAGGAAGGGGGCATCGGATTCGGCCTCGTAGCGCAGCGCCAGGGTGAGGGCGAGGAAGGCGCGGGCCGGATGATCGAGGCCGATGCCGGGCTGGCGCAGGATGCGCAGGAAGGCTTGTTCGGCGCGGTATTCCGGGTGGTCGCGGCTGCCGATATCGCTCATCCAGCAGGCGGTTTCGCGCAGGCGGCGGAGCTCGCCGGTTTCATTGGGAAACAGCGGGCCGGTCCAGGCCATCAGGGCTGGCGGCAGGGCGATGTCGCGGGCGAAGCGGCGGGCATAGTCATGGCCGGCGGCGAGCAGCGGGTCGAGATCGCGCTGGGCCGGCGGCAGGTGCTGCATGTACCAGCCCTCGCGCAGGCCATTGGCGCTGAAGATCACCCGCCGCGCCCCGGTCGCGCGCAGCAGGCGGCGCAGCACGACGGCGGCGAAGGGCAGGTCGTCGATGCGGCGGCGCGGGATGCCGGGCAGCCGTTCCAACTGGCGGCGGCTGGCGCTGGCAACCAGGCCGGCGAGGTCGCGGGCCTCCTCGCGGCTGATGGTGTAGTGGTGCAGCAGGGTCAGCGGGTAATTGGTCTGGGTGATGTGGATGCGGGCGAGCGCGCGCCAGGCGCCGCCGACGGCGTAGAGGTCGCGCCCGGCCATTTCCGGCAGCCAGGTCTCGGCGGCGAGGTCGGCCTCGGCGATGGCACGCGCGCGGGTGGTATCGCCGTCGGCGCGTTCGGACAGCCGGATCACGCCGAGGCGCAGGGTGCGGGCGATGGCGCGCCGGCCACGGTCCAGGCGCACCAGTTCGAGCGAGCCGCCGCCGATATCGGCCAGCAGACCGTGCGCGTCCGGAATGCCGCAGAGCAGGCCGGCGGCGGAGAGTTCGGCCTCCGCCTCGCCGGACAGCACGGTGAGTTTCACCCCGGGCAGGCGGCGGTGCAGCAGGTCGATGAAGTCCCGGCCATTGACCGCGTCACGTACCGCCGCGGTGGCCAGCACCTCGAAATCCTCGGCCTGCATGGCGCGTGCGATCGCGGTGTAGCGGTTCATCACGGTGAGCGCCTGGGCGGTGCCTTCGTCGTTCAACCGGCCGGAGGACTGCATCCCGCGACCGAGCCGCAGCACCGCCTTTTCGTTGAAGATCGGCATGGGGTTGCGGCTGTCACCCTCGAACACCACCAGGCGGACCGAGTTGGAACCGAGATCGACCACGGCGCGCCTACGCTGGTCAGGGGGGCGCTGGTCAGGGGGGCGCTGGTCAGGGAGGCGCTGATCCGGCGAACGGGTCGCGGCTTGCGGAAGCGGCCACAGATCCACGGTCAATCCTGCAACAGCCGGTCGGCGCGGCGCGATGCGGCAACCGGCGAGGCGACGGCGGGACCATGCAGCGCGGAGCCACGGCCGGAGAGCGAGGGGTTGGTCATGAAGTAGTCATGCGCCGAAATTCGCTTCTTTCCGGTACCCGCGGCGACGCGGCGCCACACCCCCTGGGCGTCCAGCTCCCAGGATTGCATGGTATCGCGCAGGTTGATCGCCATGATCTGGTCCAGCACCTGGGCGTGCACGGTCGGGTTCAGGATCGGCACGAAACTCTCCACCCGCCAGTCCATGTTGCGCGCCATCCAATCAGCCGAGCTGATGTAGACGCGAGCATGGCGGCTGGGCAAGGCGTGCCCGTTGCCGAAGGCGCTGATCCGGCTGTGCTCCAGGAAACGGCCGACGATGGAGCGGACCTTGATGTTCTCCGACAGGCCGGGCACGCACGGACGCAGGCAGCAGATGCCGCGCACCACGACCGCGATCTTCACCCCGGCGGCGGAGGCTTCGTAAAGCTTGTCGATCAGCCGGTCGTCGACCAGCGAGTTCATCTTCAGCCAGATGGTGGCGGGCCGGCCCTCGCGGGCGAACATGATCTCGCGGGCGATCAACTCGCCGATGACGTTGCGGGTGGTCAGCGGGCTGAACGCCACCGCGTCCATGCGCTCGGGGCGAGCATAGCCGGTCATGTAGTTGAACAGCCTTGCGGCGTCGCGGGTGAGGTCGGCGTCGCAGGTGAAGAAGGACAGGTCGGTGTAGATGCGCGCGGTGAACGGGTGGTAGTTGCCGGTGCCGAAATGCGCGTAGCTGCGGATGGCGTGGCCCTCGCGGCGAACGACGAGCGAAAGTTTCGCGTGTGTTTTCAACTCGGTGAAACCGTAGACCACCTGGACCCCGGCGGCTTCCAGGGTGCGGGCGAGGCGGATATTGGCCTCCTCATCGAAGCGGGCGCGCAGCTCGACCATGGCGGTGACGGATTTGCCGGCCTCGGCGGCCTCGATCAGCGCCTTGACGATCGGGCTGTCCCGGCTGGTGCGGTACAGCGTCTGCTTGACCGCGACCACGGCCGGGTCGCCGGCAGCCTGGCGCAGGAACTGGACAACGACGTCGAAGCTCTCGAACGGGTGGTGGACGATGATGTCCTTGGCGCGGATGGCGGCGAAGCAGTCGCCGGCGAAATCGCGGATGCGCTCGGGGAAGCGCGGGGTGTAGGGGGGGAACAGCAGGTCCGGGCGGTCGTCGACGATCAGTTGGCTGACATCGGCCAGCCCCAGGATTCCGTCATGGACATGGATTTCCTGCGCCGTGGCGTCGAGCTCGTCGATCACCAACTCGCGCAAATCGGCCGGCATCGCGGAATTGACCGACAGGTGGATCGCCACCCCGCGGCGGCGGCGCTTGAGCGCGGTTTCGTAAGAGCGGACGAGATCCTCGGCCTCCTCCTCGAATTCGACATCGGTGTCGCGGATCAGCCGGAACACGCCCTCGCCGGTCACCCGGAAGCCCGGGAAGATGCGGTCGAGGAACAGGCCGACCAGCTGTTCGAGCATGATGAAGCGGATGGGGCCGGCGTGGGTGCCGTCCTGCGGCAGGCGAATAAAGCGCTCGACCAGCGACGGGAGCGGCACCAGGGCGCGCATGAAACTGCCATCCTCGTCGCGCGCCAGGCGCAGCACCATCACCAGCCCCATGTTGGGGATGAAGGGGAAGGGGTGCGCGGGGTCGATCGCCAGCGGGGTCAGGACGGGAAACACCCGCTCCATGAACCAGGAATCGAGCCACATGCGCTCGCCATCGGTCAATGTGGCGGGGTCGCACAGGCCGAGCCCTTGCTGGGTCAGCAGCCCGCGCAACTGCTCCCAGACCTGCAGCTGTTCGGCCATCAGGCGTTCGGCGCGGGCCTCGACCTCGACCAGCTGCTGGGCCGGGGTGCGGCCGTCGGGCGAGGCGGTGGTGACGCCGGCCTTGGCCTGGCCGATCAGCCCGGCGACGCGGACGGAATAGAATTCGTCGAGGTTGCCGGCGGAGATCGAGACGAAGCGCAGGCGTTCGAGCAGCGGGTGGCGGGTGTTCTCCGCCTCCTCCAGCACGCGGTGGTTGAAGTCGAGCCAGGACAATTCGCGGTTGATGAAGCGCTCGGGGCTGGCGGCGATCGGCGGCGCCGCGGGTTCCGGCGAGGGGCGGGCGGCGTGGTCGCGCGAGTCGGTGCTGCGGGATGCCGTGTCGGGAGACGCCGTGTCGGGAGAGGCCGTGTTGGGCGCGGTCATCACAGAGCTTCCGGAGCGGGGGGGTGCAAGAGAACGTGGCATCCTACAGGAGACCTCCCGCAACAGGCGAGGGAGCGCGGCCCGATGACGCGCAATCTTCATGGTCGACGGGCCCATCCGCCACGTCAGCCAGCAGATCTGGCAGCACCAGACGCGCCAGGGCCGGCGTGATCGCGGCACCCAGCGCCTGTCCGGCACGGTCGAGCCGCTCGACCGCTTCGCCGATGGCGGCATGGGTGCGCGGCAGGCGGGCGAGCAGCCAAGCCAGGGTGGCCTCGCTGGGCCTAAGCTGGCGCTCGGCGAGCAGCCGGGCCAGCAGGGCGTGCAGCAATTCGTCCTCGGGCGCCTCGATCGCGACCGTGGTGATGGCGCGCAAGCGGCTGGTCAAGTCGGGTAGGTCGACCGACCAGCGCGCCGGCGGCTCGGGGGCGGCCAGCAAAACAGGATGGCCGGCCTCCTGCGCCGCGTTCAGCATGTGCAGCAGGGCCAGCGGCGGGGCCCGATGGGCGTCGTCGATCGCGAGGGCGCGCGACGGCGGTTCAAAGCGCAGCGCGGCGCCGGGCAGCAGCAGCGCGCCCGCTCCGTCGGCCCAATGCGCGAGCAGACGCGATTTGCCGCTCGCCGCCGGCCCCCAGAGCGCCAGCCGGCGCTGCGGCCAGGACGGCGTGCGCGCCAGCCACATACGGGCGGCCTCGTTCGAGGCGCCGGCGATCACCGGCGCGGCAAAGGCCCGGCGAACCGGCGTGAACGGCAGCGGCAACTGGGCGAGGGCGGCACTCACGCGGCCGGTCCATCCTGGTGCGGCCCATCCCGGTGCGGCCCATCTTGATGTGGGGGATCGAGATAGAGCGAACTGGCGAGGTAGCGCCGCAGCCAGAATCGGCACAGCACGCCGATGGTGGCCGCCACCGGCACCGCCAGCAGCACGCCGAGAAAGCCGAACGCCGCCGCCCCGGCGAACAGCGCGAAGATCACCCACACCGCACGCAGCTCGACGCGAGCGCCCAGGAAGCGCGGATAGATCACGTAGCCTTCCAGGATGTTGCCAACCACGAAGACGCCGACCACCATCATCACGCCGCCCCAGGTCGGGAACTGGGCGGAGGCCAGGCCGACCGCGGCGATCAGCCCGGTGATGCTGCCGACATAGGGGATGAAGGACAGCAAGCCCGCCGTCATGCCGACGATCAGCCCGAGATCGAGTCCGACCAGCGAAAGCGCCACGGCATAGTAGATAATCAGCGCCAGGCAGCACATCGCCTGCCCGCGCAGCCAGGCTGACAGGATGCGGTCGACCTCGCGCGCCTGCGCCCGCAGCACCTCGGCGTACCGGTGCGGCAGCCAGGCATCGACGCGCGCGATCATCGCGGGCCAGTCGCGCAGGAAATAGAAGGCGACCACCGGGGTGACCACCAGCAAGGTCAGCACGTTGAACAGCGCGAAGCCGCCGCCGATCAGCCGGCTCAGCGCGGTGCCCAGGAAGGCCAGCACCGCCCCGGCCTGACCGGCCACCAGTTGGCGCAGCCGCTCGTCGACCAGTTCGGGGCCTAGCTGTTCCTGGAAATGCACCAGCAGCGCATCGGCGGCATTGCGGGCGAGGCCGACATAGGTCGGCAGCCGGCTGATCAGCATGCCGAGCTGGGCCAGCAGCAGCGGATACAGCAACAGCACAAAGAGCAGCGCGAACAACAGCGTGGCGATCAGCATCAGCAGCGCGCCGAGCGTGCGCGGAAGGCCGGCGCGCTGCATCTGGCTGGTTGGCGGATCGAGGAAATAGGCCAGACCGGCCGCCACCACGAAGGGCAGCAGGATCGCCGAAAACAGCTCCAACGCCAGCCACAGCGCGATCAGCAGCCCGGCCAGCAGCGCCAGGCGCTGGGTGCGGATGGCAATCGGCGCGCTCATCGGGCCCACCCTGTCGACCCGCGCCCCGTGGTCCAGAGATAGGCCGCCAGCGAGGCCAGGGTACTCGCCGCCACCGTCCACACCAGGATCGCGTCCAGGATCGGCCAGTGCATTTGCAGGCCCGCGGTCAACAGGGTGACGGCGACCATGACGATCTGGATCACCGTGTTCAGCTTGGAAATCGGCAGAGGCCGGATCACCACCGTCTGGCCCAGCACCGACAGCGCCAGCACCCCGCCAACGATCACCACGTCGCGGAACACCACCAGGATAGCCAGCCAGTCCGGCAACACGCGCACCACCGCCAGGGTCACGAACATGCTGACCAGCAAGGATTTATCGGCGATCGGATCAAGTATCGCGCCAAGCCGGGTCGGCCCGTTGCGCCGCGCCAGCCAGCCGTCGATGGCGTCCGACAGGCCGGCGGCGACAAACAGCCAAAAGGCCACCAGGAACTGCTCGCGCAGCACCAGCCAAACCGCCACCGGCACCGCGCACAGGCGCAGGACGGTGATGAAATTGGCCAGGGTGAAGGTCGCGGTACCCGGGGCCGGGGAGGTTTTGGTGCCGTCTGGCATCCGCACAGTATAGCCGCCGCAGGGCGGTGCTGGCCACAACGGCGCGCGTCAGGGCCAGCGACACGAGAAGTCTTCTTTTTGTGAACAAAAAGAAGCAAAAAAACTTCATTCATTGGCCTGCCCGGTGGCGCTGCGGCCCTCCGATCGCCTGGGACCCGCGCCAGCGATTGAAGTTTTTTTGCTTCTTTTTGTTCACAAAAAGAAGACCTTTTCTGCCCCTTGCCATCCTGACTCGGTTGCACCGCCGCCCCGTGCATGGTTGTTTCCGCCCGTTCCTGCCCGGAGAGTTGCATGACCAGCATGACCTATCGCGCGGCCGGCGTTGATATCGACGCCGGCGATGCCTTGGTCGAGCGGATCAAGCCATTGGCGCGCTCCACCAACCGGGCCGGGGTAATGGGCGGGCTGGGCGGTTTTGGCGCGTTGTTCGACCTCAAGGCGGCGGGGTTTGTCGACCCCGTGCTGGTCTCGTCGACCGACGGCGTCGGCACCAAGCTGAAGATCGCGATCGACACCGGCATCCATGATTTCGTCGGCATCGACCTGGTGGCGATGTGCGTCAACGACCTCGTCGTCCAGGGCGCCGAGCCGCTGTTTTTTCTCGATTATTTCGCCACCGGCAAGCTGGATGTCGAGGCTGCGGCGCGCGTCGTGGCCGGGATTGCCGAGGGCTGCCGGCAGGCTGGCTGCGCCCTGGTCGGCGGCGAGACGGCGGAGATGCCGGGGATGTATGCCAAGGGCGACTATGACCTGGCCGGCTTCTCGGTGGGGGCCGCCGAACGCGCCAACCTGCTGCCGAAGGATGTGGCGCCGGGCGACACCATCCTCGGCCTGGCCAGCAGCGGGGTGCATTCCAACGGGTTTTCCCTGGTGCGGCGCATCGTCGAGGCCGGCAATGCCGGCTGGGCCGCCCCCGCCCCGTTCGGCGCGGGGACATTGGGCGAGGCGCTGTTGCAGCCCACCCGGATCTACGTGAAGTCGCTGCTGGCGCTGCATCGGGCCGGGCTGATGAAGGCGGCGGCGCACATCACCGGCGGCGGCCTGCCGGGCAACCTGCCGCGCGTGCTGCCGGCCGGGATGCAGGCGGTGGTCGATGCAAGCGCATGGACTCTGCCGCCGGCCTTCCGCTGGCTGGCGCGGGCCGGCGGCGTCGAGGCGCAGGAGATGCTGCGCGTGTTCAACTGCGGCATCGGCATGGCCGTGGTCACGGCCGAGCCCGAGGCCGCCCGCGCGATCCTGGAAGCCGCCGGCGAGACCGTCTTCGCCATCGGCCGCATCGAGGCCGGCGACAATCCCGACGAAGCCTCGATCCGCATCGACCTGCCACCCGGCTGGCCCGCTTGATCGGCATTCCAATGAAAAAGCGCGTCGGCATCCTGATCAGCGGCCGCGGCTCAAACATGCTCTCGTTGATCCACGCCGCCCGGGCGAACGACTACCCGGCCGAGATCGTCCTGGTGCTGACCAACCTCCCGGAAGCCGGCGGGCTGGCCCGCGCCGAGGCCGAGGGCATCCCCGCCCGCGCCGTGCCCAGCCGCCCCTTCGGCCGCGACCGCGCTGCGCACGAGACCGCCCTGACCGCCGAACTGGAGGCCGCCGGCGTCGAGATCGTCTGCCTAGCCGGCTACATGCGCCTGTTCAGCCCGGTCTTCGTGCAGCGCTGGGCCGGGCGAATGCTGAACATCCACCCCAGCCTGCTGCCCGCCTTCCCCGGCACCGACACCCACGCCCGCGCCCTGGCCGCCGGGGTCAAGCTGCACGGCTGCACCGTCCACCTGGTCACCGAAGGTATGGACGAAGGCCCAATCCTGGCCCAGGCCGCCGTCCCCGTGCTGCCCGGCGACACCGAAGAAACCCTGTCGGCCCGGGTCCTGGCCCAGGAGCACCTGCTCTACCCCACCGCCCTGCGCCATTTCGTGACCGAGGCGGCGCTGCGCAATCCCGAGGGGTAGGCAAGGAAGTCTTCTTTTTCTGTAGAAAAAGAAGCAAAAAGACTTTCATTCGTTCGCCACCCGGGGAAAGCCGAGCCCAAACGGATAAAAGTTTTTTGGTTCTTTTTTTCAAAAAAGAACATCCTTCCCTCACCGTTGGCACCCCCAAGCCACGCAAGCTACACTCCTCCCATGGCAAAGACTCCGCACCCTGTGGCTTTCTCCTGACGCATGCCCTTTGCCACCACCCTCACGCTCTATGTCGCGCGCGTCTTCTCCTTCCACATGCTCGGCATGCTGGCGGCGCTGACCGGCATTGTCGCCCTGTTCGACCTGATCGAACTGCTGCGCCGCGCCGCCACCAGGCCGGAGGCGACCTTTGCCGTGGTTGGTGAGATCGCCGCCCTGCGCCTGCCCTGGGCGATGATGCAGATCCTGCCATTTGCCGTGCTGCTCGGCGGCATCCTGGCGTTTTGGCGTCTCACGCGTTCGTCCGAGCTGATCGTGGCCCGCGCCACCGGGCTGTCGGCCTGGCAATTCCTGGCTGGCCCGACCCTGTGCGCCGTCGCCCTCGGCTGCTTCGCCGTCGCCGTGGTGACGCCGGTCTCCGCCGCCATGCGCGCTCGCGCCGAGTCGCTCGACAGCACCTTCATCAAGACCGGCGGCGGCCCGATGGCGCTCAACGGCGGCCAGCTCTGGCTGTGCCAGGCCGACCGCGAGCTTGACCCGCAAGGTGTCGCCCTATTGCACGCCAACCGCGTGGTGGTGCGCGACGGCCAGCTTACCGCCGACCAGCTCAGCATCTTCCGCCTCGACTCCAGCGACCGCCTGCTGGCCCGCGTCGAGGCCCGCGCCGCCACCCTGCAGAAGGGCCAATGGGCTCTGACCGACGCCCGCACCATCGTGCCTGGCCGCCAGCCCACCCCGGCGCGCGATTTCGCCCTGCCCACCAGCATGACCGTCGACCGCGTCCAGGACAGCTTCGCGCCGCCCGACACCCTGTCGATCTGGGCCCTGCCCGGCTTCATCGACCTGCTCGACCGCTCCGGCTTCTCCTCGATCCGCCACCGCCTGCATTTCCACTCGCTGCTGGCCATGCCGCTGCTGGCCGGCACCATGGCCCTGCTCGCCGCCGGCTTCTCGATGCGCACCACCCGGCGCGGCGGCGTCGGCCAGATGATCGGCAGCGGGGTCGCCGCCGGCTTCGCCCTGTTCGTCATCTCCAAGGTCGCCGAGGAATTCGGCCAGACCGGCACCTTGCCCCCGCCGCTCGCCGCCTGGGCCCCGATCGGCGCCGGCCTGCTGCTCTCGGTCTCGCTCTTGCTACATCTCGAGGACGGCTGATGCGCGCACTCGCCGGTCTCATCGTCCTGCTCGCCGCGCTGCTGGCACCCCCCGCCATGGCCCAACCAGCCCTGTCAGGCCGCGCCCAGCCCGAGCGTGACGCGCCGGTCTACTACCTCGCCGACACCGTCGAATACGACCGCGACCGCGGCCTCGTCACCCTCACCGGCAAGGTAGAGTTCTGGCAAGGCGCCCGCATGCTCCTGGCGGACAAGGTCACCTATGACCGCAATTCCGGTGTCGCCGCCGCCATCGGCCGCGTCACCCTGCTCGAAGACGACGGCCAGACCGTCTTCGCCGATTACGCCGAGCTATCCAGCGGCATGAAGGACGGCGTCATGGCCGGCATGCGCGCCCTCCTCGCCGAAAACGGCCGCCTCGCCGCCAACGGCGCCCGCCGCACCGACGCCCGCGTCAACGAACTGAGCCGCGCCGTCTACTCCACCTGCGACCTCTGCCCCACCGACCCCAGCCGCGCGCCCCTCTGGCAACTGCGCGCCCGCGAAGTCATCCAGGACAAGGACAACAAGCGCCTCGAATACCACGATGCCGTGCTCGACATGTTCGGCATCCCGGTCATGTACACCCCGTTCCTGACCCACCCAGACCCCACCGAAAAGCGCGCCAGCGGCCTCCTCGTCCCAGGCTTCGGCATCTCCAAGCGCCTCGGCGCTTACGCCACCGTCCCCTATTTCTGGGCCATCGACGACAGCTCGGACGCCACCATCACCCCCATGGTCGCCTCCCGCAACGGCCCCGCCGTCGACTTGGAATACCGCCGCCGCTTCAACAACGGCCGCATCACCATCGACAGCTCACTGGCCAACCACCAAGGCTCCGTCGGCGGCGGCCCCAGCAGCCGCACCAGCCCCGCCGGCCACGTCTTCGCCAAGGGTCTCTTCGCCATCGACGACACCTGGCGCTGGGGCTTCGACATCAACCGCGCCAGCTCGCTGCGTTACATGCGCGACTTCCGCGTCCAGAACTGGGCGCCGGTCCTGCAGTCCCAGATCTACCTCGAAGGCTTCGGCCAGGGCTCCTACACCCGCCTGGACGCCCGCGCCTACCAGGGCCTGGCCAGCACCGTCATCGCCCGCCGCCTGCCGCTGATCGCGCCATACTACCAATACAGCTACGCCGGCGAGCAGGACCGCCTCGGCGGCCGCATTGGCCTCGACTTCGACGTGCTGAACATCATGCGCACCGAAGGCAGCACCACCCGCCGCGCCCGCCTGTCCACCACCTGGGAACGCCCGGACACCGACCGCTTCGGCGGCGTCTGGAACCTAAAGCTCCGCCTGGACAGCGCCGCCTACACCGCCAGCCAGTTCGACCAGCTGCCAAACTTCGCCGCCGCCCGCCAAACCAATGCCTCCCAAGCCATGCCAACCGCCGCCCTGCAATGGCGCTGGCCGCTGGTCCGCCACACCGGCGAATGGGGCACCCAGATCGTCGAACCCATCCTGCAAATCGCCGCCTCGCCGCGCGGCGCCAGCTACCTGCGCAGCCGCACCCGCATCCCCAACGAAGACAGCTTCGACTTTGAATTCACCGACGCCAACCTGTTCGCGCTCAACCGCTTCCCCGGAATCGACCGCCTGGAGGGCGGAGTGCGCGCCGCCGGTGCCCTGCGCGGCGCCTGGACCCTGCCCTCCGGCGGCAAGCTCGAAGCCCTCGTCGGCCAGTCCTGGCGCCTCGCCCGCGACCCCAGCTTCCCCGCGGCCTCCGGCCTGCGCGACACCGCGTCGGACATCGTCAGCCGCGCCACCGTCGCCCCCACAACCTGGCTCGACCTCACCTCGCGCCAGCGCTTTGACCGCCGCAGCTTCCAGCCGCGCTTCATCGACGCCCTGGCCACCGTCGGCGACGAACACCTGCGCCTGACCGGCGGCTATATCTACACCACCACCAACCCCTTCCTGTTCTACGAAAACGCCGCCGCCCTGACCGCGCCCACCAAGCCGCGCAACGAAGGCACCGCCGGCATCTCCGCCAGGCTCAGCGACAACTGGCGCATGTCCGCCTACGCCCGCCGCGACCTGCGCACCGCCAAAGGCGTCAGCGACGGAATGCGCCTGACCTACGAAGACGAGTGCTTCATCTTCGACATCAACCTCGCCCGCCGCCACACCGTCATCAACGGCGATAACGGGGCCACCCTGCTGCTGTTCCAGATCACCTTCAAAACCGTGGGCCAGTTCGGGTTCAATACGCTGTAGGTGAAACGAGGAAGCCAAGTGGCAGCAAAAAACTTCTTTTTGTGAACAAAAAGAAGCAAAAAAACTTCATCAATAAGATTTTCTCTCCCCTCGCGCTTGGGCGGGGGGAGCCGGAGGCGGGCTCTTTCCACCCCCCCGCCAACATCCCCCGCCCAAACGAATAAAGTTTTTTTGCTTCTTTTTGTTCACAAAAAGAAGATTCTTGCCCTCTTGCCCCTTGCCTCCACCCAACCCCCCCACCCCCCACCATTGCGCCGCCCGCCGTGCTATGCTTCTCCACGGTGTCGGCCGAAGGCCGCGCCGCCATTGAGGAGTCGAGCAGCGTCGATGCGTATCTTACCCCCCTTGTTCGCCCTTGCCGTCATCGCTGGCCTGGTGCTGCCCGTCATGCCCGCGGCCCACGCGCAATCTCCCGCCGCCGCCCGCGCCGCCCGCCTCAGCGGCATTGACGGTGCCGGCATCGCCGCCGTGGTCAATGGCGACGTCATCAGCGCCGGCGACGTCTACAGCCGCGCCCGCCTCTTCGCCCTCTCCACCGGCCTGCCGATCTCCCAGGACGTGCTCGACCGCCTGGTGCCGCAGGTCCGCCGCCAGTTGATCGACGAGCGCCTGCGCCTGCAGGAGCTGCTGCGCCGCGGCATCGTCGTCGGCGACCGCGACATCGCCGCCGCGATCGCCGAGATCGAGGCCTCCAACCGCATGCCCGAGGGCCTGATGCGCCGCCGCCTCGCCGCCGAAGGCGTCGATTTGCGCACCATGATCGACCAGATCCGCGTCCAGCTCGGCTGGACCCGCCTGCTGCGCGACATCCTGGGCCGCAATGCCGAGGTCTCGCCCACCGAGATCACCGAGCTGGCAAACGCCCTGCGCAGCCAGGTCGGCCAGACCGAATATCGCCTGTCGGAAATTTTCATCCCGATCGGCGAAGCCCGCCAGGCCGCCGACGCCCAGCGCTTCGCCGACACCATCATCGCCCAACTTCGCTCGGGTGCCGCCTTCGGCGTCGTCGCCGCCCAGTTCAGCCAGAGCCAGACCGCGCTGCAGGGCGGCGATCTCGGCTGGGTCCAGCCCAACCAGCTCGATCCCGAAGTGCACCGCATCGCCCAGGTCATGCCGGCCGGCGCCGTCAGCAACCCCATCCGCGTGCCCGGCGGCTTCTCGATCATCACCTTGCGCGCCAAGCGCGTGATCGGCACCGACAACGCCGTCATGGCCACCATCCGCCAGGCCTTCTTCCCCTTCGCCAGCCGCCTCAACCCAGCCGCCCCGACCGACGCCCAGCGCGCCGTCCTGGAGAAGGCCCGCCTCGCCGCCGCCGCCGCCCGCAGTTGCGAAGACATCGAGCGCGCCAGCACCGAGGCCGGCGCCGGCCGCCCGGCCGATCCCGGCGAACTCCGCGTCGACGCCATCGCCAACCCGCCGTTGCGCGAACTCATCAGCTCGATCCCGATCGGCCGCGCCAGCCAGCCGCTGATCGCCGATGACGGCGTCGCTGTCATCATGGTCTGCTCGCGCGAGGCGAAAAACCTCGGCGTGCCGCCGGCGCGCGAGTTGGGCCAGCGCATCCTCAGCGAGCGCGTCGAACTGACCGGCCGCCAGCTGATGCGCGAGCTGCAACGCCGCGCCGTCATCGACCTGCGCGCTTAACCCGGTTGCTCCCCCCCCTTCGTCCCCTCCCTCCTCTTCGGGACGTCATTGCCCGCCACGGCCTGGACGCCCGCCGCAGCCTGGGCCAGCACTTCCTGCTCGACCCCAACCTGGTCGCCCATATCGCCCGCCAGGCCGGCGACCTCACCGGGCGCCACATCGTCGAGGTCGGGCCTGGCCCCGGCGGCCTGACCCGCGCCCTGCTCGACAGCGCCGCCGAGCAGATCGTCGCCGTCGAAATCGACCCGCGCGCCGCTATCGCCATCGCCGAACTGGCGCAGTCCAGTGCGGGCCGCCTGCGCCTGGTCGAAGCCGACGCGCTGTCCCTCGACCTCACGACCCTCATCCCCGCCCCGCGCCAGATCATCGCCAACCTGCCCTACAACATCGCCTCCCCCCTGCTGGTCGGCTGGCTCCGGCAAGCGGGCGCCTGGGAACGCCTGACCCTGATGTTCCAACAGGAAGTCGCCGAACGCATCGCGGCCAGCCCCAGCACCAGCGCCTACGGCCGCCTCTCCGTCCTCGCCCAATGGCTCTGCCGCACCGAACTCCGCCTGCGCATCCCCCCCACCGCCTTCGTCCCGCCGCCCAAAGTCTGGTCCGCCGTCGTGGTCCTGACCCCCCACGCCGAACAACCGCCCCCCGCCCTGTTCGCTGCCATGGAACGCCTCACCGCCGCCGCCTTCGGCCAACGCCGCAAAATGCTCCGCGGCGCCCTCAAACCCCTCGGCGGCGAAACCCTGCTCACGCGCGCGGAAATAGCCCCCGAACGCCGGGCCGAAACCCTCTCCATCGCCGAATTCGACCGCCTTGCGCGGCTGCTCTAGGAAAAACCAGAACAAGCCCCTTCTTTTTGTGAACAAAAAGAAGCAAAAAAACTTCATTCATTAAGAAAGAATCTTCTCTCCCCCCGCGCTTGGGCGGGGGAGCCGGAGGGGGGCTCTTCCTTGCTCCCTCCTAGTCTTTCGTCATCCTGAGCGGAGCGAAGGATCCACGCTTTTTACTTCCTGCCGTATCCAACCACGACCTATAAAAAAATTCCCCCCACCCCGCAAAATATTCCTTGATTCCCCTAAAATAGTTATATATAATCTCCATTAATGTTAACACAAACACCTTCCCTGACCGATCGGTGCACCGCTGCCCCCTCGGGGGCAGGTTGCGGAATGCTGTCCAACGCGCTGCACACCCTGATCGCCGCCCTCTTCGCACGCATCTTCGGCCGCCTGGAAGAACTCCTCCGGCTCTGGCAAACCGGCCTCCTCCCCCCGCCGCCCGTCCGGCAAGCCCCCACCAGCCGCGTCACAACCCCCCAAACCAACCGCCGCCGCGCCAGCGCCCCCGGCGCCCCGCGCCGGTCACGCACGCCCGGAATCAAAGCCCCGCAGCCGAGCACCGATTCGCGCCCGCGTGCCAACAACGGCGTCGCGCCATCCGCCACCTCCCGCCCACGCGCCCGGCCGCGCCCATCGCGCCGCCCCCCGGACACCCGAAGTCCGGGATTCCAACAAAGATCCGCCTGGACAGAATCGCCCAGTCATATCTATTTTATTACGATATAAAAACTAATATACCCGAAACCAGGTATGGTTCCCATCCCGGCAAAACTGATCTAGATACCGATCAACGTCCCACGCAGCAGAACGAGACCGCCCATGGCCCATGCTCCGTCCAACACTCCCGCCGCCGTCACCGAGACGGCTTTCACCGCCGACCGCCAAAGCACGTTCAACGGCTTCTGCAGCGCCACCACCTGGAGCGTCATCGTCTCGGTGATCGGCCTCGCCCTGTTGGCGATCATCCTGGTCTGACCGTCCCACCCGGCGGACATGACAACGGCCCCGGAGCGCTTGCTCCGGGGCCGTTGTCGTGAGCCACGCTAGATGGAGAAGCTCACTTCCCCATCTGCGCCAGGATCGCCAGCAGCAGCAGCGCCACGATGTTGGTGATCTTGATCATCGGGTTCACCGCCGGGCCGGCGGTGTCCTTGTACGGGTCACCCACGGTGTCGCCGGTCACCGCCGCCTTGTGCGCGTCGGACCCCTTGCCGCCATGGTTGCCTTCCTCGATGTACTTCTTCGCGTTGTCCCAGGCGCCGCCGCCCGAGGTCATCGAGATCGCCACGAACAACCCGGTCACGATCGTGCCCAGCAGCATCGCACCCAGGGCACTGAACGCCGCCCCCTGGTCAGCCACCGTCTTGACCACGAAATACAGCACGATCGGCGCCGCCACCGGCAGCAGCGACGGCAGGATCATCTCCCGGATCGCAGCCTTGGTGAGCAAATCCACCGCACGGCCATACTCCGGCTTCTGGGTGCCGAGCATGATCCCCGGCATCTCCTTGAACTGCCGGCGAACTTCGACCACCACCGCACCGGCCGCCCGGCCAACGGCGATCATGCCCATGGCGCCGAACAGGTAGGGCAGCAGGCCACCGATGAACAACCCGATCACCACCCAGGGGTTCTGCAGGGTGAAGTCCACCTTCACGTTCGGGAAGTAGTGCTTGAGGTCCTCGGTATAGGCCGCGAACAGCACCAACGAGGCCAGGCCGGCCGAACCAATGGCATAGCCCTTGGTCACCGCCTTGGTGGTGTTGCCAACGGCGTCGAGCGCGTCGGTCACCTTGCGGACTTCCGGAGGCAGCTCGGCCATTTCCGCGATGCCACCGGCATTGTCGGTCACCGGACCATAGGCGTCGAGCGCCACCACCATCCCGGCCAGCGCCAGCATGGTTGTCGCTGCCACCGCAATGCCGAACAAGCCCGCGGTCATGTAGGCCACGATGATGCCAACCGAGATCACCAGCACCGGCAGCGCGGTCGACTCCATCGAGATCGCCAGGCCCTGGATCACGTTGGTGCCGTGCCCCGTGGTCGAGGACTGCGCAATGCTGCGGACCGGACGGTATTCGGTGGAGGTGTAGTACTCGGTGATCCACACCAGCAGCCCGGTCACCGCCAGGCCGACAAGGGCACAGGTGAACAGGTTGGTGCCGGTCACCGCCATGCCCGTGGTCATGGTCAGCGAGCCACCAAAGCCGAGGGTCATGGCGATGGTGATCGCGATCAGGATCGCCGAGATCGCGCCGGTCACGGCAAGACCCTTGTACAGCGCCCCCATGATGTTGTTGGTGCTGCCGAGCTTTACGAAATACGTGCCCACCACCGAGGCGATGATACAAACCGCACCGATCAGCAACGGCAACAGCATCATGGCATCGGCATCGGGCCCGGCCTTGAAGAAGATCGCGCCCAGGAGCATCGTCGCCACGATCGTGACCGCATAGGTCTCGAACAGGTCAGCCGCCATGCCGGCACAGTCGCCGACGTTGTCACCGACGTTGTCGGCGATGGTGGCGGGGTTGCGGGGGTCGTCCTCGGGAATCCCGGCCTCGACCTTGCCCACCAGGTCGGCGCCGACATCGGCACCCTTGGTGAAGATGCCGCCGCCGAGACGAGCGAAGATGGAGATCAGCGAAGCGCCGAACGACAGAGCGACCAGCGCCTCAAGCACCGGGCGCATATCAGCACCGGGAGCCATGCCGGCACGCAACACGAAATAATAGACCGCCACGCCCAGCAAACCGAGGCCCACCACCAGCATGCCGGTGATCGCACCCGCCTTGAAGGCGACATCCAACCCGGCCGCCAGCCCCTGGCGCGAGGCCTGGGCAGTGCGGACATTGGCCCGGACCGAGACGTTCATCCCGATATACCCGGCCACGCCCGACAGGATGGCGCCGATGGCAAACCCGATCGCCACCGTCTTGCCCAGGGTCACCAGGAGCAGCACGAGAATGACCACACCCACGCCGCCAATGGTCATGTACTGGCGGTTGAGATAGGCGCGGGCACCTTCCTGAATGGCGTTGCCAATTTCCTGCATGCGGGCATTGCCGGCATCGGCGGCCAACACCTGGCGCGATGCCACCAGCCCATACAGCAGGGCAAGCACCCCGCAGGCGATGACGATGATTGTGGCCAAGGCCATTTCGGTGGATCCCCCTCAAAACTTATACGGGCGTTGGACGCCCCAGCCGATTCCGGCGGATTACCGGTCATTTTCGGCCGAACAGCGCCGGGATATGACAGAGATGACAGAATCAGGCAACCGGACCGGGCCGCAGGAATAGGTTGCCAAGCCCTTCACCCTGCACAATCCTGCGCACCGGAGCGCCTGTAGCTCAGTTGGTTAGAGCGGGCCGCTCATAACGGCTTGGTCGCGGGTTCAAGTCCTGCCAGGCGCACCACCAGCATCGCACCACGCCCTCTTGCCCGCGGCGATTGCACCCAGGCGCCCCGCCCCGTAGAACACGCAACCCCTCTCCGCCCGCAAGGAACCGATCATGGCCGCCTACCAGTACGTCTATGTCATGAAAGACCTGACGAAGGCCTTCCCCGGCGGGCGCGAGGTGTTCAAAGGCATCACCCTGTCCTTTCTGCCGGGGGTGAAGATCGGCGTGCTCGGCGTCAACGGTGCCGGCAAGTCCACCCTGTTGAAGATCATGGCCGGCATCGAGACCGATTACGGCGGCGAGGCCTGGGCCGCCGAGGGCGTGCGCATCGGCTACCTGGAACAGGAACCGCATCTGGACGAGAGCCTGACCGTGGCCGGCAACGTGCAACTGGCGTTCGGCCCGCTGCGCGCGGCACTCGACCGTTTCAACGAGATCTCGAACCTGTTCGCCGAGCCGATGGACGACGACGCGATGAACGCGCTGCTGGCCGAGCAGGGCGATTTGCAGGAAATGATCGACCACGAAGACGGCTGGGAACTGGATCGCCGCATCGAGATCGCGCTCGACGCGCTGCGCTGCCCGCCGCCCGACAGCCCGGTGACAAGCCTGTCCGGTGGCGAGCGCCGGCGCGTGGCGCTGTGCCGGCTGTTGCTGGAAAAGCCCGACATGCTGCTGCTCGACGAACCCACCAACCATCTAGACGCCGAGAGCGTGGCCTGGCTGGAAAAGACGCTGCGCGATTTCGCCGGCACGGTGCTGGTCATCACCCATGACCGCTACTTCCTGGAGAACGTGACCAACTGGATCCTGGAGATCGAGCGCGGCCGCGGCTATCCGTTCGAGGGCAACTACTCCTCCTGGCTCGACCAAAAGCGCAAGCGCCTGCAACAGGAAGAGAAAGAAGAAAGCTCGCGCCAGCGGGCACTCGCCGCCGAACAGGAGTGGATCGGCTCATCGGCCCGCGCGCGCCAGACCAAGAGCAAGGCGCGCATCCAGAAATACGAAGAGATGCTGCAAAAGAGCCAGGAGATGGTCACCGGCGTCGCCGAGATCGTCATCCCGCCCGGCCCGCGCTTGGGCGGCACGGTCATCGAAGCCACCGACCTGCGCAAGGCCTATGGCAACCGCATGCTGATCGAGGACCTGAACTTCAAGCTGCCGCCCGGCGGCATTGTCGGCGTGATCGGCCCGAACGGTGCCGGCAAGACCACGCTGTTCCGCATGATCACCGGCCAGGAAACACCGGACTCCGGCAGCCTGAAAGTCGGCGAGACCGTCAAGCTCGGCTATGTCGACCAGTCGCGCGACAGCCTGGATGCCACCAAGAGCGTGTGGGAAGAAATCAGCGGCGGCACCGATATCCTCTATATCGGCAAGCGCGCCGTGCCCTCGCGCGCCTATGTCGGCGCCTTCAACTTCAAGGGCAGCGATCAGCAGAAAAAAGTCGGCATCCTGTCCGGCGGCGAGCGCAACCGCGTCCACCTGGCCAAGATGCTGAAGCTCGAAAGCAACGTCATCCTGCTCGACGAACCAACCAACGACCTCGATGTCGACACGCTGCGCGCGCTCGAAGAAGCCTTGGAAGAATTCGCCGGCTGCGTCGTGGTGATCAGCCATGACCGCTGGTTCCTCGATCGCCTGGCCACCCATATCCTGGCCTTCGAAGGCGATAGCCACGTGGAATGGTTCGAAGGCAACTTCCAGGACTACGAAGCGGACAAACGACGTCGACTCGGCGCCGACGCCACCGAACCCCACCGCATCAAGTACCGCCCGCTGCAACGCTAGAGCTTCGTTCTTGGGGCGGGGGAAAGGGAAGGAAGGCCAGGGGCTTTGCCCCTGGACCCCACCAGGGGTCCGAGACCCCTGGACCCTCAACCATAAGCGCC
>CAMBRC010000060.1 GCA_945869965.1 Asaia bogorensis
CATCATGGCAAGGGCACGCAGTTTCGCCCTCAACATCTTGCGGAAAAATCACGTAACGAATGTCGCGAAGGCACTCTGGAACGGCGCGCTCAGCCTCGATCACATCTTGGCATACAAGGAAATCTAATCAGCGTTGAACAACCCTGGCATCGGACCGTCGATTGGCCGTTAATCCGCCCTGCGTATCGGAAACACGACTTCGGGATGTGCCGGAACCGATCTATGCGGTTCGCATTCATCGACCGGCATCCGAAATGGAGGACATCATGGGCGCCAGCCGCCTCGTCAATCGCAACGTGACTTCCACCAGCGGCCGCACCAGCATGCGCCTCGAACCCGAACTATGGGCTGCGCTGGAGGAAGTCTGCCACCGCGAGGGCATGACCCTTGCCGACCTGGTGAAATCGATCGAACACCGCACCCGCCCAGGCGGCCGCACCAGCGCCGTGCGCGTCTTCGTGCTCACCTATTTCCGCAACGCGGGCAACGAGGACGGTCATCGCCGGGCAGGCCACGGCATGCTCGAACAACTGGCCGACACGCCGGAATCGCCCTGGCGCTCGGCGCAGCGCAGCGGCAATTCAGCGACGTTCGGCTAACTTATACCAGCCATCGGAACGCTTGACTCATCCAGGCAAGCAAGGCTGGGCTCTGCCCAGACCCGCCCAGGGGCCGAGCCCCTGGACCTCAACCCTATAAAAAATAATGGGGGTCTGGGGCCGCCGGCCCCAGCGGGTCCCGTGGCGCGGCTTCGCGCCGCGACGGCAGAGCCCTCGCCTTCCTTCCCTTCGTGTGGGTCAATCATTCCAATGGTTGGCATTAATCCGCTGCTACGGCCGGGGCGCGGTTCGCCGCGTCGCCGGTATACAAATGCGGCCAGCGCTTCTGGACCACCGGGCCCGCACTGGAATAGGCGAAACAGGTGTTCACCTGTGCCGACGAACCGGCTTCGTCGCCCGTTTCCGCCCGCAATACCACGCTGGGGTCCAGCCGCTGCGCTTCCGCCAGCGCCAGTGCGCGCGCCCGCTCCCGCACCGGCCACATCGTCTGATGCGCCACCGTGCCAATCTGTTGCAGCATCTCGCGGATATGGGTGCAGCCCAGCGGGCCGCGCAGCCGCTCATTCGCCGCCTTCAGGAACCCGGCCTTCAGCGCCAGGCCCACCAGCGCGCCCATGTTATCCGCCCCGCCGCCGCAATTGGTATAGGGGCTGTGCAGCGTCACCGCCTCGCAGGCGACAATGTTCAGCCGGTCATCCACCGTCATCCGCACCAGCATCTCATGCAGCGGCCTGCCAGCAGGAATCTCATCGCTGTCGTCATTGGCAAACGTATACGGCTTGGTGTCCACCAGCCGCGCATCCACGTCCAACAGCCCGTCCTCGCGCAGAAAACCCTGCACCTCAATCCGGCGCGTATGCATCAACTCGCGCTTCACCGGCTCGCTCAGTGCCATTGGCCCCACCTTGTTATGTCGTGCTGCACCGCAGCAGGGCATAGCCAGAGTGGCGGGCTGACGCAAGCAGGCAAGGGAAGCGTCTTCTTTTTCTGAAGAAAAAGAAGCAAAAAGACTTTATTCATTTGGGCCGGGCTTACACAATTGGCATCCGTCCAAATAGGCAAAAGTTTTTTGGTTCTTTTTTTTCAAAAAAGAACTGCTTTACGTTCCCCCATTCACATCAATCGTTGTGCACGTCACGAAACTGGCGTCATCGCTGGCCAGGAACGCCACGACCGCGGCGATCTCCTCCGGCTCGCCGATCCGCCCGAGCGCGCTGGACAGCGCCCGCTTGCGCGCGCCCTGCGGTACCTGCGCCCCCATCGCGGTATCGATCAGCCCCGGCGCGATCGCGTTCACCCGAATGCCGTATTTGCCGAGCTGCCGGCCCATGCTCTTGGTCATGTTGATCACCGCCGCCTTCGAGGCACCGTATTCCACCGAGGTGCTGCCCATCTGGCCGGCGAGCGAGGCGGTGGCGATGATCGAGCCGCCTTGTTTTTCCGCGATCAGGCGGCGGGCCACCCACTGGGCGGCGAAATAGGGCGCGCGCAGGTTGATTGCCAGCACTTCGTCGAACTGCGCGGCGGGCACGTCGAGGAAGCTGTCCGAGGCGCGGTAGATGCCGGCATTGTTGAACAGCACGCGGATCAGGCCTTGTTCGGCCTCGATGCGGGCCAGGGTTTCGGCCAAGCGGTCGAGGTCGGTGATGTCGCACTGGTAGTATGGCCAGTTGCCGGTGCTGTCGGCGCCGATATCGATACCGACGGCGAGGTAGCCCTCGGTGGCCAGGCGCGCGCAGGTGGCGGCGCCGATGCGGCCATTAGACCCCGTGATGACAGCGACTTTGGTCATGGCGTTTCCCCATTCTTGTGGGCACCATGCTCGCGCAATCCGTGGCATCGCCACAAGGGCCACGATGCTGACCGCCGTCCCGCGACGTCGCTGGCGGACCACCCGATGATGGAGACCCTTCTTGGCACTCACCCCCGGCCAGCCCTTCAGCAACCTCCAGCCCTATTTGGCCGTCACCTTCGTCACGCCGGGCAGCGGCACCGGGATCTTCCCGGGCAACCATCCCGTCGGCAACATGATCGGCTTCCTCTACGGCTTCGCCGGAAACTATGCGCCCGGCAGCACCTACGCGGCCAGAGGCCAGCTTATCGACATCGCCAATGACGAAACCACCTTCCAACTCATCGGCACCACCTATGGCGGCGACGGCCAAGACAACTATGCCCTGCCTGATCTCCAAGGCCGCGTCATCCTCGGCGAGGGCAGCGGCCCCGGGCTGTCCGGCTATCTGCTCGGTGGTACTACCGGCACCGCAACAATCAGTCTCACGCTCACCCAGATCCCGGCCGGCGCCACCCCGACCGGCGGCGGCGGCCAGCCCTTCCTCACCATCCAGCCCTCCCTGCCGCTGAAGCGGCTGATCTGCGTGAACGGCGTGTTCCCCTCCAACTTCGGCACCGGCGACGGCTCGGCCACCTTCATCGGCCAGGTCGCAACCTTCGCCGGCAACTTCGTCCCGGGCGGCTGGATGGAGGCGGCCGGCCAGACCCTGACGATCCAAAGCAATACCGCGCTGTTCGCCATTCTCGGCACCACCTATGGCGGCAATGGCACCACCAACTTCAAGCTGCCGGACCTGCGCGGCCGGGTCTCGGTCGGTGCCGACAACAACCAGCCGCTCGGCAGCATCTTCGGCCAGGAGGCGGTGACCCTTGCCCTGGGCGACCTGCCGCCGCCCACCGGCTCCGACCAGCCGGTCAACAACGTCCAGCCCTCGCTCGCCCTGACCTATATCATCTGCACCAGCGGCATCTTCCCGCTGCCCAGCGGCGGCCAAAGCCTTGACTCCGACATCGCCACGCTCGGGCAGATCGCCGAGTTCGCCGGCAATTACGCGCCCGTAGGCTGGGCACTCTGCAATGGTGCCGAGGTGTCGATCGAAGCCAATCCCGCCCTGTTCTTCATCCTGGGCACCACCTATGGCGGGGACGGCATTTCCAGCTTCGCCCTGCCGGACCTGCGCGGCCGCACCCTGGTCGGGGCCGGCACCGGCTTCGGCTACACGTTTCAAGTCGGTGATGCCGGCGGCAGCGCAGCCACCACCCTGGGCCTGGTCAACGTGCCGCCCTGCTTTGTCGCCGGCACCCGCATCCTGACCGCGCGCGGCGAGGTTGCTGTCCAGGCCTTGACCGAAGCCGACCGCGCCATCGTCCTGACCGGCGCCGGGCTGCGCCGCGTCCGCTGGGTTGGCCACCGGCACATTGCCCTGGCCGGCCATCCCCGCCCCTGGGACGTCCAGCCCGTCCGCGTGGCCGCCGGTGCCTTCGCGCCCGGCGCCCCGCATGACGATCTGTGGCTCAGCCCGGACCATGCCGTGTTCTTTCCCGCCACCGGCGGGGTGGCGGCGATGCTGGTGCCGATCCGCTACCTGATCAACGGCGCGACCATCGTGCAGGAAGCTGTCGACACCGTGACCTACTATCACGTCGAGCTCGCCGACCCGGCCGGCGATGCCGCCCACGACGTGGTGTTGGCCGAGGGCCTGCCAGCCGAATCCTACCTGGATACCGGCAACCGCGGCGCCTTCGACAACGCCGATGTCCCGGTCATGCTGCACGCCGACTTCGCGCCCGGCGCCACCCGCGCCAGGCCCTGTGCCCGCCTGGTGATGGACGGTCCCGACATCCTGCGCATCCGCGCCGCCCTGCTCGCCCGCGCCCAAACACTGGGCCACATCCGCACCGACGACCCCGATCTGCACCTGCTTGCCGACGGCATCCGCCTGACGCCCGTGCGCACCGGCGACACCTACCGCTTCACCCTGCCCGACGGCGTCAGCACCCTGCGCCTGTGCTCGCGCCAGGGCGTACCGGCCCATGTCAGGGCCGACTCGACCGACACCCGCATCGTCGGCGTCGCCGTCCGCGCCCTCGCCCTGGACGGAAGGCGCGTCGCATTGGACAGCCCGCTCCTGGCCGATGGCTGGCACGGCGCCGAGGCCGAATGGCGCTGGACCACCGGCGATGCCGGCCTGCATGCCGCCGGCGCCCGCGTGCTGGACCTCGCCCTCAACCCGATGGTCGCATACTGGGAGGCTGCGCCAAGCACCGCTCGGGCTGCTTGACGCCCTCGTATCAAGATTCGAAGACAGGGAGCCTGGGCTCCGCCCAGACCCGCCAGGGGCCAAGCCCCTGGACCTTATTCATCTAAAATGAATGGGTTTCCAAAGGCCCTCGGCCTTTGGTGGGTCAAGGGCAAAGCCCTTGCCTTGCTTCCTCCAGCCCCCCTCACCCGATCCGCAGCACCACCACCAACGCCGAGACGGTGAACACCGACGCAATCGTCGACAACAGGATCGTCGCCGACGCCCCGGCCACGAACCGGTCGTATTCCTTCGCCAGCACGAAGCAGTTCGCCGCACTGGGCAACGCCGCCAGCAACAGCGCCGACTTCGCCCACATCCCGTCCATGCCGGGATAGAAGGCGAGCAACCCCAGCGCCAGCACCGGCTGCAGGATCACCTTGCCAAAGGTGGCGAGCCCGACCTCGCCCCAGTCCTTCGGAAATCCCTGGTCGCTGAGAAAATGCCCGATGGCGAACAGCGCGCACGGCCCCGCCGCCCCGGCCAACAGGTCGAGAAACCGCTGCACCGGGTCCGGCACCGGAACCGCCAGGGCCGAGACCAGCATCCCCAGCACCACCGCCTGCATGATCGGACTGCGCCCCACCGCGCCGGCCACCCGCATCAGCGCCGCCAGCCGCGAGGCCGGCGGATCGTCCCCGCCGAACTCGGCGATCACCAGCGCCAGCGTCAACAGCCCCGCCGCCCCCAGCACCACCGCCAGCGTCGCCGGCAACGCCCCCTGCGGCCCGAACGCGGCGATGCACAGCGGGATGCCCATGTAGCCGACATTGCCGAACGCGGCCGCCAGCCCATGCAGGCTCATATGCGCCAGCCCCGCCCCCGCCACCACCCGCGCCGCAACCATCCCCACCGCATAGGTCGCCAGCATCGATCCGCCGAACACCAC
The DNA here is from genome assembly GCA_945869965.1 of Asaia bogorensis. GTDB lineage: Bacteria > Pseudomonadota > Alphaproteobacteria > Acetobacterales > Acetobacteraceae > CAMDGX01. Next base: position 5,544 of record CAMBRC010000060.1, read on the forward strand.
GGCGAAATCCAGGTTGACGATCTCGTCCAGCTTCACCTTCGCCAACGCGCCAAACAGCATCGCCGGCAGCGCGAACCAGGTGACAAACCCGTTCAGCGCCGCCGTCCCATGCGCCCCCAACAGCCGCAGCCGCCCACCCAGCCAGCCAATCCCGACCAGCGCGAAGACCGGAAACGCAACGGTCAGGATCGCCTGCACCGCCTCAGCCCGGCTTGGTTGCCGGCATCACCAGCTGCGTCTGCGTCACCATCGCCACCAGCCGCCCATCCGGCCGGGTGATCCGCGTCTGCCAGATCATCGTCGTCCGCCCTTTGTGGATCGGCACCGCCTCGCCGGTCAGCACCATGCCGGTGGGTCCGGCCGCGATGAAGTTGGTCTTGCTCTCCATCGTCGTCGTCTGCGCCCCGTCCGGCAGGTTTACCATGGTGCCAATCGCCCCCAGCGTATCGGCAAACGCCATCAGCGCCCCGCCATGGATCACGCCCCCGCCATTGGTCAGCTCCTCGCGCACCTCCAGCGTTCCTACGATGCGGTCCAGTTCCGTCACCGTCAGCTCAACTCCCATCAACCGGGCAAACCCCGGCAGGCGACCCTTCAGGCGAACGGCGGTCATGCAAGCACTCCGGCATGGCAATGGCGAAACAGGAACAAGGTGGCTTTCCACCTCGCGGATTGGCGTCTATGCTTGGCCCAGATGCAGGTGGCCCGCAAGGGCTGAAACGGGAACGCGACCGGCGGGCATGCCCCGTCGCAGCGCGGCTGCCCTCGCAACTGTCGGCGGTGAGCCGGGTCCAAATTGCCATTGCCCCTCCCAAAGGAGGCGTGAGAAGGCGGATCCGGCGCAGGGGACGATCCCCTCTCACCGCGAGCCAGGAGACCGGCCGGCATCGAGACTGTGCGCGCGCAGCGGGCGAGGTGAACCGATGCAGCGGGAGAAAGACCCGAGGCGACAGCCGTCCCTGTACCGGACGCCCCTTTTCCCGGGGCGCCCCGCCTGGAGGCTTGTATGCGTCGACTTCTTTTGGCCACGGTGCTCAGCACCGCGGCATTTGCGGCCCCATCCTTCGGACAGGGCACCCAGCTTCCCGAAAGCGTGGTCACCGCCACCCGCATCCCAACCCTGGTGGACCGCATCCCGGCGGGCGTCACGGTGATCGATCGTGCCACCATCGAGGCGCGTGGCTACACCACCCTGGTCGAGGCGCTGTCCGCCGTTCCCGGCATGCGCATCGTCCAGTCCGGCGGCCCCGGCGCCAATGCCAGCGCCTTCACCCGCGGCACCAACTCCAACCACACCCTGGTCTTGCGCGACGGCATTCCGCTGAATGACCCCTCCGACCCCGGCGGGTTGTTCAACTTCGGCGTCGATACCCTGGCCGATGTCGAGCGCATTGAGATCGTGCGCGGCCCGATGTCCGGCATCTACGGCTCCGGCGCGATCGGCGGCGTGGTCAACCTGATCAGCCGCCGCGGCAAGGGTCCGGCCAAGGGCACTGTCAGCGTCGCCGGCGGCCTGCCCGCCGCGGCCCAAGGCTCGGCCGGCCTCTCCGGCAGCATCGGCCGCTTCGACTACAACCTCCAGGCCGAGGCCCGCACCGAAATCGGCTTTAACAACACCCCGCGCCGGATGAGCGTGAACCGTGGCGAACGCGACGGCTACGAGGGCGCCACCGGCACGCTCGAGTTCGGCCTCTCGCCCACCGACAACATCCGCGTCTTCACCTGGCTGCGTGCCCGCACCGCCCGCTTCGGCCTGGACGACACCGGCTTCCCCGCCTTTGACAGCCAGCGCTACAACGGGCGGGACCAGAACGTCCAGGGCCGCATCGGCGCCACCGGCCTGTTCTTTGACGGCGTGCTGGAATCCAGCCTGGTGCTCTCTCACACCCGCTCCTTCCGCCGCTACACCCAGGGGCTGGAGGCCGCCGATCCCAACCAGGCCACCTCAAACTCGCGCTTTCGCGGCGAACGCTCCATCCTGCAATGGAACAACACCGTGCGCCTGCCCGACATAGGGCCGGCCGCCGATTCGTCGCTGCGCTTTGGCCTGGAGCACATCGCCGACTCCGCCCGCACCTCGCTGGACCTGTCCTCGTTCGGCTTCCCGTACCGCAATTCCGTCCGGGCCTCGGCCAACAGCACCGCAGGGAATGCTGGGTTCCAGACCACCCTGTTCAACCGCCTGACCCTGAGCGCCGATCTGCGCCATCAATCGGCCCGCTATGGTGGATCGGCCACCACCTGGCGCACGGGTGCCGTCCTTGCCGTTCCCGAGGCCTGGTCCCGGCTGAAGCTGGCCTATGGCACCGCCTTCAAGGCGCCGTCGCTGTTCGACCTCTTCGGCATCGACAACTTTGGCTACACCGGCAACCCCAACCTGCGCCCCGAGCGCAGCGCCGGCTGGGAAGCCGGCTGGGCCGTCGACATCCCCGGGCTGGGCCGGCGCGACCTGGCGACCGTGGAGCTCACCTATTTCGACAACCGCATCAACAACCTGATCACCACCGAGTTCAATTCCAGCTTCACCGCCGCCACCACCCGCAACGTCAACCGCGCCCGCAGCCACGGCGTTGAAGCCAGCCTGGTGCTGCGTCCGGCAAGCTGGGCCGAGGCAATCCTGACCTATACCTACACCGAAGCCCGCGACCAGCAGACCGGCACCCGCCTGTTGCGCCGGCCGCAGAACCAGGGCTCGGCCAGCCTGCGCATCACGCCCCTGCCGGGCCTGACGATTGCGCCGGAACTGGTCTGGTCCGGGCCGTTCCGCGATTTCCTGATCGACGATAACGGCTTCCCGGTCGGCGCCGGACGGGCCAAGCCCGGGGTGATCGCCAATATCTCGGCCAGCTATGCGATCACGCCAACGCTTACCGCGTTCCTGGACGGCCGGAACCTCGGCGGCTCGCGCTTCGAGGCGGCGAACGGGTTCCAGACACCGGGGGCTCGGGTTTTGGCGGGGGTGAGAGCGAAGTTCTAGCGGAAGACTGGGCTCTGCCCAGACCCGCCAGGGGCCAAGCCCCTGGACCTTATATTTTAAGGGTCCAGGGGGCTTGGACCCCTGGCGGGTCTGGGCAGAGCCCAGCCTTGCTTAGAGCATCAAGCAGGTCTCATCGAACCAGAAGCGTGGCCCCCGCGGTTTCTCGGCCGCGGGGTCGCCATGGCCGAGGTTGACCAGGAAGTTCGACTTCCAGCCGCGGTCGGACAGGAACTCGGCATCCACCTTGGCGGTATCGAAGCCTGACATCGGGCCGAGGCCGAAGCCGAGGGCACGGGCGGCCAGCATGAAATAGGCCCCTTGCAGGGTGCCGTTGCGGATGGCGGTTTCCGCGGCCAGTTCGGGGTTCGAGGTGAACCAGGGCTTGGCGTCGGCGTGCGGAAACAGGCGGGGGAGGTAGTCGTAGAATTTGGGATCATAGGCGACGATCACGGTCACCGGGGCCAGCATGGTTTTTTGCAGGTTGCCCGAGGACAGTGCCGGCCGCAGGCGTTCCTTGGCCGATTGGGTACGCAGGAACAGGAATCGGGCCGGCGAGCTGTTGGCCGAGGTGGGGGCCCATTTCATCAGATCGAAGATGGCCCGCAGGTCGTCGTCGCTGACCGCGGCACCGGTCCAGCCGTATTGGGTGCGGGCCGAGCGGAACAGCTGGTCGAGGGCTGCGTCGTTCAGCGGGCCAGTCACCGCGGCTGGGGCGGGTTCCGGTGGGGGGGTGGGCGCTGCGGTCAAGGCTTCGGTGACAGGGGGGGGTGTTTCGGTGGCCTCGGCGGCGGGTTTCGGCTCGGCAGGCTTAGTGACGTCGGATGGCATCAGAACATCACCTGTTCGACGCGGATAACCTCCGGCACGTAGTGCTTGAGCATGTTCTCGATGCCGTGCTTGAGCGTGGCTGAAGAGGAGGGGCAGCCGCTGCAGGCGCCCTGCATGTGCAGGCGGACGATGCCGTCACGGTAGCCGCGGAAGACGATGTCGCCGCCGTCGCTGGCGACCGCCGGGCGGACGCGGGTGTCGAGCAACTCCTTGATCTGGGCGACGATTTCGGCGTCGGCGGGTTCGACGTCCTCGTCCAGGTCGTCGACATCGGTTTCGACGACGGGCCGGCCGGCCACGAAGTGCTCCATGATGGCGCCGAGGATTTGCGGCTTCAGCGCCTGCCAGGCGATGGCGTCGGTCTTGGTCACGGTGATGAAGTCACCGCCGAGGAACACCCGACTCACGCCGGGCAAGGCGAAGATGGCGCTGGCCAAGGGGCTGCGGTCGGCGGCCTCGGCGCTGGCGAAGTCGGCGGTGCGGGTTCCCATCACGTCGCGCCCGGGCTGGAATTTCAGCGTGGCGGGGTTCGGGGTGCCTTCGGTCTCGATGAACATGCGATCACCTCTGGGGCTCGGGGTCATACTGGACCCGTTTGGTCCTGTTGGCCTTACATCGTCCGATCAGGGGGGCTTGGCAAGGGCCGGTGCGGCGGATTTGGCGTCAGGCATGGCCGGCGGCGGACATGGATGCGCCGTTGAGGCTGCGGATGACGGCCGCGAGCAGGCGCAGGGCATCGGGGCCGCCGCGATCGGCGAGGGATCCGGTTTCCATTTCGTCGGCCAGGGTCTCGGCCTGGTCGGCGATGGTATCCGCGGCGTGGACCAGGGCGGCACGTGAGAGGGCGAGCTGGGCGCCCTCGGTCAGGAAGTTCCAGTCATTGGGCATTTGTGGATGCTCGCACACGCCGTTCTGGCGGGTTGCAGCCGCGGGTATCGGCAGCGCGGTCTCGGGGGCAATGTGACGGGGGCGGGTTAACGGAGGGTTTGCTGGCGGGTTCACGGGTATCGAAAATTTGTTATTATATCGTAATATTATAGTCGTGCCAGGGTGGCGCGGTCAGGCAGGGTGATTTTTTCGCAGCGGGAGCAGCAGCGGCATTTCGCGGGCGTAGCGGCGGGGATGAAGCGGGCGCAGCGGCGGCAAAGGCGGGGCCGCGGGCTTTTGGGTGGGTTTTTTGGTGGGGGATTTCGGGCGCGGGGGACGCTGAAGCAGGGGCGGCAGAGGGATGCCGAAGAGGTGGCAGAGTGGGCGCAGGGTGCGGCCGGCGGATTTGAGGACGGCAGGCGGGGCGGCGGCGAGGGTGGCCAGGGTTTGCGGATCGCGCAGGAGGTGTTCGAGGTGCGAGCCGTAGGCGGCGATGCGGTAGCCGAAGGTGATGACCAGCCAGGCGCGGCGGCGGGGGTAGTTGAAGGACGGCTTGCGGGGCGATTCCGGTGTGCGGGGGCTGGGGCGGGGACTGGGGGCGCGGGAGCGCGGGAGGCGGCCGGCGGCCAGCAGGGCGAGGAGGTTGGCGAGGCGGCGGCGGGCGCGGGCGAAGCGGTTGTGCAGCCGGGCGATGAGCGCGCCGTGGTCCTGGATGCGGCCGAAGAGGAACAGGGCGATGGACGCAAATATCCCGTCAAGCCGCTGGGCCAGCTCGACGGCTGGCTTCGGGGGGAGGAGATGCGTTATGTTCATGATACGTTCTTGCCATATCCGGCGAACCGGTGCAAGCTGGTTTTTTGTGGGGGGCGGGGATGGTTGCCAGTGCGGCGTTCGGCGAATTCCTGCGCGAGATGCTGGCGCCGTTGGGGCCGGTGGGGTTGCGGCGGATGTTCGGCAAGACGGGGGTGTTTTGCGACGGGGTGATGCTGGGGATAGTGGCGGATAACGTGCTGTATCTGCGGGTCGACGAGGGCAACCGGGTGGCGTTCGCGGAGGCGGCGGACGAGGCGCCGCTGAATTACCGGAAGGGCGGGCGGGTGATCGATTTGGCGTTCTGGCGGGCGCCGGACCGATTGTTTGATGATCCCGACGCGCTGGTGGCGTGGGCAAGGTTGGCGCTGGGAGCGGCCAGAAGGGTGGCGGCGGGGCGGTAGGGGGGATGCTGCATGAGGGGGTCGTGTGGGGGGAAGCGAGATGAAAAGAGAAGAGCCCCCCTCCGGCTCCGCCCGCCCAAGCGCGAGGGGAGAGAAAATTCCGAGCGAATGAAGTTTTTTTGCTTCTTTTTGTTCACAAAAAGAAGACTGCCCTTCGCCTGGGATTTGACCTCGGCGCGGGGACGGGCGCAGGCTTGGGGGAAGCGCCAGGAGAGTTTGGCATGTCACCGGCCGCACGACAGTTGGCGTTCATCAACGCCGCGCATTCGTTCACGCATTACTGTTTGCTGATTCTGCCGACCGCGGTGTTGGCGATGGTGTTGCAGGCGGGGGGGCCGTTTGGGGATGATTATGAGGTGATCCTGCCGTTGGCGACGGGGGGGTTTGTTTTGTACGGGTTGCTGTCGTTGCCGCAGGGGTGGTTGGCGGCCAGGTTTGGGCGGCATCGGTTGATGACGGTGTTTTTCCTGGGGGCGGGGCTGTCGATGATTGCCACGGGGCTGGCGGGCTCGCCGGTGATGCTGGGGGTTGGGTTGGCGCTGATCGGGGCGTTTGCGGCGATTTATCATCCGATCGGGACGGCGTTGCTGGTGGATGTGGCCGGCGACAAGCCGGGGCAGGCGATCGGGCTGAACGGGGTGTTTGGCAATATCGGGGTGGCGATGGCGCCGATGGTCACCGCGTTTGTGGCGTTTCGGTGGGGATGGCACTGGGCGTTTATTATTCCGGGGGTTTTGTGCACCGGGGTTGGGCTGTTTTGGATGCGCGAGCCGATTTTTGACGTGGCGAGCCGGCGGTCGGGGCGGGCGTTTCCGGCGATTCCGCCGCAGTTGGTGCGCCGCGCGGTGGTGGTGCTGCTGCTGGTGGCGGCGGTGTCTGGGCTGGTGTTCAACGCGTTCACGTTGCTGTTGCCGAAGCTGATGCAGGAGCGGTTGGCGAGTGATGCCGGGTTGTTGCCGCTGGCGGGGGTGGCGGCGACGGTGGCGACTTTGTGCGGGGCGGTGACGCAGTTGACCGTTGGGCGGTTTATCGACCGGACGACACTGCGGCAGATGTTCTTGCCGATGGCGGTGGTTTTGGTGCCGGCGCTGGCGGCTTTGGCGTTTGTCGAGGGGTGGGTGGTGGTGCCGGTGGCGGGCGTTGTGGCGGCGGTGCTGTTTGGCCAGGTGACGGTGAACGAGACGATGACGGCGCGGTATATTTCGCCAGCGTTGCGGACGCGGATGTATTCGGTGCGGTTTTTCGTGGGGTTTTTGGGGAGTGCGGCTTCGGCGCCGCTGATCGCCTGGTTGTATGGGCGGACGGGGAGCCAGGGGGCGTGCATCACGGTGCTGGCAGGGTTCGCGGTGGTGACGCTGGTGTGTGCTTGGTTCTTCCCGAACCGGCGCGAGGAGTTGAACCCGGAGTTGTGGGCGAAGGCTGAGGCTCGGCCTGTGGCGGTTGCGGCGGAGTAGGGGAGGCACGCGGTGGGGAAGGTCTTCTTTTTGTGAACAAAAAGAAGCAAAAAAACTTTATTCGATGGCGTTCGGCGCGATGGTGAGGTGCGGGGAGGGACGTCAAGGTGCATCCCGCCCTTGGAGGGCGTGGATGAAGTTTTTTTGCTTCTTTTTGTTCACAAAAAGAAGATTCTTTCTGCCACTTGGATTTTCCGCCGGTGGCTTGGAGATGGCGCGGCGCGGGGCCATCTTGTGGGTATGAAACGTCGTGCGCTGATGGGTTTTGGGTTGGTGTCGTTGGTCTCGCCGGCGGCGGGGCAGCAGAGCCGTGCGCCGGTGGTGCCGCCGCCGCGGGCGATGGCGCTGAGTGCTGGGGACCGGGCGGATGTGGCGCGGGTTGAGGCTTATCTGAACGGGTTGAAGGCGCTGCGGGGGCGGTTTTTGCAGGTGGCGCCGAGCGGGGATGTGACCGAGGGCAATGCCTGGATCGAGCGGCCGGGGCGGATGCGGTTTGAGTATGACCCGCCGTCGCCGCTGTTGCTGGTGGCGGGCAATGGCGGGGGGATGTTTTATGACCGGACGCTGAAGCAGGTGACGCATTTTCCGTTGAGCTCGACGCCGCTGGGGATTTTGCTGTCGGATAATTTGAAGCTGGCGGGCGAGGTGACGATCAGCGGGATCGAGCGGCTGCCGGGACAGATCCATGTTTCGCTGTTTCGGACGGCTTCGGGGGGGGATGGCAGCCTGACGCTGGTGTTTGCCGATAATCCGCTGTCGCTGCGGCAATGGGCGATCACCGACCCGCAGGGGCGCGAGACGACGGTGTCGCTGTTTAATGTGACTTTGGGCGGGCGGTTTGATCAGAAGCTGTTTGAGACGGCGGATCCGCGGCTGCGGGAGTAAGGAAGTCTTCTTTTTGTGAACAAAAAGAAGCAAAAAAACTTTATCCATTTTGTCGAGGGTGCGGGTTGGCGACTGCAGCGTGGGATTTTTAGTATCGAAGCTTGATGATGCTGAAGGGAGAAGCGTGGATCCTTCGCTTCGCTCGGGATGGCGGGTCTGGAAGGGTTGGTATTTTTAATGATTGAAGTTTTTTTGCTTCTTTTTGTTCACAAAAAGAAGGCTTTTCTTGGCTGATCCATGGATGTGGCGCTATGGCCACGGTGGTGTGATTCCAGCGCATGGCTGTATCGCGAGGTGCGGGTTTGTGTTCATTTTATTGCCACGATCGACAATCATGTTCGCTCTGATTTCAGCGTTTTGGGGACCATGAAACCGCTCATTGGGATTTCTTGCTGCGTGAAGCAGTTTGGCGTGTTTGGCATGGCCAACCATGCGACTTCGAACACGTATATTCGTGCGACCGACCATGTGGTTGGCGGGGTTGCGGTTTTGGTGCCGGCGAATGGCGGATTGGCGGATATTGAGACGCTGGTTTCGCGGTTGGACGGGCTGATTTTGACCGGGAGCCGCTCGAATGTGGCGCCGGGGAATTATGATGGGCCGGCGCATGCCGAGGGGACGCCGGAGGATCATGAGCGCGATGGGGTGACCTTGCCGTTGATCCGGGCGGCGGTGGCGGCGGGGGTGCCGGTTTTGGCGATTTGCCGGGGGATGCAGGAGATGAACGTGGCGCTGGGGGGGAGTTTGCACCAGCGGTTGCAGGATTTGCCAGACCGGATTGATCATTCGACGCCGATGAGCCCGAATCCGCGGGTGCGGACGGGCAAGTCGCATGCGGTGCGGGTGGTTTTGGGGAGTTGGCTGCATCGGCTGTGCGGGACGACGGAGATTGCGGTGAATTCGCTGCACAACCAGGGGATGGACCGGCTGGCGCCGGGCCTGGTGGCGGATGGGGTGGCGCCGGATGGCACGGTTGAGGCGTTGCACGCCGTTTCGCCGGGGTTCGCGGTGGGGGTGCAGTGGCATCCGGAATATGATTGGGAGCGCGACGAGGTTTCGCGGAAGATTTTTGCCCTGTTTGGCGAGGCGGTGCGAGCGCGCCTGAGCGGTGCTGCGGGGCTCTCGGCGGCAGCGGATTGAGGCAAGCGGAAAAGTTTTTTGGTTCTTTTTTTCAAAAAAAAACTTCTGCTGCCTTTTGAGCCCACGGTGAATCGGTGCTTGCCAAAGCGGTGGCATACGGGCATTGCCGTAGTGGACGACAAATTGGTGCCGAATGGCCCGGTTGTTGTAGGGGAGGCGGTCCAGGCTCATGGCTACAGTCTCGGTTCGCGCGGTGCGCAAGGCGTTCGGCAGCACTGAAATTCTGCATGGGGTGGATGTGGAGGTTGAGGATGGCGAGTTCGTCATTCTTGTTGGCCCATCCGGCTGCGGGAAGTCGACGCTGTTGCGGATGATCGCGGGGCTGGAGAACATCACGCGCGGCGAGATCGCGATTGGCGGGCGGGTGGTGAACGATGTCGCGCCGAAGGAGCGGGACATCGCGATGGTGTTCCAGAATTATGCGCTGTACCCGCACATGACGGTGCGCGAGAACATGGCGTTTTCGTTGACGCTGTTGAACGCGCCGAAAGCGGTGATGGACGCGAAGGTGGGGCGGGCGGCCGATATCCTGGGGCTGGAGCCGTATCTGGAGCGCTATCCGCGGCAGTTGTCGGGCGGGCAGCGGCAGCGGGTGGCGATGGGGCGGGCGATTGTTCGCGATCCCCAGGTGTTTTTGTTTGATGAGCCGCTGTCGAACCTGGATGCCAAGCTGCGGGTGCAGATGCGGGCGGAGATCAAGGAGCTGCACCAGCGGCTGAAGACGACGACGATCTATGTCACGCACGACCAGATCGAGGCGATGACCATGGCGGACAAGATCGTGGTGATGAATGGCGGCAATGTGGAGCAGATCGGGGCGCCGCTGGAGCTGTATGACCGGCCGAATAACTTGTTCGTGGCGGGGTTTATTGGGTCGCCGTCGATGAATTTTCTGCACGGCGAGATCCGTGGCGGGGTGTTCCGGACCGGCGAGATCAGCCTGCCGTTGCCAGATGGTGGCGGGGGGGCGGCCGAGGGGCAGAAGGTGGTCTATGGCATGCGGCCGGAGCACCTTCGGCTGGATAGCGAAGGTGTCGTGGCGACGGTGCATGTGACGGAGCCGACGGGGTCCGAGACGCAGGTGATCATGCATCTTGCTGGTACGCAGGTGGTCGGCGCGTTCCGGGAGCGTATCATGGAGAAGCCCGGGCAGACTCTGCGCATCGCACCGGATCCCGCGCTGGTGCATTTGTTTGACGAACAGACGGGAACGCGGCTGAACTGACCAACGGGCTATCATGCGCGGCGCCAACGCCGCCATTTAGGGAGGTCTAACGATGGATCGCTTTACACGTCGCGATGCGTTCAAGATGGGGACCGGTGCCGCTCTCGGTGTTGCTGCCTTGGCGCCGGAAGCCATGGCGCAGGGGATGCAGGCGGGGATTCCGGTGGCCAATGTGCCCGCGCCGAACCAGCCGGCCGAGGCCGGGGCGACGATCCGGGTGATCCGGCCGAGCAAGTTCGTTGAGGCGGACGAGGCGGTTTGGAACGAGAACCAGGCGAAGTTCATCAAGGCGACCGGGATTCAGGTTCGCACCGATTATGTCGGCTGGGAGGATATTCGCGCCCAGGTGGCTGTGGCCGCGCGCACTGGCGCCGGGCCGGATGTGGTTGCCGGCTGGGCCGCTGATCCGCATCTGTATGCCGACAAGATCCTGGATATGACCGAGCTGGCCGATTATCTCGGCAAGAAGTATGGCGGCTGGGGTCCTTTGCCGGAGCGCTTCGGCAAGAAGTTCGGCACCAACCAGTGGCTGTCGATCCCGATGGGCTGCGGCGGCGGGGCGATGGTGTATCGCAAGTCGTGGGTCAACGAGGTCGGCTATTCCGGCATTCCGAACGAGCTGGACCGGTTTTTGGACCTGTGCCGCAAGATGCAGAAGAGCGGGCATCCGGCCGGGTTTGCGCTGGGCAACGCGGTGGGCGACGGCAACGGCACGGCGACCTGGCTGCTGTGGTCGCATGGCGGTTTCCAGGTGGACGAGGCCGGCAAGGTCACGATCAACAGCCGTCAGACCATCGAGGCGCTGAAATATGCCGCCGAGCTTTACAAGACGTTCATCCCGGGCACGCTGAGCTGGCTCGACCCCTCGAACAACAAGGCGTACATCGCCGAGGAAGTCGGGCTGACGCCGAACGGGGTTTCGGTGTATTTCGTGCTGAAGAGCGATCCGAAATACGCCAAGATCGCCGAGGACACCCAGCATGCGCGCCTGCCGGGTGCGGTTGGCACGCGCTATCCCGAGACGGCGAACGTGCTGAACGCGATGGTGTTCAAGCACACCAAGTTCCCGAACGCGTCGAAGGAATTCATCCGCTTCATGATGGAAGCCGAGCAGTATGATCCCTGGCTGACCAAATGCCTGGGCTATTGGGCGCATCCGCTGCTGGCGTTCGACAAGAGCAAGGCGTGGGAGAGCGACCCGAAGATCCTGCCGTTCCGCGACGCGCAGAAGATGCCGCACTGGATCGGTTTCAAGGGTCCGATCTCCGCCGCTTCGGGGGCCGTCGATGCCGAATACGTGCTGGTGCAGATGTTTGCCAGCGTGTGCTCGGGCCAGGCGACGCCGCAGGAAGCCGCCAAGGAAGCCGAGCGCCGGATTACCCGCATCTATCGCCGCGCGACCTAGGCTATCGCGATGGGCGCCGCTCGGGGGGTTTCCCGGGCGGCGTTCATGATTTTTCCGTGCCCGCGAAAGGATGATTATGGACGCCTCCACCTGGGTGGCAAAGCGGCCGGCGCCGAGCGCGCTGGCGCGGTTGTTCGACTACAAACCGTTCCTGATCGCGGTCTGCCTGTTTCCGGCCCTTGGGCTGTTGCTGGCGTTCCTGACCTATCCGCTGGGCTTGGGGATCTATCTGTCGTTCACCGACACGCAGATTGGCGGCAACGGCAAGTGGGTGGGGCTGGAGAACTTTATCGACCTGATGGAGGACCCGATCTTCCTGCAGAGCGTGTGGTGGACGTTTGTCTATACCTTTATTGCCACGATCGGGAAATTTGCGCTGGGGTTGTGGCTGGCGCTGTTGCTGAACGACAATATCCCCTTCAAGTCGGCGATCCGCGCCATCATCCTGTTGCCGTATATCGTGCCGACGGTGCTGTCGGCGATCGCGTTCTGGTGGATCTATGATCCGCAATTCTCGATCATTTCCTATGTGGTGGTCGATCAGCTTGGGTGGCGCGACAAGTACTACGACTTCCTGGGCGAGCCATGGCCGGCGCGCTGGTCGCTGATTGTGGCGAATATCTGGCGCGGCATTCCGTTCGTGGCGATCACCCTGCTGGCGGGGTTGCAGACGATTTCGCCGTCGCTGTACGAGGCGGCGATGCTCGACGGGGCCTCGCCCTGGCAGCGTTTCCGGCGGATCACGGCGCCGCTGCTGATGCCGATCCTGGCGATCGTGATGACGTTCTCGGTCCTGTTCACCTTTACCGATTTCCAGCTGGTCTATGCGATCACCCGCGGCGGGCCGATCAATGCAACGCACCTGATGGCCACCCTGGCGTTCCAGCGCGGCATTCCCGCCGGGCAGCTTGGCGAGGGGGCGGCGATCGCGGTTGCGATGATCCCGTTCCTGGTTTTCGCAACGCTGTTCAGCTACTTCGCGCTGGGCAATCGCAAGTGGCAGCAGGGGTCTGACAATGACTGAGGCCCAGATGTCGTCGGTCACCGGCAAGCGCGTCGATTCCGAAGTTCAGGGCGGGGTGACTGAGGCCGAAGGGCCGCAGCTTATGTCGTGGGACAGCAAGACCCGGCGGTTTGTCGTGGTGTATATCCCCCTGGTGATTTTCCTGATTGTGTTGTTGTTCCCGTTCTATTGGATGGGGGTGACGACGTTCAAGCCCGACAACGAGTTGCTGGACTTCAAGAACAACAATCCGTTCTGGGTCAATTCGCCCACGCTGGCGAACATCAAGAAGCTGTTGTTCGATACGGATTACGGCCACTGGTTGGTGACCACGATGTTCGTGGCGATTGGTTCGACCTTCCTGTCGATCTTTGCCAGCGTGCTGGCGGCCTATGCGATCCAGCGGCTGCGGTTCAAGGGGTCGGACTACGTGGGGCTGGCGATCTATGCCGCCTATCTGGTGCCGCCGTCGATCCTGTTCATTCCGCTGGCGCAGGTGGTGTTTCAGCTTGGGCTGTACGACACGTCGTTCGCGCTGATCCTGACGTATCCGACGTTCCTGGTGCCGTTCTGCACCTGGCTGCTGATCGGGTATTTCAAGTCGATCCCGTATGAGCTGGAGGAATGCGCGCTGATCGACGGGGCTTCGCGGTTGCAGATCCTGCGCCGGATTACCTTGCCGCTGGCGGTGCCGGGGCTGATCTCGGCGGGGATTTTCGCGTTCACGCTGTCGTGGAACGAGTTCATCTATGCGCTGGCGTTTATCTCGTCGACCGAGAACAAGACGGTGCCGGTGGCGATCCTGACCGAGCTGGTGTCGGGTGACGTGTATCACTGGGGGGCGCTGATGGCGGGAGCGCTGTTGGGGTCGTTGCCGGTGGCGATCTTCTACATGTTCTTTGTGGAATACTACGTCTCCAGCCTCACGGGTGCGGTCAAGGAATGAGTTTTTCGGTCCGCGCCGCCGGGCCGGATGACCTTGATGCCGTGCTGGGGCTTTTGGCGCAGCTGAACCCCGAGGATGTGCCGCCCGACACCGAACTGGCGGCGGTGACTTGGCGGGGCATCCTGGCGCAGCCGGGGGTGCAGTCTCTGGTCGGCTGTCTCGGAGAGGTGGTGGTCGCCTGTCTCACCTTGGTGGTGGTGCCGAACCTGTCGCGCGGGGCGCGGCCCTACGCCATGATCGAGAACGTGGTGACCGATGCCGCGCATCGCGGCCAGCGGGTCGGGCGGCGGCTGTTGGATGCCGCCGTGCAGCGGGCTTGGGACGCTGGGGCCTATAAGGTGATGCTGATGACGGGGTCGAAGAAGGAGTCGACGCTGGGGTTCTACCGTGCTGCCGGATTCTCCGACGACAAGACGGCGTTCCAGATCCGACGCGTGGATTACATCCGCGACTGAACGCTATTCGCGCCGGCCGGCCGCGCGCCGGAGCCGGGGCTTGGGCTGCGGCGCTGTGGCATCGAGCACGGCATGCAAGGCGGCAACCGTCTCTGGCGGGAGTTTGGGGATCATCTGCGCCAGGCGGTTTGCCAACGCGGTCTGCTCCGGCGACAGGCCCGATGTGTCCACCACCACCCTGGGATGCGACAGCCGGGCGAGCTTCGCCATCTCCTCCGCCTCGTCCCAGATCAGGCCGAATACGTCGCATACCTGATGCACCAGGCCGGCACTCGGGGCACCGCGCTTGCCGTGCTCCAGCGCCGATATATAGGCCGCAGATACCTGCAACTGCGCCGCCAACTGGCGCAACGTCATCCCCCGCGCCGCCCGCAACGCCCGCACCCGCGCGCCGAACGGAGTCATGGCGAGGGGGCCAGGGAAAGCAAGCCGGGGCTTTGCCCCGGACCCCACCAGGGACCCGAGGTCCCTGGACCCTCAACCATGAAGCGGCTTCGGCAAGGGGGGGTATCGAGGCCTTGATGACGGCCTCGATGCCCCCCCTTGCCGAAGCCGCTTAAACGGAAGGGGTCTGGGGCCACCGGCCCCAGCGGGTCCAGGGCAGAGCCCTGGCCTTGCTTCCCTGGCCTTCCCGCCATCACTTCGGCCGGCGGAGCAGGAGGCGGACGCTGCCGGGGTTGGCGGCGTGGGGGTGGGTTGCGGCCAGGACGAGGGGGCGCAGGGCGGGGAGGTTGAGCCAGAGCGGGAATTCGCGGCGGATGACGCCGCCGGTTTCGCCGGCGCCGCGGCCGGTGATGACTTCGACGACGCGGACGCGGTCAGCGTGGGCGGCGTGGAGGAAGGCGTGCAGGGCGTGGAAGGCGCGCTGGGCGGTGCGGCCGTGCAGGTCGAGGGTGCGGGTGGTGGCGAGTTTGCCGGAGCGGAAGCGGTTCCAGGAGGAATTGTCGAGGCCGCCGGGTTGGGCGCCGACGCCGAGGGTGGGGGTTTGGCGGGTGGGGGGGGTGCGGGGTTGGACGGGGTGGAGGATGGGTTGGGGGATGGCTACGGGTTCGGGCGGGGGCGGGAGGGTGCGGCCGGGCAGGGGGGTGAGGCGCTGGGCGTAGGCCGCCCATTCCGCGCGGTCGTGGTCGGTGAGGGGGCGGGGGCGGCGGGTCACGTCAGTGCGGTGGGATCGTCATCGATCAGCACGATGTGCAGGCGGCGGGGGCCGTGGGCGCCGAGTTCGAGGGTGGATTCGATGTCGGCGGAGCGCGAGGGGCCGGTGACCCACATGATGTTGCGGGGCATGAAGCCGCCGGTTGTCTGGTCGTGGTTTTCGGCGCGGATGAGGTCCCAGGCGGCTTCCATGTAGCCGACGATGCGGCTGGCGCGCAGGACGACGATGGCGGTGTCGCCCAGCAGGTTCAGGGTGGTGGGGCGGTGGGGGGAGCCGGGGAGCATCAGGGTGCCGGTTTCGGCGACGGCGGCGTAGCCGTGGGTGAGGCAGACCTGGTCGGTGGCCTCGGCACGGCCGGGGCGCCGGGTGAGCAGGGGGCGCTGGGTCCAGTCGATGGTTTCGAGTTCGGGGTGGGGGGCGATGGCGAAGTCGGTGGGGAGGTTGTTGGCGGCGAGGTAGTCGGCGATGGCGGCGGGGATTTCGGCGAGGCTGGGGATGCGGGCGGTGGTGCCGAATTCCTTTTCGACGTTGCGCAGGAAGAGGGCGACCTGTTCGGGGCGGGGGAGCTGGCCGCGGGCCGGGATGAGGTGGCGCGGATGGGCGGCGAGGCGGGCGCGCAGGGCGAGTTGCTGGTCGTCCGGCAGGGGGCCGCGTTTCAGGCCGCGGCGGATGGCGCTGAGGATGGCTTCTTTTGTCACGGCTGGTTCTCCCGCTGCTGGCGGGCGTAGCGGGCGAAGAAGGTGTCGCCCTCGGGGGCGGGGAGGTCGCGGCCGTCGGTCCAGCCGCTGGCGAGCGGCAGGGTGTGGAAGCGGCCTTTCCTGCGGCCGAGCAGGCCGAGCGTCCAGGCGGCGATGCGCGTGGCCAGGCGGTAGGCGGCGGGGCGTTTGGCGAACCAGGCCCAGAGGGCGAGGTTGGTGCGCATGGTCTGGGGCGTGAGGTGGCGTTCGAATTCGCGTTCGCGCCAGTGGCGCATCAGCTTGGGCAGGGGGATTTTCACCGGGCAGACGCTTTCGCATTTGCCGCAGAAGGTGCTGGCGTTTGGCAGGTGGCCGGCCTTGTCAACGCCGATCAGGCTGGGGGTCAGCACGCTGCCCATCGGGCCCGGGTAGACCCAGCCATAGGCGTGGCCGCCGACGGTGAAATAGACCGGGCAGTGGTTCATGCAGGCGGCGCAGCGGATGCAGCGCAGCATCTCCTGGAACTCGGTGCCGATCATGCCGGTGCGGCCGTTGTCGATCAGGACGACGTGGTACTCTTCCGGGCCGTCGAGGTCGGCGGGGCGGCGGGCGCCGGTGGAGAAAGTGGTGTAGACGCTCATGTCCTGGCCAGTGGCGGAGCGGGCGAGCAGGCGCAGGAAGGTGCAGGCGTCCTCCAGTGTGGGGATCACCTTTTCGATGCTGGCCAGCACGATGTGGACCCTGGGCAGGGTCTGGGTGAGGTCGCCATTGCCCTCGTTGGTGACGATGACGCTGCTGCCGGTCTCGGCGATGAGGAAGTTGGCGCCGGTGATGCCGACATCGGCAGCGAGGAATTTCTCGCGCAGCTTCTTGCGGGCTTCGGTGAGGATGTCGCGGCGTTCGCCGAAGACGCGGTCGTCCGGCAGGTCGGTGTGGGAGGCGCGGAAGCTCTCCTCCCAGTCCTCGCGGTTGAGGTGGAAAGCCGGGGCGATGATGTGGCTGGGGGGTTCCTTGCGGAGTTGCAAGATGTACTCGCCGAGGTCGGTCTCGACCGGCTCGATGCCGTGTTTTTCCAGGTGGTCGTTGATCGCCAGCTCCTCGGAGATCATCGACTTGCCCTTGGTCACCGTCCGGGCGCCGGCCTTCTGGCAGATCGCCAGGACCGCGGCGCGGGCATCGTCGGCAGTGCTGCACCAATGCACGGTGCCGCCGGATTTCTCGACGTTGGCGGACCAGGTTTCGAGATAGAAATCGAGGTTGGCCAGGACGTGGTTCTTGATGTCGCGGCCGACATCGCGCAGCTGCTCGAACTCCGGCAGGCCGGCGACGGCTGCGGTGCGCTTGCCGGCGAAGCTGGGGCGGGTGAAGGCCAACGCCTTTTGCAGGCCGACATCCGCCAAAGCCCCACGCACGTTCTGCTTGAAAGCCGGACTGGTGGACAACATCGTGGCCTCCGCTCAGCGAGGTGCGTGGGTGGGGTGGAGGGCAGGGAAGGAAGGCCAGGGCTCTGCCCTGGACCCGCTGGGGCCTGAGGCCCCAGACCCCCATCCGTTTGAAGCGCCTTCGGCTAGGGGGGCATCGAGGCCCTGATGAAGGCCTCGATGCCCCCCTAGCCGAAGGCGCTTAAGGGTCGAGGTCCAGGGTCTCGGACCCTGGTGGGGTCCGGGGCAAAGCCCCGGCTTGCTTGCCTTGCCTTCCATCCTACCCTCGGCCCTCGCCGATGGGGGGCACGTCGCTGGTCATCCCGGCCAGGACTTCGGCGATATGGCGGGTTCGGATGGGGGAGTTTTCGCGTTTCAGGCGCCCGGCCATGTTGAGGAGGCATCCGAGGTCGCCGGCCAGGAGGGTATCGGCGCCGGTGGCGGTGATGTCGCGGGTTTTGTCGCTGACCATGCGGGTGGAGATATCGGGGTATTTGACGCAGAAGGTGCCGCCGAAGCCGCAGCAGGTTTCGGGTTCGGCCATTTCCTTCAGGGTGAGGCCGGAGACGGAGGCGAGGAGGGCGCGGGGTTGGGCTTTGAGGCCCAGTTCGCGCAGGCCGGAGCAGCTGTCGTGGTAGGTGGCGGTGCCTTGGTAGACGGCGGGGACGGTGGTGACGCCCATCACATCGGTCAGGAAGGCCACGAGTTCGAAGGTCTTGGCTTGCAGGGCTTCGGCGCGGGTGCGTTGTTGGGGGTCGTTGTCGAAGAGGCCGGCAAAGTGGTGGCTGATCATGCCGGCGCAGGAGCCGGAGGGGGCGACGACGTAATCGTAGCCTAGGAAGGCATCGAGGATGGAGGCGGCGAGGTCGCGGGCGGTGGCGCGGTCGCCGGCGTTGTAGGCGGGTTGGCCGCAGCAGGTCTGGGCGCGCGGGACTTCGACCTGGCAGCCGGCTTGTTCGAGCAGGCGGATGGCGGCGAAGCCCACGGTGGGGCGATGCAGGTCCACCAGGCAGGTGACGAACAGGGCGACGCGGGGGCGGCGCGACGGGGCGGGGGCGGGCTGGGACATGCGCTTGGTTATAGAGTTTTGGCGGGGTTTGGCGAGGGTCAGTCCTTCTTTTCGGGCAGAGCGATGCCGGCCAGGGCCTGCCAGAAGCGGATGACGAAGGCGTCGTCGCGGGCGCCATGGCCGGCGGCGGCGGCGGCGAGGAAGAGCTGGTGGGCGGCCGAGGCCATGGGCAGGGGGAAGGTCAGGGCACGGGCCTGGTCGAGCACGATGCCCAGGTCCTTGACGAAGATGTTCACCGCCGAGAGCGGCGTGTCGTCGCCGGCCAGGATGTGCGGCACGCGGTTCTGGAACATCCAGGAGCTGCCGGCCGAGGTGGAGATGACGTCGAACAACGTTTGAGGGTCGGCGCCGGCGCGGATTCCGAGCGCCATCGCCTCGGCGGCGGTGGCGATGTGCACGCCGGCCAGGAGCTGGTTGACCATCTTTACCGTGCTGCCGATGCCAACCTCGTCGCCCAGGCGCCAGAGCTTGCCGGCAATCGCGTCCAGCACCGGCTGGGCGCGGGCAAACGCCGCCTCGCTGCCCGAGGCCATCATCGTCATGCTGCCGCCACGCGCTGCTACCGCACCGCCGGAGACCGGGGCGTCCAGCATCAACAAGCCGTGGGATTCAATGCGGGTGGCCAGAGTCCTGGCGGTCTCCGGCGCCACCGTGGTGCAGCACAACACCACCCCGCCCGGCGCCATGCGCGGCAGGCACCCCTCCTGGCCGAACAATACCGTCTCGGCCTGGGCGGCATTCACGACAAAGACAATCACCGCCTCCATCCCGTCCGGCAAATCACAGGCCCGGCCGACCCCATGGCCCCCCGCCGCCACCAACTCATCCCGAACCGCCGCGCGCAACTCGGCGCCATGCACCTCATGCCCGGCCTTCACCAGGTTCAATGCGGCCCCCATGCCCATGGTGCCCAGCCCGATGACCGCTACGCGCATGCTGTGAACTCCTTGGGAGGAAGGCAGGCCAGGGCTCTGCCCTGGACCCGCTGGGGCCGGCGGCCCCAGACCCCATTCTTTAAGCGCCTTCGGCAAAGGGGGCCATCGAGACCTTGATGAAGGCCTCGATGGCCCCC